>CAVWIG010000020.1:0-55397 GCA_963754945.1 Methanotrichaceae archaeon
AACCAGAGCTGTGAGGTTCAAGTAGGCATTTGGATTGCCCCGCTGGGTGCCAATGACACACTGCGAGGGAAGATGAAAGGCACTTTATCATCCCTCTGTGGTCCAGCTACGATATTGCAGAGCGTTGTAGAAGCAGAGCCGCTTGCCAGCTTGGGCTACATAGGAACAGAAGATGGAGTGCTAGCCACCTGGCCAAATATAGATAATGAACTCTCGAAACAGGCTCCGTTCGATTACAGGGAAACATCTTGGTACATTACAGCCAAGAGCATCGGAAAAACAACCTGGACAACGCCTTACACCGATTCAAGAGGGTCCTTAACCATAACCTGCTCAACTCCAATTCGCCGTGGTGATCAGATGTTCGGGGTTGCCGGGATGAACGTTTCTCTGGCTTCTGTCTACAACGACCTGACAACTCTTGGCGGGCGGGGCTATCCTTTCATAGTTGACGAATCGGGCTCCGTTTTAATGCGGTCGTCTGCCAGCCCTAGAGGCCAGCTGGTCCATCTCTTCGATTCTGAAAACTTCTATGAGTCAAACAGCTCTGAGATCCGAGAGTTAGTTCGCAACATGCTCCATGGCGAGACGGGATCTGCAGTAATAGGCCTAGGAAAGGGTGATGGGTATGTGGCCTATGCTCCAATAACGACTCTCGGTTGGAGCTTTGGGATAGCCTATCCTGCAGAGGAGATGAGTCTGCCTGCCAGGTTTATAGATGCCGGAATCAGAGAAACAGCCAAAGGCGTAACCCAGGGGCTAGCCGACGCGGTCAGAGTGACCAGGGAATCTGCTATAGCTATCGTTATTTTGACTGGTCTTATTGCGGCATCATTCGGATTCCTGATGAGCCGGAAGATTGAGGGCCAGGCTAAAGACCTCGAGGAGGCAGCGGATAGGATTCGGAATGGTGACCTAGACATACCCGAAATATCCGCAGGTAATATTGGAATCATAGGTGCGGCCTTTTCGAACGTCTCAGAAGGCATGAAGCATTATCTCGCCGAAAGCGAGGCGATCGCAGAGGATCGCGGAGCCCACCAAAAGGAGATAGAGTTCTGGGGAAAGGTAAAACTTGGCCTCGCATTTGGTGACATCCCTCAGCCAGAAGGATACGAAATAGCAGCACTATCGATACCGTCTGTTGATAGCGGATTTGATTTTTTCGATGTGATGGATGTGGGAGAGGATAATGTTGCAATTTCCATAGCAGAGGTTTCGGAAAGTGGGATAGCTGGTGCCATGCTGGCAGTCGCGTCCAGAGCAATAATACAGTCTTCTTCCCGGAATAAGGACCCTTCGAAGGTTCTGTCCGAGGTGAACCTTCAAATTAGCGAGCGCGCTCAGGGCAAGAATCTTGCTTGTTTTTACGCCGTACTTGATACCATAAAGCACACTATGGAGTTCGTGAATGCTGGCTTTAACCCAGGCTTCATCGTTGACTCTGGTGGATCTGTAGACACACTTGGGGGTGGGGGCATTGCGCTAGGGGCTCTTGATCGTCTGGATCTGCATCCGGAGCGCATACCTGTTCAGCAGGGCGACGTTTTGATGGTGTATTCGGATGGGGTTACAGAAGCCACAAATGCTTGGAGGGCACAGCAAGGAGCAGAGCGCCTGATAACGGTAGTTAAGGAGAATAGATCTCTTTCTGCATCAGAAATTCTGAGCGTGATCGAGAAAGAGATGAGATTGCACATAAAGGACCATCCGCTCAAGAATGATTCGACGCTCGTTATCCTCAAGAGGCTATGAAAGACTTAATAATATATTTACTGCAATTCGCGACGTTTAGTCCCCCTTAAAACGGTCTCACATCGCCTTATTTGCAGTTCTCGTCTCCTTCCACTCATTCGTTAATTCTCTTCCTACACATACATCCAGTTCACAGCCAAGCTTAAATGATCGGTAGCATAGGAGGGGAATCCGGATACGTAGTTCAGTTCTCACTTGGGAGTTCTCTCGGATAGTAAAAGCCGAAAGTCTTCGTTCAATAGGAAACGTTAAATAGTAGATCCGATTACCTATATGGGCCGATGTGCGAAACAGGCCAAAAGGTTTCTGGCGGGAAAGTCCCCGACAGAAACAGTTAAATACCAGGACCTGCTTTGTACGGAGGCCGAAAAAGGCACCGCAGAAGTAAAAGGCTACGGCTCTGATAAGAATGATGAGCCGAATTCCAAGCTGCGGTACAACAGTTTAATGTGGAGACAGGAAGAATGTCCTGTCTGACGCTAGTCTAGGCAACTCAGCCAATTCCCAACCGATAAAAAACAGTAATACTTCTCAATTCTGGTTGATCCTGCCAGAGGTTACTGCTATCGAGGTTCGACTAAGCCATGCGAGTCGAATGTAGCAATACATGGCGTACTGCTCAGTAACACGTGGACAACCTACCCTTAGGCCTGGGATAACCCCGGGAAACTGGGAATAATACCGGATATCTCGCGAATGCTGGAATGCGTCGCGATAGAAAGCTCCGGCGCCTAAGGATGGGTCTGCGGCCTATCAGGGTAGTAGTGGGTGTAACGTACCTACTAGCCTACGACGGGTACGGGTTGTGAGAGCAAGAGCCCGGAGATGGATTCTGAGACACGAATCCAGGCCCTACGGGGTGCAGCAGGCGCGAAAACTTTACAATGCTGGAAACAGCGATAAGGGGACCTCGAGTGCCAGGATACAATCCTGGCTGTCGTAATGCCTAAAAAGCATTGCATAGCAAGGGCCGGGCAAGACCGGTGCCAGCCGCCGCGGTAACACCGGCGGCTCGAGTGGTAACCGCTATTATTGGGTCTAAAGGGTCTGTAGCCGGCTGACTAAGTCTCTTGGGAAATCTGGCAGCTTAACTGTCAGGCTTTCAGGAGATACTGATCGGCTCGAGACCGGGAGAGGTGAGAGGTACCTCAGGGGTAGGGGTGAAATCTTGTAATCCTTGAGGGACCACCAGTGGCGAAGGCGTCTCACCAGAACGGATCTGACGGCAAGGGACGAAAGCTAGGGGCACGAACCGGATTAGATACCCGGGTAGTCCTAGCCGTAAACGATACTCGCTAGGTGTCGGCCACGGTGCGACCGTGGTCGGTGCCGTAGGGAAGCCGTGAAGCGAGCCACCTGGGAAGTACGGCCGCAAGGCTGAAACTTAAAGGAATTGGCGGGGGAGCACTACAACGGGTGGAGCTTGCGGTTTAATTGGATTCAACGCCGGAAATCTCACCGGGACCGACAGCGATATGAAGGCCAGGCTGAAGACCTTGCCGGATTAGCTGAGAGGTGGTGCATGGCCGTCGTCAGTTCGTACTGTGAAGCATCCTGTTAAGTCAGGCAACGAGCGAGACCCACGCCCACAGTTGCCAGCGTACTCTCAGGAGTGACGGGTACACTGTGGGGACCGCCGCTGCTAAAGCGGAGGAAGGAATGGGCAACGGTAGGTCAGTATGCCCCGAATATCCCGGGCTACACGCGAGCTACAATGGTTGGTACAATGGGTATCTACCCCGAAAGGGGATGGAAATCTCCTAACGCCAATCTTAGTTCGGATCGAGGGCTGCAACTCGCCCTCGTGAAGCTGGAATCCGTAGTAATCGCACATCAACAGTGTGCGGTGAATACGTCCCTGCTCCTTGCACACACCGCCCGTCAAACCACTCGAGTAGGGTCTGAATGAGGGCGCGTCTCATTGACGCGTCCGAATTCAAGCTTTGCAAGAGGGGTTAAGTCGTAACAAGGTAGCCGTAGGGGAATCTGCGGCTGGATCACCTCCTAAAGATCGGGCGTGCATGTTACGCACGCCCCCCCAAACTTATATCGGTTAGGTCTTACGAAAGTAAGAGCCGCGACGTCAGGTCACGGCAAGCTGAAAAGTTACCAGGACTAGCAAAAGAGAATATAATATTTAGCGGACAAGCTGGGGCTTGTAGCTCAGCTGGTAGAGCGCCGCCTTTGCAAGGCGGAGGCCCTGGGTTCGAATCCCAGCAAGTCCATTCAGATGCACCTATCGAGGGTGACTCGGTAGGGAAGGGCTGAGGCCTTACGAGGCCTAGGAAGCCGTGTATAAGCTTTGCGACCAGACGCTCACTGAGTTTAGTGGGGCATTAAAAAGTCTGCAAAAATGCCAGCCAGCGGATGGCTCGGCTCAAGCGCTGATGAAGGACGTGCCAAGCTGCGATAAGCCTCGGCGAGGTGCATGGAACCTTTGAACCGAGGATCTCCTAATGGGAAATCCTAGTCTTCGGACTGGTCCAGAGAGACCGGGAACGCCCCGGATTGAAACATCTTAGTAGGGGCAGGAAAAGAAATCAAACGAGATACCGTTAGTAACGGCGAGTGAAAACGGCACAGCCCAAACCGAATCCCGCAAGGGAGATGTGGTGTTATAAGCTGGCCCAAACGTTCTGGAAGGGAAGTCGAAATGGTCTGAAATGACCTGCCGTAGAATGTGATAGCCACGTAGACGCAACCCAAAGAACCGGGGCCTTGTCTTGAGTACCGTGGGTCGGAAATCTCGCGGGGAATTGGGGGTCACCAACCTCCAAGGCTAAATACGTCTTGAGACCGATAGCGCAGTAGTAGGGTGACCGAAAGCTGAAAAGTACCCCAAATAGGGAGGTGCAAAGCGCCTGAAATTGGCTGGTGATAGTGCGTTAGGGCGCGAAAGGATCTTCTCTCCGAAGGAGGCAGTGGCGACGCTGCAGTACGAGGAGAGTTGCCGGCGTTCTAACATGCGTTTTGAAGAACGAACCAGGGAGTGCATATTAGCGGCGAGGCTAATTTCTTAACGGAAGAAGCCGTAGCGAAAGCGACACGCGTGCAAGCAATGAGACGCGACGTATTCAAGTGCGTGAAGTCGCTCGTATGCGACCCGAAGCCGGGCGATCTAGGCGTTGGCAGATCGAAGCGTGGCGAAAGCCGCGTGGAGGATCGTTAGAGGTGTTGATATGCAAATCGCTCTCGAGACCTGCGTCTAGGGGTGAAAGTCCAATCGAGGTCGGAAATAGCTGGTTCCTCCCAAAACATATCGCAGTATGACCCGATCCGAGATAGTCGGCGGAGTAGAGCACCGATTGGGGAAGCCGGACTCGAAAGAGTCTGTTCTCTTGTCAAACTCCCAAACCGCCGTCGTCGTAGAAGATCGGCAGTCCGGGCTGGTGGGTAAGCTACTAGTCCGCAAGGGAGACAACCCAGACCGTGGTTAAGGTCCCCAAATGTCGGCCAAGTGTCAACACCTAAGGGTGTCCTGGGCCATAAACAACTGGGAGGTTAGCTTAGAAGCAGCTACCCTTTAAAGAGTGCGTAACAGCTCACCAGTCGAGGTTCAGGGCCCCGAAAATTGACGGGGCTAAGCCGACTACCGATACCACGGAGCATCGCAAGATGATCTGTTAGGGAGGCGCTGTGCGTGGGCAGAAGCATCTCTGTGAAGAGGTGTGGACCATGCAGAGACGAAAATCCTGGTAGCAGTAGCAGCAAAGTCGGGTGAGAATCCCGATCGCCGTATGGGCCAGGGTTCCTCGGCAATGTTCGTCAGCCGAGGGTCAGTCGGTCCTAAGACGTACCCTAATCAGAGTACGCCAAATGGGAAACAGGTTAACATTCCTGTACCGTTCAACAACAAAACCAACACTTTCGGATATGTTGAGCACTCTCGCCAGGGTGTTCAAGCGCAGAAGTCCGTGGAGAGCCGTAATGGCGAGAACCGGGCGAAACCGTGATGACGCAAGTCAGCAAATTCCAGGAGTCCATGAAAAGGGAGTTGAACGACCGTACCGAGAACCAACACAGGTGCCCCAAGCTGAGAAGGCTAAGGCGTGTCGGCATATGTTAGCTAAGGGAATTCGGCAAATTAGCCACGTAACTTCGGGATAAGTGGTGCCTGCTTCGAAGGAAGCAGGTCGCAGTGACAAGAGGACTCTGACTGTCTAATAACAACATAGGTGATTGCGAATCCGTAAGGACTAGTACAATCACTGAATCCTGCCCAGTGCAGGTACCTGAAAACCCGGTCCAACGGGAAGAAGGGCCTGTCAACGGCGGGGGTAACTATGACCCTCTTAAGGTAGCGTAGTACCTTGCCGCTTAATTGGCGGCTTGCATGAATGGATCAACGAGAGTCCCACTGTCCCTAGCTGACACCCGGTGAACCTTACATTCCAGTGCAGAGTCTGGAGACCCCTAATGGGAAGTGAAGACCCCGTGGAGCTTTACTGCAGCCTGCCGTTGGGTTGTGGTTCTGATTGTATAGCATAGGTAGGAGACGTCGAAGCTCGGGCGCCAGCTCGAGTGGAGTCATCATTGGAATACTACCCTTTCGGAGCTACCGCCCTAACTCGGAGACGAGGACCTCGGTAGGTGGGCAGTTTGGGTGGGGCGCCACGCCCTCGAAAAGATATCAAGGGCGCCCTAAGGTTGACTCAGTTGGGTCGGAAACCCAACAAAGAGTGTAAAAGCATAAGTCAGCCTGATGTTACGTCACACAGCAAGACGTGACAAGACGAAAGTCGGGTTTAGCGAACCTCTCAGCTCTCTTGGTGAGAGCGTTAGATGACAGAAAAGCTACCCCGGGGATAACAGAGTCGTCACCGGCAAGAGCACATATCGACCCGGTGGCTTGCTACCTCGATGTCGGTTCTTTCCATCCTGGCCGTGCAGCAGCGGCCAAGGGTGAGGTTGTTCGCCTATTAAAGGAGATCGTGAGCTGGGTTTAGACCGTCGTGAGACAGGTCGGTTACTATCTGTTAGGGGTGTTTAGTGGTCTGAGGGCAAGTTGGCTTTAGTACGAGAGGAACAAGCCAACGGCGCCACTGGTCTATCGGCTGTCTGGCAAGGCAAAGCCGAGTAGCTACGCGCTGACAGATAAGGGCTGAAAGCATCTAAGCCCGAAACTGTACCCGAAAAGAGACCATGTTGGGAGCTCTCGTAGAAGACGAGTTTGATAGAGCCGGGATGTACGCACCAAGGCAACGAGGTGTTCAGTTCACGGCTACTAATAGCTCTCGCAGAAGCTACCGCTAAACTCGGGCGAAATCTGGATCGCAAAGCTGAATTAGATACACGACTTCTATTCGATGGAAGGAATTGCAGATTCAAACTTGCAATGGCCTGATATTTCGGTTCGACTCCGAAGCCTTCAATCGAATATGGCGGCCATAGCGGCAGGGTAACTCCTGAACCCATTCCGAACTCAGAAGATAAGCCTGCCCACGTTCCGTGCTGTACTCAGATGCGCGAGCTCTCGGGAAACGCGGATCGCTGCCATATTCAACTATATTCTATTTTAGATCAATTTACGAAGCATGAGTTTTTTATTATCATGATTCTGCTTAGCCTTGCAGCATGGTCGATGGGTGCCTATGCGCACGAAAAGGGAGGCCAAAGCAGCGGATCGATGCAATGTTCAACTAATCTTTCTTTTAGCAATTAGTTAACCTTTATGAATCTGTTAAAAAAGCAAATGATAAATTTAATATGGACTCGGCAATGTGAGGTTCAATGCTACTATTTTTCGGATGAGCAGATAGAATACGATATTGGTTCAATAATTGAATTAAAGGATAATACTTTTCTGGCATAAGCTTCCTAATTTCGTCATATCTAATATCATTATCATTCTTATTAAATAATTGTATCAACTGGCCGAGGGTTCTAGACTCAAAATTTTCCGCATAGAGAGTTTCATTAATTCCTTTAATTTTCGAATGCAGCCTCGATTCTACTGCAGAAACTGCCATAATTGTGCATGAGAAATAGCAGCAATTAGAGAAGGCGACTATAGCTTCGTCCAATCTTTCTATTTCTTGCGGGGATAGCTTATTTATTTTCTTTTTGACTAAGGGACTAATTCGAGACATTGCCACACTTAGAGAATTTATGGTCGTATCGAAATAATCTTTTGAACCCAAAAGCTGAGGATTTTTTAGATTTGTAATGAAATCCCTGACTTCCTCTAGGGCGAGTCTATTGGCGCCTGTAAGATTGCCAAGTAAAAGATAGTTTTCAAGATACCCTATTATTAATTCAACACGAGGATCGGATTCAAAAATCATTATACTAATTTTCCCTTCTTCGTCAAATGCCTCACTACCCTTGATTTCGTTTAGATAACGCTCCCAATACTTATCATACCAATCATTCTTTGTCAAATAAAGTAATGTATTATTCAGAGGTTCTTTAAGAATGCCGGTTATCATAGGCAGTGTAACGATTTTTCTGTACTTTGATAATAAGAATGATTATCGGCCCTGTATCCTATCCAATCTTGAGAAAAGGAGGACACAGGACCATGATACCCATAGCACTCTTGGAAGATTACCTTATCGATCAGGAAGATGGACTAAAGAAGCTTCTGACCTGGTTCTTGAACCTTGTAATGCAGCTAGAAGCGGCGCAACAGGCAGATGCAGAACCGTATCAGAGAGTCGAATCCCGAAAGGCACATAGGAATGGCTACAAGGAAAGATCTCTGAAGACGCGAGTTGGAGAGCTCCGACTCAAGAAACCTCAATTCCGTGAAATTTCCTTCGAAACCAAGGTGTTCGACAGATTTTCGCGCGTAGAGAAGGCTTTGGTCAACGCTGTACTCGAATCGTATCTCCAGGGGGTTTCAACCAGGAGAATCCAAGATATTGTCTCTCGATTTGGCATCGAGAATTTATCTGCCTCTAGCGTTTCCAGGATATCCAAAGAGCTTGACGAGAAGGTAGAAGAATTCCTGAAGAAACCTATCGAACGTCCTATTCCTTATCTTTATGTAGATGCAAGCTACTTCAAAGTAAGAACAGAATCAAGATATGTTACCAAAGCTTTCATGATCGTCACAGGTGTTAGAGATGACGGTTATCGCGAGATACTTGGCGCAAGAATAGCTGACAGTGAAGATGAACTCTTCTGGTCGGGATTATTTCAAGATCTGGCGGATCGTGGGTTGTCCGGAGTAAAGCTCGTGATATCAGATGGTCATAAGGGAATCCAGAAAGCGGTTGAGAAATCATTTCTTGGTGCTTCATGGCAAATGTGTCACGTTCACTTTTCAAGAGCGGTCTTGAGAAACGTTGCCAAGAAGTATCATAAGGAGATCGCCGATAAGATCAAGATCGCTCTGGAAGACGAAATCAAGATACAGGACTTAGCGAAAGAATTGAGGGAAAGAGGTTATGCGAAATCTGCTGACACTATCGACCGCTTCAGATTCAGTCTGTGGAATTACAGGGCATTCCCCAGAGGTCACTGGAGAAGGATTCGGACTACAAACGGGCTGGAGAGGATCAACAAGGAGCTGAAAAGAAGATCCAGGGTAGTCGGTGCCTTCCCAAGTGAGAGCTCGTTCATGAGGTTAGGGGTTTCGATCCTCATCGATATCAACGAAGAATGGCTGACCGCTAAAAAGTATTTATCTATGGATGCTGATTGAGTATGTTGGGATACAGGGCAACTCCAAATTACAGAAATCTCGGCACACTACCTTATCATATCGCCCTTACCATTTGTCTCTTCGTATATAGCATTGTGTTCTCATAATGGTTATAGCCTGAAATAACGATTGAATGATGCATTTGCAGCAATCTCGGGAAACACGATCGGGATTGAAGCAATGCCTAAGTACATCTAGACAGAAGGTAAACAACTTTTATATACATTATTAACGGATATTTCTACAAGTTCAATTGCGTTACAGCATCTGCATTGGAGAAGACATGAGGCGCATGATGGATGAACCACCTGATGTAAACTGGCAGTCAGAGATCCGTCAGATGGCGGAGAGAATGGTCAGGGAAAGGAAGAAGGCGAAACTCCTGGACGAAGCTAAAGCGCTCTGGAAACATCAGACACCTAATGAGATTGGAGCTGCTGCAATGATACGAGAGGATCGAGATGCCAGATAAAGCTGGTTCTTGATTCCAGCGTTATCGCTGCCATTTTCTTCAAGAGGAGGCGTCACAGCGAATGTTAACGTGGTTGTAGCCCCGGATTTGATCACTATGGATCTTGCTGTCGCAGAAGTGGGGACGTCGCCTGGAAGCAGTTCATAATGTCTGATTGAAGATAAAGATCTTAGATGAGCGAAAAAATCTGGCATGAAGGAGAAAGGATGCCTGCGCTGTTCATTGGCCACGGCTCGCCCATGAACGTAATCCTGAAGAACGACTTTACGAAGAGCCTCGCTGATCTAGGCAGAACTCTGCCCAGACCAAGGGCGATAATGGTGATCTCAGCCCACTGGCTGACAGACGGAACTTATGTTGCCTGCATGGGCAAGCCAAGGACGATTCATGATTTCTACGGATTTCCTGAAGAATTGTACAGTATTAGATATCCGAGTCCCGGTGCCCCTGATTACGCTAAGCTTGTTACGGAATCGGTAAATAAGGTCAAGGTGAAATGCGACTATGAATGGGGACTGGATCACGCTTCTTGGGCAATCCTGAAGCATATGTATCCAGAGGCAGACATACCCGTATTTGAGATGAGCCTTGATTATTCCTTCAACGATTGGAATCCAAGGCCTCTGCAGTACCACTATTTTGATCTGGCATCGGAGCTAGCAGAATCTAGGGAAAAAGGAGTCCTGATCATTGGCAGCGGCAACATCGTACACAATCTCAGGCTGATTGATTTCGGTAACATCAACGCAAAGCCGTACGATTGGGCTGTCGAATTTGACGAGATGGCAAAGGCAAATCTGCTGGAATGGAATCCGAAAGGTTTGATCAATTTTGGAAAAATGGGAAATGCAGCTTCTTATGCCGTGCCCACTCTCGACCACTACCTGCCGATGATATACACTATCGCGCTACGGGAAAAAGATGAACCCATAGCCTTTACCTACGAAGGATTTCAACATGGATCAATCTCCATGAGATGTTTTCAGATTGGGTGAATCTCCGGTATCTTGTTTTTGGTTCTTTATTTTCTCACAGAAGGATCCGGTCTTTAGTCCTACCCACTTCGTAAATGTCTTTATGCCTTAGCCGAAGACTCTGACATCATGTTAAAAAGGTATAATAAGTTTGAAGTTCAAGAATAGTGTTGCGGTTCTATTACAATCGCATTAAAATCATGCGGAGTGTGTATCCTATGTCAGAAAAACGAAACGGGCATAATTTCCTTCAGTGGCGGATGTCGAAGTATCCGCTGGTCTGTTCAATTGTCTGTGCTATAGTGCTTGCCGTTTTTGTAGGCACCACTTTTGCACAAAATCCATCCGGAGGTGTGGCCAAGACCGGTCCAGTGACCTGGACGGTGCTGATGGGTGGAGAAGCCGCAGTCGAGCCTCAGGAGTATGGCCCATCAGGGGCCTGGCAGTTTATGCGCTTCTATCCCGAGAACATTACCATCAATGTTGGCGATAAGATAGAATGGATTCTCAAAGGATCTGAGCCGCACACTGCAACCTTCCTCGGTCCAGGGGGAAAGATGCCCGACCTTCTAACTCCAGAAAATAATAGCAGTCATCGCTTGCTATTTAACCCACTTGTGATACTTCCTCAGGGTGGCCCGTCCTATAACGGGACTAAGCTGACTGGTTCAGGACAACTTGATGTGGAGCCGACTTTCCCCAGAGCTTACAACCTGACCTTCACCAAGCCAGGAACCTTCGAGTACTTCTGCGGCTTCCACAACATGATGAGAGGCAATGTCACTGTGCAGCCCGCAGGTAAGCCGTATCCCAAGACACAGGAGCAGATCGATGCTGAGGTTACGAAGCTTCTAGCGGCAGATATGAACGCGGCTTTAAGAGTTGAGCCTACAGTCGAAAATGTATCCACTCATCCTGGTCCGAACGGGACGACCATCCATGAGGTAAAGTTAGGTTATGGTGACGGACTCATTTCCTGGATGCGCTTTATCCCCACGAATCTGACCATTCATGCAGGTGATTCAGTTGAGTGGACTCGGGGAGATGTTGAGGTGCCCCACACTGTTTCCTTCCTGTCGGGAGGCAAGGAACCCGACCTTGTGCTGGTAGAACCCCAACAGAGAGGACCGCCAAAGTTCGTCCTAAATCCAACAATGCAGATGCCTGCCGGTGGCAAGGTTTACAGCGGTAAGGACTACTTCAACTCCGGTGCCATCTGGGGGACGATGTTGCCCTTGCCAGGACCCCGCAGCTACAATCTCACTTTCGACACGATTGGAACTTACAAATATCTCTGTATTTTCCACGACTATATGGGCATGAAGGGCCAGATAACAGTGCTTCCAAAGGTTTAAAAGATGTCAGGTACAACAAGAAGTGCCTGACAATCTTTGATTTTTTTAAATAGCCGTCCGATTAGTCTAATTTACAAAGTCGTAGTTCCTATATCCGTATTCGTCTATGCCGGTAAAGACGAACTCATCAGTAAGATCAAGAATGCTCTTTGTCCTTCTTTTTTCGTGTAGCATCTCGTAATCCTCCAGGTTAATCTCGGTCCTTCCATTCAAGCGCTCCAGGATATTTCTTGGAGTCAATGGCTCCATATCAGGCTGAACAACCCCGGAGAAGACCATGGCCGAGCATCCGCTTCCGTAGGAGCAGAAGCAAACCCTCTCACCGGGAACAAGCTTGTGCAGTTCAGCCAGGCTGGCCAGACCGAGGTAAAGAGATCCGGTGTAAATGTTCCCCACCTGTCTGGAGATTGTTGTGGAATCCTTAACCTTGGAGTTGTAGGCATCCAGGAATTGCTCGGTTTTGGAGAACTTCTTTCCAAAGGCTGCATCCACTGCCAGATACTCGTTTATATCACAGAAGGCATCCGGCAGCGGTTCCTCTCCGATCTTCGATTCGATGTCTTTCCACCTGGACAGATCTCGCCACTCAGCTCTGAAGATGGAAGCAGAGGCATACTCCGCCATCCTCGGATATGGTATATGAAAGAGAAGGTGAGCGAGGTGATCTGTAAGGCACTCATTATCGTTCAGCTTGATCGTGCCAGTTCTCAAGGCTTTTTTCTTGTAGGAGGCAAAGGCCCTGTCTACGGCAGTTAAATAACAATCATTGCTTTTTTTGCCATGAACCACTGCTGTGCACGCACCGATAGGCCGGAAAAAGTCGTCCTCGTTCCTGATGAAGGAGCCCGTGAATCCATCCATTGACATTAGCCGTGGGTTCTTCCTGACCAGGAGGGAGACCGACCCCGCGCCCTGAGTGTATTCACCGGAGGAGTTCAGGCTGTACCTGGCGATGTCGGAGGCGATGACTATGCCAGCCTTGTCTTCGTCGTTCAAGGTCGCCCAGTTGCACAAGTTCTCCAGGGCATAGGTGGCGCCAATGCAGGCAGACTTCAGCTCAACAGTGGAGCATTCCTCGAAGGAGCCAGTACCGTAGATCTTCTCCAGCATGCCTATTATGTAGGTACCTATGGCTTTGGCCTCGTCAACTCCCGACTCTGTGCCAACATAGATCTTGCCGATCTGGTCCGGCAACAGATCGTTCCTTCTCATGAGGTCCAGCATTGACATAGCACCCATGGTTGCGGCATCTTCATGGGCGTCAGGAATGCTCATCCTCTCGATACCTATCCCTTTGGTCAGCTTAGCCGGATCGATTGACCTGGAGGCGGCAAACTCCCCCGTAGTGGACAAGAAGAGCTTAGGCACGTACACCGATAGATCGTCAATTCCCACTGGGTCGCTGGCGAATTTGATCACTGAAATTGACCTCCTTAAACTCTGGTCCAGGTGTACAAATCATATTATTTCAGGGTTTTGTCAAAGGTCCAATCCTATCCGCTTCTAATTCTCCTCTGATTCTTTCAGTTTCTCCTCTGGTATCCTCTTCTTTTATTCTTCACCTCGAACTACGACTTAGTAAAATATATCAACATGCAAGACAAATAGGACTCATAAATTTTAGGAGTGGTTAGCATGGGAGATGTCTACAAAATAATTGAGCTGGTTGGAACCTCTGCCACGAGCTGGGAGGAGGCAGTAAGAACTGTAGTTGACACTGCTTCGAAGACTCTTAAAGACCTAAGGATCGCAGAGGTAAAGGAACTGGATGTAAGGCTTGAGAACGGAAAGATAGCCGAGTATAGGGCGAAGGTCAGGCTATCGTTCAAGTACCAGCATGATAGCGACTAGGATTCTTTGGTAAACGAACCGCTATCCCAGAACAAGTCCTGAAATCTCTTCCTGGATTGGTGTCGGCTCGAATTAGATGCTGTGTGCAGGGTTGAAGCTTCCTTTCAGAAAGCCTGACAAGGAAGGATTCTTTTTTCAATCCCTTCACCCTTCAAGAGATCCGAGAATTCAAAAAATAATGTTCTAGATCTCAATTTCTGCTGCCTCTTGGGATTCCTTTGCATGAATCTCGACACAAAATGGCTACCGCCAGCTTCCTATTGCGGCAACCTTGCCCCCCCCCCGTTACGCTTTTGGCTGTATCTCGATCTCGAACAGCTCCGGCCAGAACTTTCCGGTTACTATTAGCAGATCCTTGTCTGCATTATAGGCTATGCCGTTTAGGACATCAACATCGCCCAATTGATCCTCCCGATCCACGAGCCCCTGGAGATCGATCCAGCCGGTGACCTCCCCTGTCTGTGGCGATATGATGGCGATCCTGCTGGTTAAATAAATATTAGCGTAAACTTTGCCCTTGATGAACTCGAGCTCGTTGAGCTGATTGACCGGGTTGCCGTTATCTTTCACTCTTACCGATCCTGTGTCATCGAAGGTATCCGGATTCAGAAAGTAAAGTGTGTCTGAGCCATCGCTCATTATCAGCCGCTGGCCATCGCTGGTGAATCCCCAGCCTTCCCTGGAATAACTAAAAGATCTAGTGCACCATAACGCAAGTTTTAAATCTTATAAAAGGTCTAGAATATAGATCGTGGCAAGAAAAACAAAATTCTGTGTGAAACTGGAAGAGAAAGAACGAGAAGAGTTGAACCAGTACATCCGTCGTGGGAAGTCGTCTGCAAGGAGTTTAACTCGCGCAAGAATACTGCTCCTGGCCGATGGAGGGCAATCCGATGCGGAGATCATTGATGCATTGAAGGCGAGCAGAACGACAATAGTGAGGATAAGAAAGAGATATTTCGAGGGTGGCCTGGAATCTGCATTGAATGAAAGATCTCGCAGTGGAGCGCCTCCGAAGATAGATGCACGAGTTGAGGCTAAACTGACCGGCATTGCTTGCTCAGATCCGCCTGAAGGCAGATCGAGATGGACGCTGAATCTATTGGCCGACAAGCTTGTTGAGCTGGGGGAAGTGGACTCGATCTCAGGAATGAGCGTTTGCAGAGCGTTAAAAAAAATGAAATAAAGCCATGGCTCAAACAGCGATGGTGCATAGGGAGCATGACGAGCGAATATATCTGGAACATGGAAAATGTATTAACTCTGTACGAGCAACCATATGATCCGAGGCATCCTGTGGTTTGTTTCGACGAGAGGCCATGCCAACTGATAGGCGATGTCTTAGTGCCTATACCCATGAAACCAGGCAGTCCGAAGAAGGTGCATTATGAATACGTCCGTAACGGGACATGTTGCATCCTTATTGCCTTTGACCTTCATGCAGGAAAAAGAATGATTCGTGTCATGGAGCACAGAACAAGGGTGGACTATGCCCATTTCATGAAAGAACTTACCCAGCAATATCCGAATGTAGAATCCATTCGACTGGTCCAGGATAATCTCAATACGCATACTTCAGGCTCATTTTATAATGCTTTTGCGCCTGAAGAGGCGTTTGAGCTGGCTAAGGAGTTCGAATATTATTATACGCCAAAGAAAGGTAGCTGGCTCAACATGGCTGAGATAGAACTCTCAGCCCTATCGAAGCAATGCCTCGATCGTCGGATTGGAGACATCGATACTTTAACCAAAGAGGCTTCGGTGTGGCACAAGAACGTAACGCAAAAAAAACTACTGTAAGATGGAAATTCACGAAGAATGATGCAAGATTAAAGCTAAACAGGCATTATATTAATTTGCAAAATTAATGTTATGATGCACTAGTCTGGTTGAAGCTTTTATTATTGTAGACGAATCCTATTCCCGATTGCCATGTGAGCTGGATCAGTTGATCTTTCCAGAGGGTTAATCCTTCACCAAAAAACTCATCGGGCAATCTGTACAGTTTCAGAATTCTTCCTGTGGTAAGATCAACCTGACGGAGGGTTGAGTTGTCGTAAAGTCCTGTACTTTCGTACAGTGTTTTGCCGTCATAGACCAACCCCTCTGTGAAAGCGGTCTTGTCGTGGGGATAAACGTTGATTATTCTATAGCCGTAAACGGGAACGGGACTTGACTGGGTATGGTTGACCGCTTTATCTGCGGCCAATGAGGGCACTAAGCCAAACGATGCAAGAGCTAAAAAGATAGCGACAGAAAGGATAACAGATTTTCTCATTTTCATTCTTATTATCGTCCTCTTAATTTAACTCTATATGACAGCAAGCGCAAGCATCATTTAACGCCATATTTTAACTCACCAGGTCAACATTCATTAATATTTCGATCGGTCTACTGGTTGGTTCTGAAGTTTACGCTCAATCTTCATGGGGCAAATGGGCACTCGGGCTCAAAATTACAGCCAGGAAGAAAGTCATGGTTCGATCCAGGTTCCGGCCTTACCTCTGAGGGCATCGGAAAGACTTTCAACATTCGTTATCAGTGCATGACAACCCGTATACTTGGCATACTTAGCTGCCGCCTCTACCTTTGGCCCCATTGAGCCTGATGGAAACTCTCCAGACGCCAGCAGTTCCTGGGAGGTAGCAACATCCATGCAGTTTATTGGCTTCTCAGATTCGGTGCCAAAGCTGGTCGAAACGTTGGGCACATCGGTTAGGATTATAAACCTTTTAGCCCCGAGGGTGATCGCCAGAAGGCAGGCAGTAAGATCCTTATCGACCACTGCCTCTACGCCTTGGAGCACCTCATTTCTTACAACCGGTATTCCGCCGCCACCGCCTGCAATTATAAGGTGGCCGTGGCTGACGGCATCTTCGATTGTGTGGATCTCGACTATCTCCACGGGTTTAGGCGATGGTACAACCCTTCGCCATCCAAGGCTACGAGTCTCTACCATCTTCCACCCATGAACAAGTTTCAGCGATTCAGCGGTCTCGTGTGAATAGAACGGTCCTACAGGCTTGGAAGGATTCGAAAAGTCTGGATCCTCCGGGTCCACTGTCACCTGGGTCAGGACTGCAGCTATCTCCTTTTTTGGAATTCTATTCCGCAGAGTCCTTGTCAGCAGGTAGCCGATGCTCCCTTGAGTCTCTGCGACCATAACGTCCAGAGTCTCTGGCGGGATTCTGTCTTTGGTGGCCTCAATCCTTAGCAGTATCATTCCCACCTGTGGGCCGTTGCCATGCACAAGAACCATTCCGGCATCATCGGTCATGAGCAGTCTGACCGCACTGGCAAAAGCGTCAGCGGTTTCTCCCTGGCTGCCAGGATTCTTGGGGTCGGGCAGAAGGGCATTGCCTCCAAAGGCCAGGACTGTTGGGCTAACCAGGATCAGGCCTCCTCTGGTATAATACGCGCTGGCTCAATTCCCCTTTGCATTGTGCGTTCTAACATGAAAATCGAAGTCCTCATCTCCATCGGGATGCTACGGTCTCATCCACCTCTCACTTCCGTCTTCGTCGGATGCTCATCTTGATTCAAGCCGGAGATGAACTCATCGATCAGATCATACAAAAATGGCCTCTCCATATCCACCAGCTCGTAAAAAACAGACGTAGAAGGCTTATTGATCTTCATGAGGCGGTGCAGGTCAACAGGCGTGGCGATCACCACAGCATCCGATTCGGCTTTGTCTATGGTCTCTTCAAGCTCCTTGACCTGCTCAGGGTAGTATCCCATGGCAGGCAGGACTTTGCCGATGTGTCCGAACTTCGAGAACACCTCTTTGATTGATCCAACAGCAAAAGGTCTCGGGTCTACGATCTCCGAAGCACCGTATTTCTTGGCAGCTACAAGGCCCGCACCGTAGGCCATTCCTCCGTGAGTTATGGTGGGCCCATCCTCGATGACCAGCACCTTTTTGGATCTGATAATTCCCGGGTCCTCGGCCACGACTTCTGAGGCGGCGGTCACCACTGATGCATTCGGGTTCAGGTTGGCCGCATTGGCTTTGATCGACCTCACGTCCTTCTCTGGTGCTGAGTTGGCTTTGTTGATCACGATGATGTTCGCAGCCCTGAAGTTCGTCTCCCCGGGATAGTAGGAGATCTCGTGACCTGGCCTCAGGGCATCTGCAACCGTAATCCATAGGTCCGGCTTGAAGAAAGGAGTGTCGTTGTTGCCCCCATCCCAGATTATCACATCGGTCTCCTTTTCGGCTGTTCTAAGAATGGCCTCATAATCGACACCGGCATACACCACCGATCCCCTTTTGATGTGTGCCTCGTACTCTTCTCTCTCCTCGATGGTGACTTCTGAGTCGTCCAGTTCTTTCAGTGAAGAAAACCTCTGGACAGCCTCTTCTGCCAGGTCTCCGTAGGGCATGGGGTGCCTTACTACAACTGCCTTTATTCCAGCCGACCTGATTCGGTCTGTAACGTATCTGACTGTCTGGCTTTTGCCTGCACCGGTCCTTACTGCGCAAACAGCCACAACCGGCTTCTTCGACTTAAGCATCGTGCGCCGACTGCCGAGAAATCCGAAGTCTGCTCCTATTGCTAGAACCCTGGATGCCAGGTCCATGACGGCCTGGTGACTTAAGTCGCTGTAGGCCAGGATACATCTGTCTACAGTGTAAGATTTGATTATCTCCTCCAGTGTGTACTCAGGCCAAATGGGCAGGCCTTCAGGATATAGCTCGCCGCTCAACTCATGAGGGTAGAGACGACAAGCTATCTCGGGAATCTGGGCAGCGGTGAATCCAACAACCTCGTACTGGGGCTTGTTGCGGAAGAAAACGTTGAAATCATGAAAATCTCTTCCGGCAGCTCCTAGGATTAGAATCCTTTCTCGGTCCGCTTCACCATCTTTCTTGCTCGTGGTGGAGCTCTTAATCGCAGATGGACATCCAAAGTTCATTTTAGTCGAACTATGGATACTGCGATCTCAGCACAAAAATCTTTCATCGATAAAAGTGGCATCGAACTCTCGGCGAGCTCTTTAACAAATAGATATCTGGCGGTCTGGGTTAGTAGCTTTAGTCCCATTATCGGCGAAAAAATTAACATGAGGGTCCACTTCAAAGATTCAGCTCAGCGTTCGGTTGAAGAAAGTCACCATCCGCCAGAAGTTCAGCCGCCATGGATGATTCGAATGATCTTTATCTGATCTTCAGATCCAACTTCATCGAACTCCGATGTTATCTTGCCGTTTTTAGAGACTATAACTTCAACCGGGTTTATCTTGAGGTCGTTCAAGATATCTTCGATCAGGGCTTTGTCAACATCGACCTCTTTTATGATCCCATCATCAAGAACTATTTTCATTCAATCTCCATAGGATACTTCGAATACCCTGGAATCAGACGTCTCGTTGGGGTGTTATATCGCACCCAGTGCAAGCAAGACACATAGTCTCTGCCTTATCTGCTCGCAGGCCATGCTCTTCCAGCGCCTTCCGTGTGTATCTTGCCAGCTTGAGTAGTCTCTCAAAAGAGGGCCTTTTCACCCCAACCTCCACAGCGCGAAGCGGGTGTGGCGATATGGGCCTCAGGTTCGGTATGACCCCCATCTCCGCAAGCTGGTCTACGCCGGACATTACGCAATCGTCGCTCTCGCCTAGGCCCAGGATGAAGTTGGACGTGACACGGTTCTTGCCGAAGATTTTTACCGCCTTTTCCAGGGATTTCAGAATATAATCAAGCGATAATCCTGGGCAGAACCTGGCGAAGATCTCGGGGTCCATGGTCTCCACATTGTACTTGATCTCCGTTGCTCCGGCGGCGTAAAGCTCCTCGGACGATGCCTCAGTCGGATATACCGAGACGCCAATGGGCAAGTTGTATTTTGCCTTCAAGGCCTTGACTACCTCTACAGCCTTTTTGACTTCATCTTCAGCCGACTTGGCCACGCCGCTGGTGATGGAAATGGCTCGGAGGTTCCCTTTTTGGTTTGCTTCTTCCACTAGTTCCTGGATGGTATCAAGGCTTTTGACCTCCCCGTTGAGAAGCGGCACAGGGCAGAACTTACAATCATTGATGCAGCGGCCGCTTATAGTTATGTAAGCCTGCTCGGGGCAGTGACTGAGCGCGGGTTCGAGCTGCCCTGTCATGATTTCTATTTCATCCTTTATCACTGCCACCCCAGAGCTGCATCTTACTACCTTCAAAGTGGAGCTCTTGTTTATGGACAGCCTGATTCTGTGACCACCTGATTTTATAAAGAAGGATTCTAAGCCTGCTCCTGGACCCGCGCTGGGAACAGTCCCGGCGACCTCCCTTAGAAGCCCCTCGTCGATGTTTGCGCTGCCGATGCTAACCAGCAACGCCTTGATCTCGGCGTTCATCTCCATGTCTGAGCCTCAAAACAGCCTTATTTGCAGACCAAGATTCCGTAGGCAGTATGCCAATCGGATAACCAATGTTAGAACTTCACCAAAGCCAAGGTCCGGAGTCGAACCGGATTGGTATTGCTCTGCAGGCAATTGCGTGGCCGTTCCGCCACCTTGGCGCTCACAATTGGCAACATGCCTGTTGGTGATTTCTTATATAAATCTTGGCAAAGAGGCAAGGTTTGGGGTGTAGAATTACTTAGATACCCGGCAGTCCTGCAGTGATCGATAAGTATTCTAAGAAAGTTTAATATATCGGACAGCTTGATAGTGGATCATGATCAGTTACATTGTTGCCAGAAGATATGGGAGATATAGATAGGAGAACTCGAACCTTTGTGGAGATTGGAATTATGACCCATCTTACATAAAATTATAAGGTGCTTGTTTATGAAATTGACTAGACCGCAGTTTTGGCTGATAGGCACATTTGCTGCTGTATTAGTGCTGACTATTTTGTCGTACGATGTACTTGTCCAGAATGGGAATGTTTCCGCTGAAAACATTGAAAAGAACAAGATCGCTCCTGAAAGAAGTCCTGCATTTTTGATGATGCTAACGCCCATCTCTATGGTCTCCAGCTCGGATGTATTACTCGACATAAGCGAGAACTCCACAAAGCACATAAAAGGCTCAGTAGTCATTCCTTATACGAGCTTTATTCGCGGGGCAGGACTCCTGAAGTCCGTGCCCGAGATATCCAAGATCTTGGGAGATGCAGGGATATCCTTTAACGACAAAATAGTTGTCTACGGTGAATGCATGCCCTGCGGTGGGGGTCCAGCACCTGCAACATACATCTATTGGATGATGAAGTTCCTGGGACACGAGAACGTCAAAGTCCTTGACGGAAACGTAGAGGATTGGGCTGCTGCTGGGCTTTCAACTACTAACAAGTCCGCGGTAAGGCCAATCACAAATTATACCTGGAAGTTCACGCCTGAGATTATCGGTTCTTATGAATATGTAAAGAGCGGAAAGGCTCAGATTGTGGATGCCAGACCATTTCAGGAGTTTAATGCAAGCTCCATACCCGGAGCCATTAACATCCCGTATGATAACGTGCTTGACAATCACTCAATCAGAAGCGAGGCGGCTCTGAAAGATGTCTTTGCGGGCCTGAACAGAAACAGGCCAGTTGTGGTATTCACGGACACCGGCATCAAAGCCTCAGTGGTATGGTTTGCCCTGGAACTCATGGGATATAAATCCAAGATTTATTCCTGGCAAGATTGGCTAAATAATCAAAACCCTCCGAGCAATGCCAGTGCCTCGTGAACTTTTGCCCAAGGGTTTGGATATTTAGCTAAATCCCAACTTTAAGGAGTACTACGTGAGGTAACCCGTTCCTCATTTTAGCATGGACTAGAACCGCCAACGAATTTACGAGTATTAAACTCTCTCGGGCGCTAAAGCCTCTAGGGTAAGCCTAGGCAATCATTTCACAAAAGAAACCAACATATTGTAATCAATATTATTACTATCATTCATTAAATATCCCATCTTTGGCCTGTTGATAGCACCTGTTTGCGATCTCCGTATTTCCCTGAAGAACGACGATCTCCAGGCCGTATGAACTTGCGAATTCGCCAATTTTTGACTCGACCTCAAAATCACTGATATAATGCAGGCCAGTATCCAACTTGGCGACCCGCTTGTAGCCCAAACTATTCAGCATGCTTCCCAAGCTTTGAGACTTCGAGGATTTGCCTACCTCTTTATCGATATCTCTCCAATTAAACGCCCACATTGGAGTGAAGAAAACCCCTACACCTGGAAATCTACTCAAAGTCTCCTCGTATTGTTTGTTGCCTCCTAATGCCACAGCTATGCAATCATCTACCCGTTTATCGTCTTTGTCGGTCAGGAAGTATATGGGGCAACTCAGATCCATCAGGTCATTTCCAATGTTCCCTAAATAATTTCCACACAATCCATAGAAAAGCAGGATTCCGCTGGAGAAACGGGACATATCACGGATGTTTTTGTATACCTCATCCTTGAGCAGCTTGCCATCGGAATGTAGTGCCATTTTAAGAACGTTGACAACCACGATACGCTCTTGTTCGCTTGAATCTTCTGGTACTCGCCCGTGAGTGAAGTGGAGTCTATTCAGCAAAGACCTTATGATTTTGCCAAAATTACCCTTTTGAATATCCTTTAACCGATCGGGGATTTCTTCCCTGGCTACAAGTAGATGAGCACGGTTTTGGGCACGCAGTTTCCTGGAAAGCCCAATCCCATCAGGGTTGTCTACCAGGAAAAGATGCCGTAGTGTGTGGTCCAGTGAGAGTACGCGGGTGAGTTCATCCTCAAGTATCCTGCAAGCGATTATGCTCAATACGGGCACTTTCTCACACCTTGAGAAAACTTCGGCCGGCTTTTCAAAAGAAGCTATGCTGCAGGTCCTAAAAGGCATATACCTTCTCACTCCGTACCATCATATCCTCTACTAGCTGCTCATAGAAATCAACAAGAGATATTGCAGTATTTTCTTGCTGCACGCCTCTTGCATCCATGTCCTCCTTGCAGGCGTAGATGTGAGCAGGTGGCAGGGCCTCGACGGAAGGGTCCAGCAAATTAAAGACTCCATCTCCTGCAAGGTACAGAACGGCGTTTTTCGAACGCCCTACGAGCTGAATGCATAACTTAGCACGCTCGCTATGGGGCGGCTTGGTCAAGAGGTAGACCGTGTTCTTCAAATCATCTCTACTACGATTAACGCTACTGCTCAAAAGACCCACCACTACATTTTATCGTTTCAATATCGTTCATAATATGATCATACAATCAGATGCTTCGATCTGCTCTAAGAATACATCTTCATCCACAAGCTCTACCAGCTCGATGAGACCTTGATTCAAAAGATTTCGCTCGGCAATTGATGGCTCGTGGGCAATGACCCTTATCTCTGGGTACGAATAGAGTAGATCGGATAGGTTGGGGACACCGAGTCTCCTGCTATCCTGGCCGGACAGGGCAAGATAGACCCCGTCGGCGTAGAGGCCTATGGTCACATCCATTTTGATGCTCACTGCTGCGGCATTGAGCAGGCCGTAGGCCTTTTCGCTGCCGTATGGAGCTACGTCGAGCAAGTAAAATACGGATCTCATCGTGAGAGGGTGATTACCTTATCGCTTTTGCAGAGCATCTCTGCCAGGTCGTAGATGCTGGTGATCTTTATTCCATTATGATAATCTGGGCAGACACCATCGTTTTCGGGTAGGTAGCCTCTGGCCGCAGCACATCTGGAACATGCCCTGACTACAGCGCCTCTTTCTGCAAGCTCCTGAAACAGCTTGCCGGCATTTGCAAAGAGGGAGGGATTCTGCCCGAGCTTCGGAATGTGCACGGCATCCAGGTAAAGGAATATGAACACTCGGTGCTCTTTCAAGGCCGCTTGTGCAATTTTGTATGCCATCTCTGCATACTCGGAGATGTAAGGCCCATCCGTTAGAACAATTGTGAGAGTCTTCATTCCCATCCATCAGAGATATTCAAGCATCGCCCTGAGGTGCTCCAGATTGGTCGCATATTTAGCATCAAGCAGCGGTGTGCATTTATCGAGCGTGGTCTCACGGCCCACCAGTCTGATGGCGAAAGAGTAGCAGCTCTGATCCCCGCATATCCTGCAGTCGGTCTTCGGCAGGTACTGGTAAATCTCTGAGTGGTCCACCTTGACCTTCTCGCGGGGCACCGGGGTCACGCCTTTTGCTATTGCATCGTTTATGACCTTCCGCAGCTCGTCGAGCTGGTCCAACGCCTCCTGCTCGCTCTTGATCATGGTCATGGTGATATTGCCCGTTCCGTAGATGGTGATCAGGATGTTGCCCTTCTGAATTATCAGGGCCCCGATCTTCTCAGAGTATCTGGCCCTGGGAAATATTGGCTCAAGGAGCTTGAGAGCACCGCCCAGGGGAGGCGAGACTCTGGCGATTATCCTGAACTTGGAGGTATCTGCAATGCAGGGCAGAAGCTGTCTGACCTCGGCAATTTCAATGGGCCTGGTTCCTACGAGGTCTTTTCTTGCCTCTGCGGGCTTCTCGGATTTCGACTCCATGAAGTTCTTCCCGAAATCGGTTAGAATTACACTTCCATCTTTCACCTCGACTAAGCCTGCTTGCTGAAGCATCTGCAGGTGGTAGTCCAACATGGTTGGACCCACAGACTTCGAGATCTCCTCTTGTGTTCGATTGCTCTCGGTTATCATGGCCATGATCTTGCGTCTCGTAGCGTTGGCCATAGCGTTGCTCACGAGCTTAACATCTGCCTGTCCTCCAACCATATTGTCCACCCGATTCGCAAATCATTCTTGAACTGCTTCTTTCTTCAACGTAATTGGCAAGGATCGCCTTTCGAGGCAATGCTGGATATGCTTCAAAGCATCATTTTCTCTTCAACAGCCTGGCCAGGTTGACCATATCCATAACTGTCCCATCCGATATCCTGTAAAGGCACCATTTTCCCTCTTTTCTCTCTTTTATCAAGCCTGCGTCCTCAAGTATGGATAGATTATGGGATATGGAGGACTGCGGTTTTTTGAGAGCCAGCATTATCTCACAAATGCAAAGCTCCCCTGCAGTCAGAAGTTTGAGAATACTGAGGCGTGTTGCATCTGCTACAGCCTTAAAGACCTTTATCTCAGCCGTTAAATCCTCTTCATCTATCTTTTTTGCTTGAGTGCACACATGGAGACATCGCTCTCTGGCTATGCTCTGATCTCCATAAAGCTTGGCTAGAGTTTTTTCTGCTTCACAGCAAGCGCTATTGTCCCGGCAGGATTCTTTTTCTCTCCTTGGCAGAGTGATGGGCAATCTTTTGCTATGAATCATTGGCAGTTCTTTATCGAACATCGGCATCCTACAAAGGTGATTTTTAAATCAACACGGGAACTAATCTATTTATTCATATATAAGGATTTCTAGATTCTAGGCTTCGCTGGCTTGGCGCAATGTGGTACTCCGTAGTCCGTGACCACACTGGAAAACGAAAAAGAAAAGTGGAGCTGCCCTGAATGTGGCGAGATATTCTGTGTTCATAAATCGCAATGTCTTTATTGTCAGTACACGTGGCGCTAGAAATGATCAAGGATTTACACAAGCCCGACCAAGGCAGCCATCAGACGGCTTTCAGTCGCTGGTGATACATCCCGTTAGCCGTCAATAGATGAATCACAAGGTGTGAGTTGGACATGAACATCGTTATCCGCAATGAGATCGAGTCGGACATCAAAGCGATATCGGAGATCACGAAAGCAGCTTTTGAGAATCTTCCAATTAGTAACCACACGGAACAGTTCATTGTTAATGCACTGCGAGATGCAAACGCGCTCACAATCTCGTTAGTGGCAGTTGCTGGGAAAAAAATGGTAGGCCACATAGCCTTCTCGCCTCTGACCATCTCAGATGGTAGCCTTGGTTGGTATGGTCTCGGTCCCATCTCTGTCTTGCCGGAATTACAGAAGCAGGGTATTGGAAAATCCCTGATCCGTGAAGGCCTGTCCTCGCTAAAGTCATTGGGTGCAAAGGGCTGCGTGCTCGTGGGAGATCCTGGCTACTACGAACGGTTAGGCTTCAGAAGTCTCCCGGAATTGGTTATTAACGGCGTTCCGCAAGAGAACGTTCTTGCATTGCCGTTAGAAGAAAGCAAGGCTCATGGCCTTGTAACATTTCATGAAGGCTTTAACGCAAACGGCTAACCAGGAGTTAAACGATCAGGGAATAGGGCAATCCGCCTCTACTTAGCTCTGTGTGAGATTAAGTAATGAGGTCCTCAATAGCCTCTGCGGGATCTTGACATGACATCAAAGACATCAAAAAGATCAACAAAGGCAATCGCATTTTCCACGAAGCTAATCGCTCCCTGCGGAATGAATTGCCGCCTCTGGTCGCATACACGAGAGATAAGAAACCATGCCTCGGCTGCCGAGGTGACGATAGCCTCAAAAAAAAAGTTCGTATCACATGCCGAATCAAGAACTGTGAGAAAATGGTGAACTCCAAAGTCAAGTACTGCTTCGGTTGTGATAGCTTCCCTTGCTCCAGGTTGAACAATTTGGATAAGCGGTACAGAACCAAGTATGGCATGAGCATGATCGACAATCTCGAGAACATCAGAAAATTCGGCATAAGGCATTTCATCAGAAGCGAAAAAGAAAGGTGGAGCTGCCCTGAATGCGGTGAGGTACTCTGTGTTCACAAGCCGCAATGTCTTTATTGTCTGCATACGTGGCGCTAGAAATGCTTAAATGACTCACAGAAAGCCCAACCAAGGCATAGATAGAATAGATAGAATAGATGCAATGGATGCAAGGGCACAGCAGATGGCATTTGACGGTGCATGCGACGGCCCAGGATCATGGCTGATATCGGCTCTTACTTTATGGGATGCCGCGCGTCGGCTGCATCCGATTGAACAACCGTCACGAGATGACGAAATGTTCCTTGACTCGGTCTTTTACATGCTCCTTGCCTTATCGTTCGAGAACCTTCTCAAGGGAATGATCGCTATTCAGGGAACACCCATCTCCGTGAATAACAAACTCAACCCATACATTGCAAAACACGAGCTTGTACAATATGCCGAGAAAATCGATCCAAAAGTATTCGTCGTCGACGTTACCGAAATGGCTCTTCTCAAAAGATTGGAGCCTTACCTGACGTATGGAGGCCGGTACCCTATGCCTAAGGAACCAAGCAAAGTTGTCGCCTTGATAGGATACTCGAATCACGAACTTGATGCCGCAGATGTCCTGTGGAAACGTCTTTATACGCATCTTAAGAAGCGTGGCTGGATTACTAAGTGTGATGGATCACGTCTACCGATGCGGTAAGTGGCCGCCGAACAACCGCATGCACCGGATCGGCCATAAAGCTGGCTCACAGTGATGCATGTGTTATGCAAAAAAAAACGATGATGATTAAGCATAGATGGTGTGATGCGGAGGAGCATTTGGATAATGTCTTTGAGTCGAGTATCGAAATTACTGCGCGCGAACCCCTCGGTATCTTTATCTGCCCACGTTATGAGAAGACAAGACAAATATAATACCTGACAGACAGCAATTACAGTGTTTAACCCAAAATTTGAAACTAATGATCGCTATGCTCAGCTTTGTCCAATTACATATTTAAGTGTAAATCGTTGGGTTAAGCACTATAGTTGTAATCAAGTGATGAAACCTAATTTTCAAAGCTCTTGCTCTCGCACATTGCTTTAGCCTCGGCAAAATACCTCTCCTTCAGCTTCAATGCCACATTCACCAGGCCAATCAAAACCGGCACCTCTATAAGCGGCCCGATAACCGCAGCAAATGCCTCCTGCGAGGCGATGCCGAATACGGCCACTGCCACAGCTATCGCCAGCTCGAAGTTGTTGCTGGAAGCCGTAAATGATAGAGCGGCAGTATTCTCATAGTTCACTCCCAGCTTGTAGGACATGTAGAAGCTGGAGAAGAACATGAGCAGGAAGTAGATCATGAGCGGAATGGCCACTCTGACTACATCCAGTGGCAGTTCCACTACATACCCTCCTTTGAGGGAGAACATCACGACGATTGTGAAGAGCAAGGCAATGAGTGTGATAGGGCTTATTTTTGGTATGAACTGGTTTTCGTACCAGCTTCTGCCTTTGGCCCGAATTAGCGAGAACCTTGTGATAATGCCTGCCAGGAAAGGTATTCCGAGGTATATGAAGACGCTCTCTGCAATCTGGGTAATGGTGACGTTCACAGTCATTCCTGCTGCGATACCTATAGCTGCGGGCAATATCGTGATAAATATGTAAGCGTAGACGGAGTAAAACAGCACCTGGAATATGGAGTTCAGGCCCACCAGGCCCGCGCAGTACTCAGTGCAACCGCAGGCCAGTTCATTCCAGACGATAACCATGGCTATGCAGCGGGCTATACCAATGAGGATCACGCCGTACATTAGATGAGGATGGTCTCGCAGGAATACAACCGCAAGGACGAACATCAGAATAGGTCCGATGATCCAGTTCTGAACCAGAGACAGAACCAGAACCTTCCTGTCCTTGAACACATTCCCCAGCTCTTCGTACTTCACCTTGGCCAGGGGCGGGTACATCATCAATATCAAGCCGATGGCAATGGGAATAGAAGTGGTTCCCACCTGGAGGCTGAGGATGAACCTAGTTATTCCTGGAGCAAAATAGCCGATGCCAATACCAATTAGCATTGCGGCGAAGATCCAGGCTGTCAGGAACCTGGAGAGGAAGTCGAGCCCTTTGCTTATCTCATTCGCCATCTATAACGCACCCTTACTGCTTCATTCAATATATCGCAATTTAATTTCTTGAAACTCAATTAATTCTATGTTGTTCCCGGATTCCGATAGCATCGTATTCCTCGGTCCCTATCTTTGGTCTCATGCACAAATTATTATTACTATTAATTTATTCTATTTTAACTGACCGAGCTTGAGGTTAGCTTTTTCCAATGTTCTATTTAGCCATATTTTTTAGCCGCTCTAAAGCATCCTCGGCACGCTGGAAGCTATCACACACAGAGAGTTCCTTGGGGTTGCATGAGGCCAGGAGGTCCATAGCTCGGTCCGCCAATCGATAGCAGTCTGCGTCTTCCAGCATCTGCAGCAGCAGAGAGGTGCAGCGGTTGAACTCTCGGCACTCTGAGGATTGTGTGATCCTCCCGTGCATGACGCAGAGCGCCTCCACCTCTTTCACGATCTCTTTGTGCCTCTCTGATTCATCGCATTCCTCCGGCATACTAAGAAGACAGCTCTTCTTTTACTTTCTCTACAACCCTTGAACAGACCTTTTCGTCAAGGGCAATTTCATGCGACTTCTCAATACCAAGCTCTGTCACAATCACCTGGATCGCTGGCTCAATCTCGGCGTGCTGCAAGGTCTTCGCGGCGCATTGAACCGGGCATCCGTCAATGGCCACAACCAGATCTGCTTCTTTTCCGGCCTTAACCATCCCTTTGATGTGGGCTCCAATGCCAGCAAGACAGAAGAATCCGCCCACCTTTTCGTTTGATAATTCTATTGCCGCCTGGTTTGCTATCTGTCCGACATTTGAGGCTCCTGAACATGCAACTATTTTCACATCCGAATTGCTGCATAGACACTTCTTCTTTTCTTCCATGAATAAACCTCATTTCTAAGCATTCACTTGACGACAGTTGTCTGACGCCTTATTGCCCGCAGCTGCATCCTTTCCCTTCTTCTGTTTCTTCTGACTTTTTGCCTTCGAATATTATATCATACACGCTTTTACCGAGATCATTTGTCCAGCCAAGCTGGGAACCGGCAGAAATAAACATGGCAACAGCAATCGCCTCAGCAATCTCCTTTTTGTTTGCCCCATGGTCTACGGCTCTCTGGGAGTGCACGTTGACACAGAATTGGCAGCGCATGAGAACCGAGCAAGCAACAGCAATAAGTTCTTTTGTTTTTCGATCCAGCTCTCCTCCTTCGAAAATCGCATCTCTCATCCTTCCAAAAGCTTCAGATGTCTCTGGCAGCATTTCGTTCATAAACGGCATATTAATTTCTCCGAATAACCTTCACTTATTGAGTATTTTCTTGATCTCTTCCACTGTGGCAGTCCTGCCCATCATCTTGGATTCGCCATCCACGTAGAGCGCGGGGGTCATCATCACTCCACGGTTCATGATCTCCTGGATGCTGTCCACCTTCACAATCTCGGCATTGATGCCAAGTTCCTGGACTGCTTTCTCAACGTTCTTTGTCAAGCTCTTGCACTTGGCACAGCCCGTTCCTAAGACTTCTATCTTCACCATTTCATTCACCTCTGAAGCTATCATCCAATATTCATGCCTACTATTGCTCCGTAGAGCATACCCACGAGAGTGGAGACTATCACAACCAGGCTGATGTAAACGCCACCCTTCTTTACACCTATTACTCTCATGATCACTATCATGCTCGGCAGGCTCAGCGATGGCCCGGATAGGAGCAGAGACAGGGCAGGACCTGGGGCCGTTACTCCTGTGCTGTACCCGAAGAGAGTGCCCACGATGGGGATCTCCAGCAAAGTGGGCATATAGAGCAGAGCGCCCACGACAGAAGCAATAAAGCACGCCAGGAAGCTGTTCGAGCCTAAATAGGTCCTGAGCAGCTCGGTGGGCATAAAGTAACCAATAACGCCCGTTATGAAGGTTCCAACCACCAGTAGGGGAAAGATCTTCCTGGTCAAAGACCAGGTTTCGCCTAAGAAGGCGCTCTTCTCTTCAGATGAGAAATATCTTGTCAGGACATAAGCAGCAGCCGCTACGAATGCAGCGACTATCGTCCATTTCAGCATGTAATCCAGTTGTGAGGTGGCGGATAGCAACACTCCAATTAGGAGCGCCATGAATAGAACAGATACGCGCTCAGTCTGGCCGCCCTTATGGGGCTCGGTCGTCGCCTGGGCGGTCTTGGCAGGCGGATTGCCTGGTGAGCTCTCGCACTTCTGGGGGCTTCTCTCGAATATGGCTGCCATGATCAGGCCTATGACAACAGCCATGGACACTGCGGCTATCGCCCTTGCAATTCCTATATCCAAGCCCAGAACTCTTGCGGTGAGGACTATGGCCAGGAGATTTATGGCCGGGCCCGAGAAAAGGAAAGCTGTCGCAGGACCTATTCCTGCACCCTTCTTTTCTATTCCTGCAAACATGGGCAGGATGGTACAGCTACAGACGGCCAATATAGTCCCGGATGTAGCTGCTACGCCATAGCACAGCCATTTAGGAGCATCTGCTCCAAAGTATTTCAGCACCATTTCCGTCTTGAGGAGTGCTGCTATGGCCCCCGCTATGAAAAATGCGGGTATCAGGCAGGTCAAAACGTGAGCTGAGAGATATCCCAGCAAAGTTGTGAGCCCGGCGTTTAAAGACGCCATTAACGTTTCTGTTATCAAATTTATCACAGCCAAGTCATATTATATATTAATCAATTACTGCCCTTCCACGTTTGGAAACAGCCGATGCAGGCTTATTTATTGATGCCTCCAAAATCTTCCCTGCATTTGTCAGTTCTGAGATCTGGTCCAGCGCTATAGCATCAACCTCTTTCAGCAGATTGAAAATCCTGGGATTCTTTATCCGGTACAGAGTCCTTTTGCCGTCGATGCGGCGGTCCAGGATTCCGGTCTCGTGAAGGATGTTTAGGTGCTTCGATATCGTTGATTGGGAACGGCTGAAGGCCGGAATGATCTCGCAGACGCATCTTTCGCCACCTGCTAGATATTCAAGCAGCTCAAGGCGCGTGGGATCGGAAAGGGCGCTGAGGATTTTGACCCGCAAATCTGAGACCGATTTTTGAGACATGACATACTAATGTAGTTACATAATAGGATATAAACATATCGCAATTAGACGATGTATTGGGGGTATTTCATGTATTGGGGGTAAATAGAAAGCCTTTGTATATCTTCAATTGCCATGTAGCATTACTGATTGAATGAGCAAGAGGTTGAGCTAATGGCATCCGAATCGATCGGTTCAGGGAAAAAGAAAGTGCTCTTCCTATGCTTCCACAACTCGGCAAGGTCTCAGTTGGGAGAAGGACTGCTCAGGGCCATATATGGAGACAGATATGAAGTCCATAGCGCAGGCGTTGAAGCAACGAAGGTAGATCCTCGTGCCGTTAAGGTCATGGACGAAATTGGCATCGATATCTCCGGCCAGCGTTCAAAATCTATGACAGAATATAAAGGCACTCTTTCGATCTGGCTGTTACTGTATGCGACGAAGCCAAGGAGATGTGCCCTATCTGCGGGGTAAGCCTTAAGGCTCCTGCCACGGCTCCAGCAGCTAAAGAGACCATCCACAGGAATTTCAAAGATCCGGCTTCTGCAGAAGGTTCAGAAGAAGATCAGCTCAACGCATTTAGGCGAGTGAGAGATGAGATAAAGAACTGGATAGAGCAGACATTTAAGTGAGTGCAATTCAGGACGATTTTCAATCCCGCATATCACTTGTTCTCGTCCGAGTTTTTCTTATTTCGACATTTCAAAAATGCCAAACACATATCTGAAGCAATCGTAAGTTGGCTTGTTTTCTTTAGTCAAAGCTTAGTAGTTCACGTTCAGATGCATCAGCATATTCAGGATTATCAGAAAAGATTAAATACTCAGAGATTGCAGCAGTGGTCTGAGGTTTGTTCGTGACATCTGAAGGTGAGAAAGGACCTTGCTGCGCGTCTGATATGATGAGCTGCTGCAAGGTGGAATCAATTGTAAGCGTGGATGAGAGAGGCCAGATGGTGCTTCCGAAAGAGATCCGAGAGAAGGCAAAGATAGGAGCGGGAGATAAGCTGGCTGTGGTCAGCATGGAGAAGGATGGAGAGATCTGTTGTCTCTCCTTGATCAAGGTCGAGAAGCTTGAGAGCATGGTGAAGTCCATGCTTGGTCCAGTCATGGATGAAGTACTCAAGAGATAAGGATATTTTAATCGGTTATTTTGATAAAGGTGGACATATGAAAGATCAAGAAGCAAAGATGATTGTGAGGGAAAGGTACGCTCGAGTTGCAAAACAGAACGGCTCTTGCTGCTCGTCGCTGTGCTGCGGAACGTCCAAGCCTAAGGAGATAAGCAAGAAAATCGGCTATACGGAAGAAGAGCTCGGGGCTGCTCCTGCGGGATCCAACCTGGGATTAGGCTGCGGAAATCCAACCGTCCTTGCATCTATAAAAGCTGGGGAGACTGTTTTGGATCTAGGCTCTGGTGCGGGCTTCGATTGTTTCCTCGCTTCAAATAAGGTTGGGCCGGAGGGCAGAGTCATAGGCGTTGATATGACTGAAGAGATGATCGCTCGGGCTAGAGAAAACGCCTCCAAGGGCGGCTATAAAAATATAGAGTTCAGGCATGGGGAGATCGAGAACCTGCCGGTCGAGGATAATGCGGTTGATGTGATCATCTCAAACTGCGTAATCAACCTTGTGCCAAATAAGAAGAATGCGTTTAAGGAGGCATTTAGAGTACTCAAGCCGGGTGGCAGACTGATGGTCTCGGATATAGTCCTTCTCAAGACACTTCCGGATTTCGTGAAGGATTCGATCGAAGCTTACGTCGGCTGTGTCGCAGGTGCTGCAACCAAGGATAGATACCTGGATGCAATAAAGTCCGCTGGGTTCGGGGACGTGACTGTGATCGATGAATCGATTTTCCCATTAGATTGTATGACCAACGATCCAACGGGCCAAGCAATCTTGAAAGGCCTGGAGGTAACACCTGAGCAACTGAAAGAGGTCGAGAATTCGATTACAAGAAAACTAAGGTTTAAATGGATCAGTTACAATCTTATCGAGAGGATTCCAATGAATATAATTTCTATTTTACTGACCAATAGGCTGTTCAAATAGATACACCAATGGCAAGTAAATCGCATATATTATCGAGTAAAAAATGTATTTGTTTTATTTCAATAATCACAATAAAGTGCACGGTGCATAGCATCACATGATTGGGGTTTTAAAAGTACATTAATCTATTCGATATGCAAAAGGTAGGGTGGTGCGAAAAGCATGTAGTTGTGGCGGAGCTGCTCCGCAACGCAAACTACGCGTACCTCTAAAGAGGTAGTGATAGAGTTTTTCCTCTTTTACTTCTTAGTCTTGAGCGTTCCTTTCTTGCACCTTTCGGTTTTAGATTTTTTGCTCTTGATCCTTTATTTTTCATACATAACCTCTATATGATTTGTTTCAATTGAGCCTCTTCTTTTCTATAGTTTGCGGTAGCCCTGTAGTTACGAGCAACTACGTTGTGTTTTTAATGACATATATTGACAATTATAAATAATATTATAAACGATAGTATTATAATGGATTAATATCACGCTTAAAGATAATCAAATTTATCAGTTAAACTTGAAGCAGTAATGCGACCCTTTAATTTATAGTTTTCTCAATTTTAATATTTTCCACTATTGATTATTTCGACCAGAAAAAAGAGCCGATAAAGATGTTTTATGGCTAAACCACTAAGTTATATAAGGTTTAATGAACTCTTAGAGCGCGTATGAAATCTATAGGAGATACTCTGACCTTCGGGCAGAGGTTGTCGATTCTATAGCTGTGTATAGGTAAAGGGGTTGGATTCTGATGAAGATAAGTGCTAGAAATATCCTGAACGGCAAAGTGAAAAAGATAGTAAAAGGCCCTGTTAGCACTGAGGTTACTGTTGAGCTTTCAGGTGGAGATACAATCGTTTCGGTTATTACCAAAACCTCTGCCGAAAATCTAAATCTAACAGAGGGCAAAGATGTCTACATAGTAATAAAAGCCTCCAATGTGATGATTGCCACCGATTGATCGATCAGATGGCATCGGCGGCTGATGCATGCACTTGCGGGATTTTTGGCAGGCCTCCATACCAAAAAAATGACTCTTTTTTTACAACCACCCACGACGTAGAATCGGGTCTTTTGAGAAAAAGGAGAAAAGCCAGAAAAAATAGCAGCTAAAACCCGTTCCTCTTAAGCTTTAATTTACCGACTTTTTCGATGGTTTCGACATTTACGCCATTCCTTGCTTCTATGAAACCCTTCTCTTCAGCTATCTTGAACAGCCCCTCGCCTTCCGGGGTCCTGAGGATGACGACACTCATGCCTGGCATGCTTCCGGTGCTGCCCACGGAAATATCTGATAGCTTAGCTGTAAAGTCGGCGCAAGCCTTGCAGCCAGGCTTGACATATCCTGAAAGTTCTGGCAGCGGGATGGTCATCGTGCCTCCATCGCGCAGTGTGATAGTCATCATGCCTTCGCCTGCGGTCATCTTATCGATACGCCATGGCGGGATGCACAGGCGACGGGTAACCTCCGGTATTAATTGATCATCGAAGGCCTCGAAGCAGAATAATCCGAGAAGGAACCTCACTTTGTGCGCAAGTTTCATGGCGAACTCGTTCGAGGACTTTCTGAGAAGTCCCATCGCCTGGACTGTACACGGCGTTCCGACAAGAGCGATGTTATTCACGCCCTTTATTACATCCTGAATAGGCTCCAGCACCGCATTGCTTGTATACTTGCTCCCTGCGCACTTTTCCAGATCCGAGGCATCATAGACAACGCGCGGGTAGGACTTCTGTGCCCAACGGTCCTCACCCATGACCAATGCGCAGTCTACCAGTCCTTCCTCCAAAGCCGCAGTCAGCAATGCAGTAACCGCGCCGCCATTCTGGAAGCGTCCGCTGTTTTTCTTAGATCTCACGTTCTTGACGGCGAGGTAAGGTCCAAGGATTTCGGATGAACCGATATTCTTGACGTTTTGGGGCATTCGCGGGCACACCTCAAGACACGCCTTGCAGTCTACGCACAGCGTGACTTGGTGCGGTCTGTTCAACTTCGGGTCGTAGGCCAGCGTACCGGCAGGGCACACAGATATACAGGCTCTGCAACCAGCACAAACATTTCTCAGCCACACACTTTCCTCAAGCTCCTGGTAGGGCGGAGGCGAGGGCTTAACCATATCCATTTCCTGCAAGCGAAACACCATCAAATATGATTGCGAAACTCTATTTTTGATTTTAATTGTATTTGAGAGAAATTCATACCTCTTCACATATATCCCTTCAACCATACCCATTCAACCGTCATGCTATGTAAGAAGGAGCCAAGGGCTTGACTTCAGGCCCGTTTAAAGATCACCGAAGCTGTGCCTATCGAAGCTTGCTGTTGTTTTGGAGGCTGTAAGCATTTGCTGCGGTCAATTGTCGGCACGGACGCGCCATCGACCAGCTCAAAGCAGTAATCCCCAGAACGGCTGCGCCTTTATCCGACTCCACTAAAGCTATGACCTCCTCGGTCTGTGCTGTGTGCTTAGACTGACCAAGTATGCTTGTGGGATACTCGGCAATTACGTTGTATTTGTCAGGTATTTCGATCTTGGCGATCTTCGCTGCCAGATCTTTTGTAATATCGGAATTGTAGCAAAGCCTACATCGGCTATACTCGCAGGCAGCGGGAGGTTACGATTAAAAAATGGAACGGTGTTTTAGACAAGTTTTACATTATTTTGTATCTGGGTCCGTCTCCCCCTTCCGGAACTTCCCATTTGATCAATTGGCGTGGACACTTCAAACGGCACGTCTGGCAGTGTAAACAGTTGGATGGACTTAAAATAAGCTTTTCATCCTCGAATTTATACACTTCTGCCGGGCAAAAAGAGGCACACGGGTAACATCCGAAGTATTTGTTGCAGCTCTCGTTCTGACACGCTTCGCGGAAGGTGATGTGGGTTGGCTCATCTTCTCTATGCGTTGTTCCTGAAAGGCTTACAGCCGTCAGTCTATCGATACTATCGGCTGGCTCTCTCTTTAGTTGTACACTTCGCATGCCTTCATAGCTAGGTTTGGTGCTAAGCCTAAGCGGTATCCATGATTGGAAAAAAGATAAAGGGGCACCTAAATAATAGCCTAATCTTCCTGTTCTCGAAAAGATTTGTCGGTAATTACGAGATGCATACAGTTCTTTCATCACGAAACTCTCGTTTAATATATCATGATATTTCTTCAATGACTGCGAAGTGAAATCTTGTTTTTCAATAGCCTCGTATATGGCCTCCCCTGCGGCAATTCCGGACTTTATTGCGTAGTGAAGTCCTTTTCGCTTCTTTGCGTTGGTCAGTCCTGCCGCGTCTCCTACGATTATAACTCCGTCCGCTACTAATTGTGGAACTGAATAAAAACCGCCTTCCGGAAATGTTTTAGCACCGTAAGCAACCACCTCGCCTCCTTTAAGGAAGTTCTTGATCATGCTGTGGGATTTGAAAATTTGTAGTTCCTGCTGTGGGTTCAGATCAGCGTATCGCCAATCGAGTGCCATCACCAGTGCAACGGCCACAAGATTATCCCTCATGCTGTAGATCGAACCGGCACCGTATATATCGGGTGGGAAAGGAAAACCCAAAGTATGTATCACACGGTTGGCTCCAAAAGAGTTATTTTCTGGCAACTTAATTATTTCTTTTACTCCCATAGAATAAATCTGTGGATTTTTCTTCGCATTAAGTTTGAATCGCTTCACCACGTCTTCTGCCAGCAGTCCCGCGGAACCTTCACCTAGGACAGTTACCTTGGCTTCGATTATTTCGCCGGGTACATAGTTAGAAAGCGGGTGTCTTTCTTTGTCTAAACCCTTGTCCCCTAGCTTGATGCCTTTAACCCTGTTGTTTTCAACGACGATCTCTTTGGCCGCAAAACCTGTATATATTTCTACACCGAGCTTGATAGCGATCCTCGCCAGCCAGTTAACGAGTTCGCTGATGGAAACTGAATAAGCGTTTTTGTTGTGCATGGAAGCCGGAATAATGAAGTCCGGAATTCGAAACGCCGTATTCTTGCCTTTCAGGAGATACAACTCGTCTTTTATTATCCGGTTGGCTAGTAATTTTGTGACGAACTTGTCCTCTTCATCGCCCCGCCATCCTGGCAATAGTTCATCTAATACCTGGGCTTCAAAAATCGCTCCCGATAGATGGTGCTGACCAATCTTCTCGGCTTTTTCGATGACCACGACAGACTGGTTTATGCCTTTTTGATTTAGTAATTGCTTTAATTTGATGGCTCCCGCTAGGTTGGCCGGACCCCCACCGATAAAAAGTACATCTATTTTTTTTAGTTCATCCATGGAGTTGCTCCTTATGAATTCAATATCTTTATGAGTTTAGGGACCAGCTCTTCGAAGTTGCCCACGATACCAAAATCCGCTGTCTTAAAAATATTAGCATTAGGATCTTTATTGATCGCCAGGACAATTCCCGAGTTTTGCATTCCGCTAATGTGTTGCACTGCTCCAGAGATGCCTACAGCGACATATAATTTTGGTTTTACCGTTTGACCGGTCTGTCCTACCTGATGACTCCTATCAATGAAACCCATTTCTACCGCGACGCGTGAAGCTCCAACCATCGCCTTTTCACCTAGAAACTTGCCTAGAGCGTCGGACAATGCGGGTATGCAATTCACAAATCCTTCTTTGGTCTTGCAACCCGCGCCTCCCGCCACGATTATAGCAGCGTCTTTTAACTCCGAGGTAGCCGGACATTCTTCGGAAGAAATAATTTTCACGGTGAAATCAGCTTCGGTAAGCACCGGTACGTATTTGATTATAACACCCGCCCGGCTTTCATCCGGTTCTAGAGCCTGCATCACGCCAGGTCTAACCGTAGACATTTGTACCTTTGAGTTCTGGGTGATTATTGAAGCCATGATGTTCCCCCCTAAGGCAGGCCGGGTTTGTTTTAAAATGGCGATATAATCTTGCATACCTTTTTTGTAATCGAAAATATCCAAGGATGTACAGTCGGCTGTCAGTCCTGAGCAAGCCCTGTAAGCAACTCTGGGGGCTAATTCTCTGCCTAGTGGTGTTGCACTGAATAATATCATCTGTGGTTTATATTTATCCAGGAGTTCGCAAACAACCCTTGAATAAAGAACCGGCTGGAAATCATTAAGCTGGTCGCTTGTTATTGTGTAAACTTTGTCTGCTCCGTATGAAATTAAACTATTGTGCAACTGCGGACTACTCTGCCCGACAAGAACCGCTCCGACTTTTGTGTTGACTTGAGTTGCAAGTTCGCTTGCTTTTCCCAACAATTCGTAAGAGGCCTGGTTGATTTCACCATCCCCTTGTTCGGCGAAGACCCACACCTCCCCAGTGTATGTTGGATTTTTGCCTGCTGGAAGCTGGTAAGTAACTTTTGCGGTTTCCTGATTGGTTGATTTTAATTTGCTGAGGTACGCATCTTTCAATAGTCCTGCCAATTTAGTTAAATCGGGCTCGAAAATACATTTCCTGGTATTCACTTCTCTAGGAGAAAATATTTTAAAAACCGTTGTGCGTGAACCGGCCAAGCCTATTCGTGATTCATCTCCGGTTACATCCGCAGCATTCCACCGGAGAAGACTCTGTGAATTAGCCCATCTTGTCCGCCCAAAGGTGGCATTGGGGTGAAGGGTCCAATTAGTAACTGTTATCATGCATGGATATGTTACTGGGGAGACGGTCTGAGTTCCTCGTCTTGTAATCCGTTTAATATATAGGCGATTATTTTTATCGGTGCTAAAGGAAGTGGCGTATGCGATGTGGGCGATTCCCAGGTCCTCCGCTACCTGCGGCGGTACCTGGGCAGTGTCACCGTCTACCGATTGCATACCGCTGATTATGATGTAATCACGGTCACCATTGAAGATGTCTTTTTCGATTTTTCTGATGGCCGCTGCCAGCGGATAAGCGGTTGCAGCCGTATCCGCTCCGCCCAGCTTTCTATCGGTGAGCAGCACACCGGTATCGGCACCTACAGACAGTGAATATTTTAATACCGCGTCGGCGAAAGGTGGTCCCATTGAAAGACCTACTATCTGTCCAGGTAGCACCTGACGCATGGATGTCGCAAAGGCAATCGCTTGTTTATCCAGCTCGTTGCAAACGTTGTCCAGAAGACCCCTTTTGAGAATTCCCTTCTCCCAATCCCATGCTTCCTCCGGAATTTTTTTTATATCCGGCACCTGTTTCACCAGTACGATGTAATTCATCTTGTCCCTTTTCCCGTCTATTACTTTTTTTGATGCCGGAAGTGGCAGTGTGTCGAATCTTCTGTATTTTGGGTTGCCCTGTATCCAAAACGATCAATCAGTATCCATAGATAAATACCTTTAGTGATCATCCACTTTCATCGATATCAATCAGACCGAGACTCCTAACTCATGAAGAGCTAATCACCAGGAGGCATCGAAGACTCTAGTTCTTCTGGACTCGATTGAATGGACCCCAGGTTCCTGACCTCGCCTCCCACGTGCTTAACCCGCAGGGGGTCTTTATCCTTCGCCATTGCCACCAATCGATCAGATGGCGTCTGCTGGAAAGCACAGTGATCCGACCTCTTCCATATTGATGTCTTCCAGCCTCAATTTTTATGACTACTGAGGCTGGAGATAAACACATCTCATTCTGTTGCGTTGAAATCTGATTGTCGTAATCGTAGTTTTTATAAGCGTTTATGTTTGCATCGAACTTCCCAGGTTAGCATTTGAGCAAAACTTCTTAACCCTCTACAACGCTATAACCTCGCCTGGAGGAACTTTACCATGGGAGAGATCACAGTGAAAATAGCGATCTGCGAAGGCTGTGGTCGGAGTTTCACCAGGGAAGAGTGGAGAGGCTCTGCGTCGCCTATCTCGAACGTGCGCAATAATGATTATTCATGTATCAGGTGATTGATATGGCCAAAAAACTGATCCCATCTTTGTGTCCATACTGCGCGGTTGGCTGTGCTTATTACATTGAGGTTGAAAAAGATAGAGCGGTCGGCATCAAGTACATGCCCGAGCATCCCACCTCGGAGGGGGCCCTCTGCCCCAAGGGAAATGCTGTTTTGGAGGTCCTCAACCACGAAGAACGGCTGCGCTATCCACTCCGAAAAGCAGGAGACGAGTGGGTGCGGATATCGTGGGATGAAGCTCTGGACATTGTCGCCAAGAACCTGGCCAAGGCCATCAAGAATTACGGGCCAAAATCCCTGGGTTTCCTGGCTTCATCCAGGTGCAACAACGAGGAGAACTACCTGATGCAGAAGATGGCACGCCTTCTCGGGTCACCCAATGTGGACAACTGTGCCCGGCTATGCCACTCACCGACTGTGGTCGGCCTGGGTTCAGTCCTTGGCACTGGTGCCATGACCAACAACATCGTTGACCTGGAGAACTCAAAGTGCATCTTGGCCATTGGCACCAACTTCACGGAGGCACATCCAGTTGTGTCCAGGTGGGTTAATCGGGCCAAAGACAATGGAGCTGTGGTAATCGTAGCCGATCCAAGGATAACATCTACCTCCTGGATGTCGGACATTCATCTGCGGATCAAGCCGGGAAGCGATATAGACCTCATCCGTGGAATGATGAAGGTAATAATTGACGAAGGCCTATCGGACAATAATTTCATAGCCGCCAGAACGGAGGGCTTCAACGACCTCGTAAAGAGCCTGGAAGGTTACTCAGTGGAAGAGGCGGCGGAGTTAACGGGCGTTCCAGCCAAGGACATATCCGAGGCTGCACGGCTCTTCGCTAAATCTCCTGCTTCTATGATTCTCTACTCAATGGGAATTACCCAACATGTATGCGGGACAGACAATGTGAAAGCCTGTGTGGGCCTGGCCCTGATCTGCGGCCAGATAGGAAGGCCAGGAGCGGGCATCCTGCCTATGCGGGGGCAGAACAACGTCCAGGGAACGTGCGACGTCGGAGCCATAGCCGAGTTTTATCCAGGTTACAAAAGAGCCTCAGATCCAAAATCGGTTGAGTTCTTCAAGGTTGGTTGGAACGTCAACGAACTTCCATCCGGCCCGGGCCTGACCTCTACGGAGATGACGGACGCCGCTCTAGAAGGAAAGCTCAAGGCCATGTACATAATCGGAGAGGACCCAGTCATCTGCGATGCCAATGTGAACAAGACAAAAGAGGCCCTGAAAGCCTTGGATTTCCTGGTGGTTCAGGAGATCTTCATGACTGCCACTGCCCGGATGGCCGACGTTGTTCTACCGGCTGCTGCCTGGGCTGAGAAGGACGGCAGCTACACATCAATGGAGCGCAGGGTGCAGTGGATAGACCAGGCTGTGCCTCCCATAGGAGAAGCCAAGGAAGGAATGTGGATCGTCAGCCAGATCGCCAACAGGTTAGGCCTGGACTTCAACTATGCCGACGCATCCGACGTTCTGAAGGAGATGAACCGCTTGATGCCTATCTACGGAGGAATGACAAAGGAGAGGATCTCCAAAGTCGGGGGTCTGAGGTGGCCATGTCCTGACGAGAAGCACCCTGGAACTGATATTCTGCACACCGAGAGGTTCTCAACCCCCGACGGCAAGGCCAGGATCGCCTGTGTGGAAAACAAGCCCCCTGGCGAAGAGACCACTCCCGAATACCCCATACTGCTCACCACCGGCAGAATAGTGCTTCATTACAACAGCGGTTCCATGACCCGGAGAAGCCCATCCCTCGACGAAAGAGATCCCGAGCTGTATGTTGAGATTAACCCAGAAGACGCCGCCAGGCTGAAAATCAATGATGGAGACGTTGTGCTCGTAAAGACGCGCCGGGGCGAGGCTGAAGCTGCTGCCAGGGTTTCGGACAAAGTACAACCAGGTGTAGCCTTCATGCCTTTCCATTGGAGCGGGACGAACATCATCACCTCCGATGCTCTGGACCCGGTCTCCAAGATCCCGGAGTACAAGATGGCAGCCTGCAGAATAGAGGTAATGTCCTGAGATTGAAAGTCCTGAGACGGAACCTGATACGGGAACCGGATACGGAACCAGGAACAGGAAACGGGACTGAGGGAGACAATAGAAATGGACGAGAGCTGGCATGCAAGCAGGATAGAGAAGCCAAAGACGTATTGGAAAGAGGAACATCTGGACCCCGACCCGACATTCCGCGCCCGGAAGTGTCTGGAGATCAGCGGAGCCAAGAGGCGCGAGATGGAGGTGGACGTGGCTGTCGAGGAGAACGTGAATATCGTACTCAACGGCGGTTGTGTAACTGTCTTGGCTGCCCTGCCAGCTCAGCTCAGGGAGATGGCAGTCGGCTTTTTAATCGGCGAGGGGTTGGTGGAAAGCTTCCAGGACATAAGCTCCGTTAAGGAAGAGAAAGGAACTCTGATCTGTGAGACCCGAGATGGAAAGGCTGCTCCCTGGAAAGGGCACCAGTGTTGCAGCGTAGGGGGAGCTGCCATCCAGAACCTGAAATCGATCGATTCAAAGATCAGGATTAAGGCCAGTGCGCTTCTAGGCGCAGTGGACCAGCTAGACGAGTCCGCTAAATTGTGGCGCAGGACAGGAGCCACTCACACCTCCATCATCTGCGATGTGGATGGAAAGATCCTGGCTTCACGTGAAGATGTCAGCCGGTCAAGCTCAGTGGATAAGATCGTTGGGGCGGCTCTCCTGGCGGGATTGGATCTATCCGGGTTCGCCTTGATCACCAGCGGCAGACTATCGGGCGTAATGGTGGCCAAGGCCGCGAGAGCTGGTTTTCCAGTCCTGGTGAGCAGGAGCGCGCCTATGAACTCAGGCGTGGAGCTGGCAGAGAAGATCGGGATGACGCTTGTGGCTTTTGCCAGGAGCCCGAACCTGTATGTGTACGCGGGGGAGGAACGGATTATCTGATTATGTAGCTCAGCGACCGTCTCCTATTCGGTTTAGCCGGCTGCAACCACGCCTAAAAGATCAAGGTAGCATAGAAGGTCTTTTGTTACCGATATTGATCATAAGTTTCCTTCTAAATGCTTCTTAACATTGGAAATCGCCTCACCTACCATTGTCCTAGTGACCGATGCAGTAGCATGAGCACAATCGTTCCTGGTCGTTGCAATAGCTTCGAGATATTTCTTCTTAGGACTTACGCACTTGGCAGAATCTTCTTATATTGCATATGCTATATTAATACCAACAAATAAATGGGATAGGGCTGAACTTGAATCCTTCCAAGTGCGATGATCTTGATTATATTCACTTTCTGATAGCATCAGTAGATGTTTTTACCTGTACTGAGGCTGCAAGGTGCCAGCCAGTAGGAGAAAATAGTCCATCGCATGATGCATTTACCCGTCTTCTACAAAGACAGCCTCCAGATACGGATACGTTGTGGAATGAGGTAAAGGATATTGTTCAGCCTCAAAATGGTTTCTTGGTTATTGACGATACGACGTTGGACAAGCCATATGCTAAAAATATGAGCCTAGTCTATCATCAATGGAGTGGAAAACAGCATCGATTGGTGAATGGAATCAATATTTGTACGTTGCTGTGGACAGATGGAAACGCTATAATTCCCGTTGATTTCCGAATCTACGATATAGATGTCGACGGCAAGACAAAAAATGATCATTTTCGAGATATGCTTGCCAAAGCAAAAGAACGGCGTTTTCAGCCCTGTATTGTTCTCTTCGATAGCTGGTATGCCAGTGTAGATAATCTCAAAACCATACGAAAGTCTGGATGGCACTGGCTGACCCGATTGAAGAAAAATAGGCTAGTGCACCATAACATTAATTTTGCAAATTAATATAATGCCTGTTTAGCTTTAATCTTGCATCATTCTTCGTGAATTTCCATCTTACAGTAGTTTTTTTTGCGTTACGTTCTTGTGCCCACACCGAAGCCTCTTTGGTTAAAGTATCGATGTCTCCAATCCGACGATCGAGGCATTGCTTCGATAGGGCTGAGAGTTCTATCTCAGCCATGTTGAGCCAGCTACCTTTCTTTGGCGTATAATAATATTCGAACTCCTTAGCCAGCTCAAACGCCTCTTCAGGCGCAAAAGCATTATAAAATGAGCCTGAAGTATGCGTATTGAGATTATCCTGGACCAATCGAATGGATTCTACACCTGGATATTGCTGGGTAAGTTCTTTCATGAAATGGGCGTAGTCCACCCTTGTCCTGTGCTCCATGACACGAATCATTCTTTTTCCTGCATGAAGATCAAAAGCAATAAGGATGCAACATGTCCCGTTACGGACGTATTCATAATGCACCTTCTTCGGACTGCCTGGTTTCATGGGTATAGGCACTAAGACATCGCCTATCAGTTGGCATGGCCTCTCGTCGAAACAAACCACAGGATGCCTCGGATCATATGGTTGCTCGTACAGAGTTAATACATTTTCCATGTTCCAGATATATTCGCTCGTCATGCTCCCTATGCACCATCGCTGTTTGAGCCATGGCTTTATTTCATTTTTTTTAACGCTCTGCAAACGCTCATTCCTGAGATCGAGTCCACTTCCCCCAGCTCAACAAGCTTGTCGGCCAATAGATTCAGCGTCCATCTCGATCTGCCTTCAGGCGGATCTGAGCAAGCAATGCCGGTCAGTTTAGCCTCAACTCGTGCATCTATCTTCGGAGGCGCTCCACTGCGAGATCTTTCATTCAATGCAGATTCCAGGCCACCCTCGAAATATCTCTTTCTTATCCTCACTATTGTCGTTCTGCTCGCCTTCAATGCATCAATGATCTCCGCATCGGATTGCCCTCCATCGGCCAGGAGCAGTATTCTTGCGCGAGTTAAACTCCTTGCAGACGACTTCCCACGACGGATGTACTGGTTCAACTCTTCTCGTTCTTTCTCTTCCAGTTTCACACAGAATATTGTTTTTCTTGCCACGATCTATATTCTAGACCTTTTATAAGATTTAAAACTTGCGTTATGGTGCACTAGTGAATCCGAATAACACCAAAAATATGCAAATTCAGGAGATAGAGATACCGCTGCAAGGCAGGGAAGTGCATTTAAAAGCTTATGGTTTTATAAAAGTATTCCGGATAGTCTCTAATGACGGTGACATAGGATACTGGGCAACTGACGTGCTGGAGATAGACGAAGCTAAACGCGAAAAATTTGGTGGATATTCCTGGAAGATTGAGGAATATCACAGAGGCATAAAGCAATTCTGTGGAGTCGAAAGCTGTCAAGCAAGAAAAAGTCAGTCCCAGAGAGCACACATAATGTTCTCCCTGAGAGCGTTTCTCAGATTAGAAGTAGAAAGGCTTAGAATAGGAATAAGTTGGTTCGAATCTAAGCGAAGAATTATTCGCGAGTCAATTCGCGAATATATAAAATATCCTTATTATTCATTGTCGAAAGATTCAACTGCGTAAGTCCTACTTCTGATTCAGAGTGATTTTATGGGCGTTGTAAAGAGCATCGATAAGAGGAGATAAAGTAGGTTTCTCTGGCAAGGAACCCAACTCCAATTCACATCTTGTTTTAAGATGCCTTTCAATGGCAATGCCTGCTAGAATGCCCGCCACCCGTAGGCAATACTCGTGGGTCTTTTCCTTCTTGAATATGTATTCAGCACAACCTAACTCGTTGTTTACAAGGTCGCTGCTGATAACTGTAAATAGGTCTATGCTTCTGACATCTACCACGCTAGGTATGCTATTTACTATATTTCTCTGGCAATCTAATTGGTATTTAATATCCGCGATAGCACTGGATTTATATTCAGGTTCTCCATACTCTTGATGCAATTGAATATCGTAGAAAAGCCCTTCCACCTCTCCAGAGATTTTAGAAGGGCGTTTATAGTAATATTCAAAATCCTCTACTCGATTGGGCAAATATGCCCGTACCAATTCATCCGCCCTATTGTACCATGTCTCATATTTTGCTGCAAGCTTTCTCAGGCGCGCCTGCTGTGAACTATTTCGTTTGAATACATAGACGTAATATGTGGACGCACCACTACCGAAGTCCAGTCCCTCCCTCTGTTGCTTCTGCATATCAATTTCGTCAACCAGATTGGCAGCTCTTTTCTCGATATCGAGTGCGATTGATTTTAATCGTGCAACTTCAATCCCAATAGCTCCTGCATGATGCTGTGTTGCGTAACTCAAGGCCATGATGCTGGCAGATGTCGATTTTGCTCATTTTACCTATCATTACTGATATGCCACGATGCATATCGGTTTTAGCAGAGTTATTCAACACAGCACCTGCATGAAGCATATTCCTGCATTCATAATGGCAATAGGCATAAACTTTTGCGCTATCCTTATACATCACTTAAAACTCCTAGCGGTTCAAGGTCCTCTACATCTGCGGGAATTACTCCCTCATCTTGAGCCGATTGGAAGCCGCAGGTTCCAGGACCTGGAGATCCGCCGAGCCTTCACAGTCTTTCAGCTCATGAACATTCTTGAAGAGGCCCGTCACTCCTTGATTATCATCGAGCACGATCCCCTGCTCTACGAGGACGTCCAAGGGATGGTTGAGTACGTCTCCCAAGGTTTACACGATGCTGCCAAGATGCCGCAGTCCTGCTTTACTCACCTGGAACCGATACGTTCCTGGAGGATATGATCAGAAATGCCGACAGATTATTCTACTTCGACGAGGGGCCGAGAGCTACGACGAAGCTTATTTCGAAAGCTTATCCAAAAGCGCAGAAGAGCCAGACCACCCCAGAGGCCTGGACATGATCAAATTACCGTGGAAACGAGAGGCTAGACCACTTGAGCCCAGGCGGATGGTCAATCCCAAACTCATGGAACTCCAGACAGCCAAGCAGATCCTCGAGGAGATCTATATAATTTACCGGTACTTTGGAGATGTAAGTAGGAAATTTGATCCATCCATGAGATTATCATATATCGAACAAAAAGCTTCTTTATCCTGTGCGGTGGAAGGGACCCCCGCTCTAGTTTACTAGTAATGAGTAGCCGAATTTAAGGGCGAGCCTGGCACTAAGGTTGCATAACCTAAAAGAGAAGGGTGCTCAATAAAGTAGGAGCAGAGGGGATCAACATAGTCATGCAAAAGGAGCCCGAGCCAATACCTGTCTATCAGCTTAGGATAACTCTCGACGGCATCAAACCGCCGATCTGGCGCAGGATTCAGGTTAGAGGGGATATATCCCTATTCAAGCTGCACAAGATCATTCAGGCGGCGATGAGATGGGAAAATTATCATCTGCATCAATTCATAGTTGGTGAGGATTACTATGCCATTTCATCGCCGGAGGACGACTGGCCTATGGAAACAAAGAATGAGAAGCGAACCAAGCTCTTCCAGGTTGCGCCCTCCGAGAAGGCCAGGTTCATTTACGAGTACGACTTCGGCGATAGCTGGTATCATGATATATTGGTGGAGACGATATTACACCCAGTGGGGGATCAAAAGCATCCCGTCTGTCTGGCTGGCAAGCACTCAAGGCCGCCAGAAGACTGCGGCGGGATAGGCGGATATTACGAGTTTCTGGAGGCCGTGAGCGACCCTAAGCATCCGGATCACGAAGACATGCTGAACTGGGCTGGAGGAGATTTCGACCCAGAGAGGTTCGATAAAGAGGAGGTTAACCGCCTTTTGATCAAGATAAAGTAGATGCAAGCTTATCGAAATTCAGATTGCCCCAATCCAGCTATTGCATTTCATAGAAGCAAAAGATCGATCGACGGGTGGTCTACCGGTATCGAGTTGATGAACATGAAAATCGCTGCACGAGACCTTGTCTGCCCAGATGGTATCTACAGAGCGTCAATCGATAGCGTTAGCCTCTTCTTTGCCCACCATGTGATCCGCGGACGATCGGCCAACTCAATGAGGGTAGACTACAGATCGACGAGATGGACTCATAACTTCCAGAAGCCGGTCCAATGCGGAGGTTGGAGGATTATATAATTTCACGAATTAGAACACTTTGTGACGCTGCAAGTTCAGGTTGCTGTTCAAAGGCTCGGATGAACCGCTCTCTGGATTGTAGGACGTTGAAGGACCTTGACCTTAGGTTGATTGTATTGAAATGATGTGAGATACCATCTGATAAACATTCTTAAAAGCATGGAAGTTATGGCCGAATCCATGTTCAAGCTCGGGGAATACTATGAGGATGTAGCCAGAGATATCGCCGACCACCTTAAGGATGCCGGTTTGAAGGTAGATATCAGAACCTTCACCTCTAGCCATCTAGAGCTCTTTCACTATCTGGAAGGCAGGATGAGCGAGATTAAGGGAGAATTAGATGAAGAGAAATACAACAGGTACGCGCGGTTCCTGGATGCATTGCGAAAAGTTCTAGCTGAATGAGCCACTTTCGAGAACTTCCGTGAATGGCTTCAACTAGAACTAGATCCACAGATAAATGAGAAAAGGAGGCAGTTCTGCGAGATCATGGGAAGGCAGTCTTTCTCAGGAAGAACTGGGAGTAAAGAGGCAGGAGTCCGCCGGGTTAATGCCGGACCTTCTCGAGATGTCTAATGCAGAGTCTTTTGTCGACACGACCCTGGAACGAAATGAAATCAAGATCGGTGAAGAGGTGGGAGGCCGGCTGGATGATCCCATTATACGCATCTTCGCCGACGAGGTGGAGAATGATGAAAGCAAGTTGGCAAGGACGATAACGGTCTTCACCGTAGAACCGCGAGCCGAGGTTTATGTTGATGAGTTTTCCGCACTCTTCTCCGAGGATATAGAAGATGAGTTTAAAGACGAATACGATGATGAGGAATACACGTGCCTTGTCTTCCTCGGCAAGCTAATCTCTGAGCTGATAGAACCCTCCTCGGGCAAGATAGACATGGAGACGTTCTCCGAGAGATGCGAATTTCGGTCGTGGGTGAATATTGCTGAAAATCATTGCCCAAATCAGGTGTTAAGGGTCGATTTCCCGGTAAATATCCATTTGGACACTTGTTAGCGCTTTTCAGTAGCTCACATAAGCGACCCGAATTTCAGATGGAAAACAAAGGTGATCTCCTAGAGGTAAGCGGCAGAAGAGCGGCCGAGGAGCTGGCAAGGTCGTTAGAAAAGAACGACATAATAAAGGTCAAGGGCGACAGCATCAAGTGGAAGCGTTAGTAGTTGGATAGGCTTCATTTGAGCTCCAATCTGCAATCCTCCTTACGACTCTACAAGGGCCTCGTAGACCTCGTAAGAAGGTTGAGGGTCCTGGGTGTGTAAAGCCCTGGACGTGAGGTTTGTCGAGAGAGCCCGGACAGCCTGGAGGCCATTAAACACCTTCAGCTCGCTTTTAGTTCGATGAGCCTTGGGGGACTTGTTTCAAGACGGATCAAGCGAAGTCTTTTTCTTCATTGAGAACGCCAGCCGTCTTTGGGGAAATGGAGGATTAATATGACGAATAGAAATTTAATAGTACCTATGGTATTAGCTATCCTAATAGCGATGTTAATCTGCAATGCTACAAATGATTCCACGGGGAAGCTATCGGACCTCTGGAGCTGGGGTGATCTTCCTGCAGGTTATACGATGAATGACAATCAGATCATTCAGGGGTCTCCTCTTGAACCCGGTAACGAGTCTGTAATGGAAACACCTTCTCAACTGGAGCCTGATAACAACGTCGGAAACACTGTAGAAGGGATGTTAGTCAGGCCAAACATGGCTGGCCAGAATATTTTGTCGAACATCAACCAGAACGCATCGAATTCCACGAACTTCACTGCAAAATCTACAAATGCGTCAACCGGGAAGCTATCGGACCTCTGGAACTGGGGTGGTCTTCCTGCAGGTTATACGATGAATGACAATCAGATCATTCAGGGGTCTCCCCTCGAACCCGGTAACGAGTCTGTAATGGAAACACCTTCTCAACTGGAGCCTGATAACAACGTCGGAAACACTGTAGAAGGGATGTTAGTCAGGCCAAACATGGCTGGCCAGAATATTTTGTCGAACATCAACCAGAACGCATCGAATTCCACGAACTTCACTGCAAAATCTACAAATGCGTCAACCGGGAAGCTATCGGACCTCTGGAACTGGGGTGGTCTTCCTGCAGGTTATACGATGAATGACAATCAGATCATTCAGGGGTCTCCCCTCGAACCCGGTAACGAGTCTGTAATGGAAACACCTTCTCAACTGGAGCCTGATAACAACGTCGGAAACACCGTAGAAGGGATGTTAGTCAGGCCAACGTGAGAAACGTGAGTGTCCAATCCCTTAGGTAGTCTGGCTCTTCTGCGCTTTCGGCCCCTCGTCGAAGTAGAATATTCAGTCGGCATCTAGCAAGATCCACTAAGAACGTATCTGTTCCAGGTGACTAAAGCAGGACAGGGCCTCTTGGAGGCACTGTTCAATCGCCTAGTACTACATTTTTATATACGTTGATCGTCGTATAGAAGTATCAGGGCAAGGTCGTCTGATCACCTATTTTCCCCTCCTACATCACAGAGGCTTTTGCCCTCCCTCCTTATTCCTCTTTAGTCTGCACTTTAGGATTTCCTGTTCCCAGACCGCCGATCCAATGGGCCGTATATCACTATTACTACAATTGAGACACTCGACGGTTCCTTTGGTAGCATGCCAGCTTTGATGTAAAATAGTAGTAATATCAAGTGCCAATAACCGGCTTGATGTGAACAAAATAACAGCAAGTTATGTCTTCACAAGATATAATAATTAGCCCTGGATGGAGCCAGCTTCTCCGGGCTACTTGTTACAAGCGGAGAGGATAAAAGCGCGAGACGTGTTAGCTAGATGGTTGTAGTTCAGGCTCTCTTAGAGCCTTTTTGAACTTTGTAAATAATAGATGTATTGATACTGTATGTTTTAGTCCTAATGCGCAGGGTATTTCTGCCAACACATAAAGTATATCATCTCCTTTTTTTGATATCTGATCCAGGAAGAGGATTGAAACGCCCATGAGCTCCAGGCAGAGGCTCACACGTGACGGATGGGAAACAATATCCATCGACATGATAATTTCAGTTTCCCATGGGAAATTTGAGGAGGGATTTGAATGAAGAAAGAATTGAAGAATAATTGCTGGCAGCCTTGGAAACATGCTGCCTTCAGTGCTATTATACTTGTATCGCTGGCTTTTGCCGTCTCTTGTGCGTGCGCGAGCGCGTCAGACGCCAAAGCGCCATCAAAGGCATTTGATCCGGCTAACATGAACCTGTCGGTTCGTCCAGGCGATGACTTCTATCAATACGTCGATGGAGGATGGATCAAGAGCCACCCGGTGCCCGCAAACAAATCTATGTATGACGATACAAAGATCCTGGATGATGAAACCAACACGCACCTCAAAGTAGTGATAGAAGAGGCTGCTAACAACACTACCCTCGAGAATGGCAGCACCCTGCAAAAGATTGCAACCCTCTATCGCATGGGCATGGACACGACCACCATTGATAAGCAAGGCATCGATCCATTGAAGGAGGAATTTGGCCTCATACAGAATATATCAACGCCCACTGATGTCCAAATTGTATCTACTCGTTTACTGGAGCTGGGCATCGATCCTTTATTCCACTTCCATCCCGATGCTGACGCGAAGAATAGCAAAGTAATGGTGGCCATTCTCTCCCAAGGTGGTCTGGGCCTTCCTGACAGGGATTATTACATCAGACAGGATAACGACTCGGTAAAGACCCGAGCCCAATACCTGGATCACGTCATCAGGATGTTCGAGCTGCTCGGTGACAGACCGAACAATGCCTCGAAGAACTCGAAGACGATAATGAGAATGGAGACCAAGCTGGCAAATGCGTCATTCACCAATGTCGATGACAGGGATGCGGTGAAGACCTACAACAAGATGAGCCTGGATGAGCTCAAGACCTTAGCCCCGGGCATAAACTGGACGCGGTTCGTCTCGGATCTGGGTCGTCCAGACATCAAGGAGATCGACATCATGGAGCCCTCATTCGTTAAAGGGCTCGGCATCATGATGCAATCAGAGAGCGCAGCCGATTGGAAGACCTTCCTACGCTGGAATCTGATCTCGGCCACTGCACCCTATCTTGGGGCCAAGTTTGAAAACGAATCATTTGACTTTTATGGGCGGACACTGAACGGGCAGGAACAGATGGAGCCGCGCTGGAAGCGGGTCATAACCAGGATGAATCATGGCCTGGGCGAAGCCATAGGCAGGTTGTACGTGGAGAAGTACTTTGATCCTGAGTCTAAGACCAAGATACAAGCGCTAGTGGGAAATCTCAAGTTGGCCCTCAGATACAGGATCCAGAACCTTACCTGGATGGAGAACTCCACCAAGGCCAAGGCTTTGAATAAGCTGGACAAGACGGATATCAAGGTAGGTTATCCCGACAAATGGAGAGATTACTCTGGGCTGTTAATAAAGAACGACTCCTATGTCAGGAATACCCTTGCCACATGGAGCTTCGAGTTCTACCATGGCGATTACGGAATAGACAAGATTGGAAAGCCTGTCGACACTAATGTATGGGAACTCTATCCACAAGAGGTCAATGCCGGAGAAGACCCCGTGAAAAATGTTCTGTTCTTCCCGGCCGGTATCCTGCAGTCTCCTTTCTTCAGCAAGGATGCAGACGATGCCATCAACTACGGAGGGATTGGCGCTGTGATAGGGCACGAGATGACTCATGGCTTTGACGATCAGGGCAGGAAGTACGACGAGAACGGCAACCTGACCGACTGGTGGACCGAGAGCGATGCACAAAAGTTCAATGAGAGCACTCGAGCCCTGGTTGATGAATACAATAAGTTCGAGCCTTTGCCCGGTCTATTCATCAATGGCAACTTGACTCTAGGAGAGAACTTAGCTGATTTCGGTGGTTTGACCGTGGCCTATCAAGCCTATAAGCTCTCCCAGAATGTAGATCCTGAGAAGATAGATGGGTTCACTGCAGATCAGAGATTTTTCTTGGGATACGCTCAGTCGTGGAGGACATCGATCAAGAATGAGATGTTGAGAACGGATGTGCAAACTGATGTGCATTCGCCTGCAAAGTACCGAGTCGATGGCGTTGTCTTCAATATGCCGGAATTCTACGAGGCATTCCCGGAGATTAAGCTCAGCGATAAGATGTACAGACCAGAAGAGGAGAGACCAGTCATCTGGTAGTCATCTCCTTTATCCCTTTTTTGGATTGTTTTTTATTCCGGACGAGCTCACGAGAATGCCCAAAGGTTGTCTGGCTCTTCTGCGCTTTTGGTTAAGCCTTCGTAGCTCTTGGCCCCTTCTCGAATAGAATACCCTGCCGGCATTCTGGTCATATCTTCCAGGAAAGTATCAGATCCAGGTGAGTAAAGCAGGACTGCGGCCTTTTGCGGCATCGTGCAAACCTTGGGAGACGTACTCAACCATCCCTTGGGCGTCCTCGTAGAGCAGTGGGTCGTGCTCGATGACGATCAAGGAGTAGCGGGCCTTTTCAAGAATGGTCATGAACTGAAAGACTGTGAAGGCTCGGCGGATCTCCTGGTCCTGGAACCTGCGGTCCAGCCGGCTGAGGAACTGAGGAGTAGTTCCCGCAGATGTAGAGGACTTTGAACCGCTGCAGGTCCAGGTTGCGGTTGAGGGCCTTGGCGAACATCTCATTTGGGGTTAACTCCTCAGATATCCATCAAGGATCTAAGCAAAAAAAAGGAAGTGGGAATTATCCTGATTCAGATGCAGGGCAGCCAGTCGACGCTGATTGCGCCGCAGGTGCTGTTGCCCCAGAGCTGGATGAACTTCTCGATTGAGAAGACACCGGTCGCGTCTTCAACGGATCTGCCCCACTCGTTGTGGCGGCCCTTGGGAGTTGACGCCTACATCCCTGGAGATCCAGCCGATGTGAGCAACGCCGATCACATTGGAGTTGAGGTTGGCCTCAAGGACACCTGTGCAGCAGTTCGTTGCACAGCCGAAGTTGTAGAGCCTGGTCTTGACCTCTGTGTTCTTCTGAAGGTGCTCAGCGTGGGTGTACATCTCAGTGAGCACTGCACCTATCTGAGGAGTTCTGGACGCAGAGTTTCTCGATCCACTTCTGGTCGTAGGTTCCAGTCTGGTAGGATACTGGCATGTACTCGAACTCAGCTTCCTTGGTGAAGTTGATGTAGTCCCATGGCGCAGGCGCCAGTGTTGAATGTGCATGGGAATCCTACGAGGTGGCACCGGATGCATCGTTGGTTTGCCTCTCAGCCTCAAGCTCAGTCCTCTCGGTGATCACGTTGCCGGATCCAGACTCTTTCTCGACCAGCTCTGGCCCTTGAAGCCAGTCTGGGTCGGAATGATCATCTCTACGTTCTTATATCCGACGCCCTTGACGGATGCCTCTCGTACATGTAGTTGGCTGCACTGGCCATGCTTACTAGGGCCATGGCGATAATAACCAAAACGATCAATTGTCTAGTCGTGTATTTACCTCCTGTATCTGAATGATACAACTGTGATTTTGATTTGAGCGTATATGAAGACGTGGTACAGCCTTGCTGGCGGCTAAGTAAGGATTAATTAACTGTCAAGAAAACTTTATATTTAGGGTGGTACTAGGCAGTGTAACGATTTTTCTGTACTTTGATAATAAGAATGATTATTGGCCCTGTATCCTATCTAATCTTGGGAAAAGGAGGACACAGGACCATGATACCCATAGCACTCTTGGAAGATTACCTTATCGATCAGGAAGATGGACTAAAGAAGCTTCTGACCTGGTTCTTGAACCTTGTAATGCAGCTGGAAGCGGCGCAACAGG
>CAVWIG010000021.1:0-107009 GCA_963754945.1 Methanotrichaceae archaeon
CTGTGTCGATTAAGCTTAAACAAGTTTGAGATAAATATTATATCATGAACTATGTTGATAATAGAGACTGGCCAGAATATAATGCCCAACTTGTTTGAGGAGGCGAATCTCTATCTCGATTTGAGTTGTGTGAAGAACTGGAGTTGGGAATTAAGAGAAATGAATAGAAAGAAAACAGGCGCTCCATAGGAATCCAACCAAACACTTTTATAACTTTTGAATCAATAATATACTCTTTTTTTCGAATGCCATATGCTCAACTGGGGGTTGGACGACTTTCGACCTATGAACCAGGATTGGTGGCGGAAGATCATACCACCCTCCATAAGCGAAAATCTAAGCAAGAGATTGGAATAGAGATACCAGAGAGTGTGAATGTCTTTTGCAGTTGATTCAACTGGGATAAAGGTAACAAATAGAGTGGGGATTGGATGCGCGAGAAACACGGAAAGCAGCGGCGAGGGATGGCTTAAAGTTCATATCGTCGACGTTGAATCAAAGAGATTATTGTCTATGGAAATTACAGAAGCAAGGACACAACGGATAAAAGGTTTGTGCCCTTTGTTGAAAGACGTCAATATTGAGGAGGGGTTGATGGACGGCGCATATGACACAAACGACGCATTTGAATTTATGAAATCGAAAGGTGTAGATTGTCCAGGGATTAAGATCAGAGAGAACGCGAGAGTAGGTAAAGATGCATCAGCCAGGTCAACAGCTGTTCTGGAATTCAAAAAAATGGGCTACAAGGGTTGGAAGCAAATGCATCAGTACGGGTACAAGGGTGGGCAAGTCCAAGGCTTCTTCTCATCGATCAAGCGTATCTTTGGTGAGACGGTTCGGGCATCTTCACCCGAAGGAATCGGTCGCCGAGATTAAAAATATTCATTTTGTATAATATACTTAGGGACCATATAAGTAATTAGTTAAAATAAATTATGAATTCTTGAATAGAAAAAATAAGGACTCATAATAATCATGCGACACAGCATTGCGATATTCAATATCGTTCCAATTATCATCAAATTCTTCTGAATGTTCGAGTAGTTATTACAGAAGGATCTTCTCCCCTGTCCAGCCTATATTCTATATTTTTAGAAATTATTTGGCCTTGTACATATTTCTTAAAAAGATTCTCTATAATTATTTCCGGATTCGAAATCCTCAAATCAGAAATAGGGATTTCTTTACTGCTATATAGGTCATGGTACTTGTTAGAAAATATTCTAAATAGCAAGTTGAAATTAATTAAATAATTTTCTAATTCTTTTCTTACTCCAAACATGGACTTTGACACCTTTACCCGATAAATTATTGGTGACATTATCAATGTAGCTATCAGAATAATAATCCCTGTCAAGCATCACATAACCAAAGGCGTTCTCAAATATCCAATTCTATGTGAAGCAATCGCTCCCAGTTAAGAAAATCCATCTAGTGGAATGACAGAAAATCCATTTTCCTGAGCAAATTGATGATTTCCTAATCTTAATGCCACTTTTTTCAAAAAATTAAAGTCCTTCCCCTCCACAAAAAGGCAGGTTTTCCTCTAATAAAATTGACCAATTTCAAGTTTTGATGAGCCTAATTTGAGCAAATACAAGTTTGCACTTCATTCTATGGTCGATAAAATTCTTTTGATATATTTATTTTTTATCTATTGATATTACATCTTCCGGTTCTACTTCTTCGATGATATCAACTGCATGATGTTGCTATAATGACTTGATTAGCCCTTTCCTTACAAATATTAACCAACTTTTTTTGAACTTCAAAAAAAGTTGGTTAATATTTGTAAGGAAAGGGCTAATCAAGTCATTATGGCGACGCATGCAGTTGATATCATCGAAGAAGTAGAACCGGAAGATGTAATATCAATAGATAAAAAATCAAATATATCAAAAAGATTATCGACCATAGATGAAGTGCAAACTTGTATTACTCAATTAGGCTCATATCAAAACTTGAAATTGGTCAATTTTATTAGAGGGAAAACATGCCTCTTTGTGGAGGGGAAGGACTTTAATTTTTTGAAAAAAGTGGCACTAAGATTAGGAAATGATCAATTTGCTCAGGAAAATGGATTTTCTGTCATTCCACTAGATGGATTTTCTAACTGGGAGCGATTGCTTCACATAAATTGGATATTTGAGAACGCCTTTGGTGAAAAAGTAAAGTGTTATGTGATGCTTGACAGGGATTATTATTCTGATAGCTACATTGATAATGTCACCAATAATTTATCGGGTAAAGGTGTCAAAGTCCATGTTTGGAGTAAGAAAGAATTAGAAAATTATTTAATTAATTTCAACTTGCTATTTAGAATATTTTCTAACAAGTACCATGACCTATATCGCGGTAAAGAAATCCCTATTACATTTGAGGATTTCGAATCCGAAATGGTTATGTTATTCGAATCTTTTAAGAAATATGTACAAGGCCAAATAATTTCTAAAAATATAGAATATAGGCTGGACAGGGGAGAAGATCCTTCTGTAATAACTACTCGAACATTAGAAGAATTTGATGATAATTGGAACGATATTGAATATCGCAATGCTGTGTCGCATGATTATTATAGTATTATTTCGTTATTCAAGAATTCATAATTTATTTTAACTAATTACTTATATGCTCCTAAGTATATTATACAAAATGAATGCTCTTTTAATCTCGGCGACCATTCCTTCGGGTGAAGATGCCCGAACCGTCTCACCAAAGATACGCTTGATCGATGAGAAGAAGCCTTCAACTGCCCACCTTCTACCGTACTGATGCATTTGCTTCCAACCCTTGTAGCCCATTTTTTTGAATTCCAGAACAGCTGTTGACCTGGCTGATGCATCTTTACCTACTATCGCGTTCTCTCTGATCTTAATCCCTGGACAATCTACACCTTTCGATTTCATAAATTCAAATGCGTCGTTTGTGTCATATGCGCCATCCATCAACCCCTCCTCAATATTGACGTCTTTCAACAAAGGGCGCAAAACCTCGCTATCCGAGGTGTCTTCTTCTGTAATTTCCATAGACAATAATCTCTTTGATTCAACGTCGACTGCCACATGAACTTTAAGCCATCCTCGCCGCTGCTTTCCGTGTTTCTCGCGCATCCAATCCCCTCTATTTGTTACCTTTATCCCAGTTGAATCAACTGCAACAACAGCGTCGTTCTCTGGTATCTCTATTCCAAGATCTTGCTTAGAGATTCGCTTATGGAGGGTGGTATAATCTGCCGCCACCAATCCTGGTTCATAGGTCGAAAGTCGTCCAAAGAATCCTTCAAGTTGACGATATGGCATTCGAAAAAAAGAGTATATTATTGATGCAAAAGTTATAAAAGTGTTAGGGTATTTGTATGGAGCGCCTGTTTTCTTTCTATTCATTTCTCTTAATTCCCAACTCCAGTTCTTCACACAACTCAAATCGAGATAGAATTCGCCTCTTCGAACAAGTTGGGCATTATATTCTGGCCAGTCTCTATTATCAACATAGTTCATGATATAATATTTATATTTAAACTATTTAAGCTTAATCGACACAGCATATCGCAAGGAAGTAATTCCTGGAAAAGATTACTTTTCGAGGATGAATCGATGGCTGAATAGCGAATATAAATTGGCTTTATCCCCAGGATATATCAGAAATTCCTTATTGAAGAGCGAAATTGATAAGGAAATTATCGATGCAATTAATGATTTTACAGAGCTTGTAAATTCTAGCTAATGAATTTAAATCCAGTCTTTTTTCAGAAGATTCTCCTAGAAAGTTACTGTTTCATTGTCAAGACATTCAAAAAGTCATTTCTTGTAGAAAATATATGAAGAAATTATGTGGCTAAAAGCTAATCCTACATTCCGCACTTTCGTTTTGAAATCTGGTATTTTTGCAGCTATCGATTCAAAATTTTTGATCTAAATTTAATAATTTAATAAGAAATTTTAAAATAATAAGTTTGCATTACGTTGGTTATTTCATAAATGGGTTAAACGCATCTTCGGTCTTTTAATCCAGTACAAAGTCTTGAAGTTGAATATATTTAATTTATTAATTATAAATATTATGAATAAATCCTAAAATCGCTATCGGGAAAATTATTCAATTCACAAGTCAAAAGTGCGGAAATCCTCATGAGCCTCAGGACGGGGGGGCTCATGCCCGAAGAATGTAAATCGATATGCAGTATGAGATTTACATGGGAATGTAGGCTAATTATAATTTTGAGCAATATTAACGGGGAGCTCGCAGCTTCGCGGAGCCAATCTAGGTCTAGCGCATACCATCATTCGGACCAGGCGACTTATGCCCGATTGATGCACACTGAACATATACCAGAACCAATATATTTATATTCTGTACCCATTCATAACGCTTGAGGGGAATATGACTGAAAAGTCCTGTAGGCATTTGCGCATATTGATACTTCTCTGTGTCTTCTGTATTGTTCCGGCAATTGCGGAAGCATCGAACGATTACTGGGCTCCGTGGGTAACACAAACCACCACGAATTCTACGACCATCAACTGGCAAGGAGAAACCAATGGAAACGGCTCAATAGACTACGCCACGTCGAGTTATTTTAATCAGCATCATAGTTTTGAAAATACGATATCATCTCAGGTAGCTGCCCAGTATCAACATGTTCAGCTTACCGGCCTTGAACCAAATACATCGTATACCTACTGGGTGAGACCTTCAGGCAACGAGTCAGCATTTGGCAATCGCACGTTCCGGACGATGCCGCTCAGCGGTCCATTTACCTTTATTGTAGTCGGCGACACAAGGGAAGGTATTAATTATACTGAGGCGAAACGGTTCAAGTACGTAGCGGATGCCATCGGAAATGAGTCAAACGTGCTCTTTGTCTTGCATGGCGGGGATTTTGCCAGATTTGATTTGACAAAAAAATGGGCAGCATTTTTTGAGTGTGCTGACAGGATGTTGGCGAAATCCACATTTTTCCCAGTCATTGGGAACCACGAATATCATAACCATAGCAATGCAAATCTTGACGAAGAACACTATCATATTTGCCCTGGACAATGCCGCCCGTGCAATGATAACTGCTCCCCACCTACTGATGCCGTTAATTACCATTCGGCATTTGACATGCCTCTGAACTATTCCTTTGACTGTGCTGGTATCCGATTTGTTGTCTTGAACTCTCCGGACGTGAATTATTCATGTTGTGATGATCCACAGACTTCTACTGCCCTTGCAGAGAGTCAAGCATCCTGGCTTCAACAGCAACTTGACAATAATATGTCGGGGACATTTACCATACATCACCATCCGATCTGGGATGCTGGACGTACCACGATGAATTCGAATCTAAGTTCATGGGAAAAGCTGTATCATGCCTACAATATCAGCGCAAATTTCGCGGGCCATACCCACAATTACCAGAGATATAATATAAGCGGGATACCATATTTCATAGTTGGCAATGGTGGGGCACCGAATGACGATGTCAACAACTCTACCAAATATCCTATTGGGTTACAGTCGGTTTTGCCAATGCAGCTCGGGTATCTTAAGGTCACTGTTGATCCGGCAAACAATACGGCTACAGCATGGGAGATTACCGTCGGCAAGCTTACGGGGTGGGAAGACAACGAGACACCTCAGTTATATAATCCACCGGTAATTAATGATACGATCACATTCCCTCTTAAGGCCAATGTAAGCCCGCCTCCCGCTTCTAGTGGTAACACCAGCAAAACGATAAACAAAGAGCAAATAAAGATCGGTAACAGTCATGCAGAGGCGTACGAATCTGGGTCAGCGATGAACAACATCAATATAGTAACCTCTCAGGGGCCATTACATGCCTCCACCTACTCTGCCTAGCAACAAGACTGTAGCTTGCAGCAAGACATCACTGCGAGCTACAAATTACCGGGGATTCCCATGGCCAGCTACAACCTCCTGCCCCTGAAAACCTTGGAAGAACGAGCCAGTGAGGCCATCTCCAGGCTCGAAAGTTGCCAGATCTGCCCCAGATATTGCCGTGTCAACCGCCTGAATGGCGAGTTGGGCTTCTGCCGTGGCGAAAGGCACGCCAGGATCTACAGCTATGCTCCTCACTTTGGCGAAGAACCGCCCTTGGTTGGCACGCGCGGCTCCGGCACCATCTTCTTCTCCGGTTGCAATCTGGCCTGCGTCTTCTGCCAGAACTACGAGATCAGCCAACTGGATCAGGGTACCGAAGTACGCGCCGTTGGCCTGGCCACGATGATGAAAAGACTTCAGGACCTCGGGTGCCACAACATAAACTTCGTCACACCATCACACTATGTGCCCCAGATCCTGGAGGTCCTGATATTGGCGAGGGTGATGGGCCTGAACGTTCCCCTGGTCTACAACAGCGGCTACGACTCAGTTGAGACACTGCGGCTCTTGGACGGCATCTTCGACATCTACATGCCTGACATGAAGTACGGCTCCGATGAGATGGCTCTCAAGTATTCAAACGCCACGGAGTACACCAAATACGCCAAAGCTGCAATCCTCGAGATGCACCGCCAGGTGGGCGACCTGGTGATCGACGATGACGGCATTGCCGTCAGAGGGCTGCTGGTTCGCCATCTGGTCCTGCCTGAGGGCGCAGCCGGCACAGCAGAGGTTGTTCGCTTTCTATCCCAGGAGGTTTCTCGGAACACCTACCTCAACGTCATGGCCCAGTACAGGCCCGAGTACAATGCGTGTGGATATTCTGATATCGACAGGAGCCTGACGGCCCAGGAGTACAGAGAGGCGGTTCAAATGGCAGCCGATGCCGGTCTGACTCGGGGATTGGATATCTATTAATAGACTCCACAGGAGATATTATAGTACAATATAGTGAAGATATGGTGAAGATGAAGCCTTACGAATACCTCGAACACACCGCCGACATCAAGTTCAGAGCATACGGAAAAAGCCCGGATGAAATGCTCAGCAACGCCGCTCTGGCCCTCTTCAACTCAATGATAGACACTGGCACCGTCCATGTCACGGAGACTTGGAAGGTGGAGCTCTCCGGGCCCGATCTCGAACGCCTGGCTTACAATTGGCTCTCCGAGCTGGTGTTCCTCTTCGAGACCGAGTTTGCAGTGTTCTCGACCTTCGACGTCTTGCTGCACCAGAACAGCGATAGCGATTGGAGCCTTCAGGCCGTTGTAGGCGGTGAGAAGATAGATCATAGCAGACACGCCTTCGATAACGAGGTCAAGGCAGTGACCCTCCACGAGTTTGAGATCAAGAAGAATGATCTCTGGTGCATACAGGTGGTTCTTGACGTTTGATTTCGGATTACGATTCTGGATTATGATTCTGGACGTGTGATCAATGCTCAACAAGATTGAAGATAACATTTACGAATTGCCCATGGACTACCGCCCTGGAATGAGGGTTCCCGGAAGGGTCTTCGTCTCCGAAGCCCTGCTCGGAATGGTAGAACCCGGGACGATAGATCAGGTAGCCAACGTTGCCAGCCTGCCGGGGATAGTCAAATACTCCATGGCCATGCCGGACGCCCATCTGGGCTACGGCTTTCCCATCGGAGGCGTGGCCGCCTTCCGAGAGGATGGAGGGGTTATCAGCCCGGGTGGGGTAGGTTTCGACATCAACTGCGGTGTGAGGATGCTCAGATCGAACCTGGAAGCAAAGACTGTCCAGCCGTTGATCTCCGTACTGGTGGACGCCCTCTTCGAGGCCGTACCATCCGGTGTTGGGGCAACGAGCAGGCTTCATGTCTCCGACAAAGAGCTGACCGATGTTTTCATCGATGGTGCCAAGTGGGCCGTGGGTCAAGGCTACGGCGTGGAGGCCGACCTGGCTCACTGCGAGGAGAATGGTTCTATGAAGGGCGCTGACCCGTCTCAGGTCAGCATTAAGGCCCGCAAGAGGGGCCGACCTCAGTTAGGCACCCTGGGTAGCGGCAACCACTTCCTGGAGATCCAGAGGGTGGACGAGATCTACGATGAGGAAGTAGCAAAAAAGTTCGGGCTGTTCAAAGGCCAGATAACGGTCATGATCCACTGCGGCTCCCGGGGGGCTGGCCACCAGATCTGCACCGACCATCTAGAGGTGCTGAGCAGGGCGGTCCACAAGTACAATATCGACATCCCGGACAAGCAACTGGCCTGCGCGCCCCTGGGGACGCCAGAAGCTGAAAACTACTTCGGGGGGATGGTCTGCGCCGCAAACTACGCCTGGGCCAACCGCCACATCATCGCTCACTGGACAAGAGAGGTCTTCGAGAAGTACTTCCCTGAGGGGAAGCTGGACTTGGTCTACGATGTCGCTCACAACGTGGCCAAGATAGAAGAGCACGATATCGATGGAGTTCGCGAACGCCTGTGCGTCCACAGAAAAGGCGCAACAAGAGCCTTTGGCCCCTCACGGAGTGAAGTTCCTGATGTTTACAGAGACGTGGGCCAGCCGGTTCTTATTCCGGGGAGCATGGGCACAGCCTCGTATGTGCTGTGCGGAAAAGACAGGGCACTGGAGGTAACCTTCGGATCGGCCTGTCACGGCGCGGGAAGGATAATGAGCCGCAGCCAGGCAAAGAGGACCTTTGCAGGGCAGGACATCAAGGCTGCACTGAGTGCCCAGGGAATTAAGGTCAAAGCCACCCACCCTGCCATGCTCGCCGAAGAGGCCCCCCAGGTCTACAAGCCCTCCAACGAGGTAGTTGACGTGGTGCACAACCTCGGGATAGCCACGAAGGTTGCGAGATTGGTGCCCCTAGGAGTCTCCAAAGGATAGAACTTTCGGGGCCGACTAAGTCGCGCCCCATCGAAGTCCACCTCACCGCCCTTAGTCATCCTTTTTTCTTTGCCGAAGCGCTCTGCTGATCAATTTTCTCAGATGGCAATACCCATGAAGTGGAGAAGGATTATCAGGATGGCCCCCAGAGCGCCTCCGATCGCACAGATCAGTATGACCAACAGACTGTAACCTATCCCTAGGCCAGCGATGGCGTTGGCCAGAAAGAGTATCATAAGGCCAACCACAGCGTTGACCAGGAAGTTCTTGATCGATCTCAGGACGATGAAAGCGCCGAAGACTATGGCCAGGGCGAGCACAATTAGCCCCAAAATCCCTGTTTCTATCATAATCACCATTAAACCTGTAACGTTTAAAAGGGTTCTCAGACTCCGGCTTTGACATCCAGCGGCTCCATCTCGCTCTCTAGCCTGTGCAGCTCTTTGGTGTCCAGGGATAGTGGATCGATATGCACCAGGAAGATGGCGTTTTTCAAGGCGACGTCGTCCCTCTGAGATTGGATGAACCGCAGAACTGTCTCGTAGTTGCTCTGGGTGATCAGGTAGCCTAGCCCTTCCAGGAGTATCACCGGATAGTTCGCCTTTCGAAGGAAGTCTGAGAGCATGCTGCTGAGCCTCGGGAAGTTGGTGGGATCCACAGACCTGTGCTCCGACTCGCTCTTCTGGGTAAGCCAGATGACCGTCCCGGCAGGAATGCCGTATCTTTCGCTGAGGAGCTCAGGGTTGTACCTGCTCAGACACAGGCCGTCCATCCCATGGTTTACCAGATTACCGAAGATCTCCAGGCTCTTGTTCGGCTTTTCCTCCTCGATGACATAGGTGGTCCCTGGTATGAGAGCGATCTCGAGGGGACTCCGACCAAAGCTATTCATGAGCTCCCTCACAGACGCTGCCAGGTCGAACTTGGGATCGTACTTCTTAATAATCCTTCCAAGTCTTCTGATAGCAATGAAGAACTCCCGACGGTTCAAAACTATGCCTGAACAGATCTTCAATGCAACCTTACTGGACTGTGCCATGTCAGGATCACATGCCGCCGATGATTCGCCTCCTATGGGCACCGCCTTTTCAAAGATAGTGCCAGACTCGATTGATTCGTTTACATCTCTGATGACATCGACCCTTGTCGCACTGTCAAGCCCAGACAGCATGGCATCAGAGAAGACCTTAAACAGGTAAGCAGAGAGCGGCCCAATGGTGAAGATGAGCTCTTTGATCTCGTTTATCTCCGAGGCAATCTCCCGGTGTACGAACTCCGGCCTCTCTGCCAGAACCATGCGGGTCCCTCTGGATAACAGCTCTATCTCGTAGACGAAGTCCAGCACCTCCCTCTCAGGGACCAAGTCGGCGTTCTCCTTTATCAGGTGCTCGACGTTATCCAAAAGCACGATGCTGTTCTTGCTGGATTCGACGAAGGACTTAATGGTCACGAAGAGCAGCGGCAGGTTTGTGGGGGATATGTACCTCTCTGAACCTTTTTCGTGACTGAGCTTGATAATAGGTGTCTCCCTGAAACCCCATCTTCTCCGAAGCTCCTCAGGGTCGTGGGTGGTTATGCACAAACCCTGCACGCCATGGGTGATCTGGTCCGTGAACACCTCGTATGCCTTTTCGGGAATTACGAAAGTCCTGCCGGGCCTCAGTTCGTAGGCCGGCTGGGTGGCCTCTGCAGCCTCTTGCACCGGTGTGACTAAAACCTTCTCCTCAACGATCATCCTGGTAGCCGAGGGCCCAACGGAGCCGGTGAGGGTCTTCTCGAACTCGCCCCACAGCTCCAGAAGCTGTTTAGCATCGATCCTGTCTCGAGTTATCCCTAAGCTATCAAGCTCTGCATTAACAAGCCTTTTAGCCCTGTCGTCTCCGATGTATCGAGCTAATGTCGTCTGAAGCTCATCTACAGTCCCCATTCTGATGGAACCCCTCTCCACCGGAAGAGGCTCGACGTTCTCTTTGAAAACGTCTACAAAGCTGCTGGTCAGGGCGGCCTCAGCAGGGCTAGGCCTGGACATCAGAGATACCAGCACGTACAGTGAACAGTTTACGAAAAGGGTCCAGAAGACCGAATGTGTCCAGATGTCGAGGTCCATTCCAAAGAGCGCAGTGGGCTTCAGAGCCGTTATGCCAAAAGGCCCGTTGGCAACGAGATTGGCCGACAGCCAGCCTTCCCCGGCTACAGTTGGGATCAAAGCGGTGTAGATCCATAGCAGAAAGCCGGACACGAGGCCTGCCATGGCTCCCTCTCTGGTTCCCCTCTTCCAGAACAACCCTCCAATGGCAGCAGGGGCAAACTGACTGGCAGCCAGGAAGGAGACAATACCAATATCAGCAAGGCTGTGGTAGGCCACAGCCCGGGAGTAAAGATAACCCAGGGCTACTACAAGCAGGATGTTCAGCCTTCTCATCTGCAGGAGAAGTCCTGGGAGGTTCATGCCCCCCCCTATTCGACCCAGCAGGTAAGGCATCTCAAGGTCGTTGAGCATCATGGTTCCCACAGCAACTGACTCCACGAGGATCATGGCCGTGGCGGCCGAAGCACCACCGATGAAGACGAAAAGGGCCAGCAAGTCCTGGCCATGAGTGTAAGGAATGGTGATTATGAAAGCGTCCTTGATTCCAGGAGTGTTCAGAAGCAGTCCACCCCATGCAATGGCCGGGACGAAAATGTTCATCAGGAGCAGATAAAGTGGAAAGAGCCACATGGCTTTCTTCAGGTGCGACTCGTCCGAGTTCTCCACAACCATAACATAGAACTGCCTGGGAAGTAAGAGTATGGCGAAGAACGAGATCAATGTGAGAGAAAACCAGGAAGTATAATTTATGCTCATAAGATTGGAGTATTCGGGGTTTGTCGAGATGGCCCGGGAAATTCCGTCCAGGATAGGCCCGTATCCGCCGAAGATTCCATAGGTTACGTAAAGCCCTACCAGAAGAAAAGAGACGAGCTTGACCAGGGACTCGAAGGCCACGACGGCGATAAGCCCATCGTGGTGCTCCTCCATTGGATCGAGGTGTCTAGCACCGAAGATAACTGCGAACGCGCCCAAGAGCAAAGCCACGACAAGCTTGCTCTCGATCTCTATGCCCAAGATCATATGCGGCCCACTCAACACCTCCAGAGATGTGGAAATCGCTATCAACTGAAGGGCGACGTAAGGTGTGACCATTACCAGGCTGACGACAGCCACGATGGCTCCAATGGCATAGCTCCTGCCATACCGAAAGCTGATGAAGTCGCTAATCGATGTCAAACGGTGCTCTTTAGCGATCTTGATCATCTTCCTTATGATGACCCAAGCTAGGAGCATGGCAAGAGATGGACCAAGATAGATGGTCAGGAATTCCAAGCCATTGGATGCCGCTCTTCCTATGGAGCCGTAGAAGGTCCAGGCCGATACGTAGACCGACAGGGACAGGGCGTAAACGTATGGGTTTGATACAATGCTTCTTCCAGCCAACCTCCTTCGGACGGCAAACTGCGCTATCCCGAAGAGGAGAAGCAGGTACAGCACCATGGTGATGAGGGCGAGGTGAGGACTTATCAGCTCGAACCCCTCCTGTCGAAGAGGTAGGCAAATAGTATTATCAGCAGCCAGACTAGAGCTAAATAGAGCAATATCGATGGATAGCCGAATACCCGCGCCATTCCTGTGGCCAGGGATAATAGAGGCCAGTTGAGCAGGGCTACCCCCAACAAGAAGAGAAATACCCAGGTCTCATCCTGCCTGAACAGATCCTTAATCGATAATGCCATGGTTACAGACCTGGATAAACAGTCAACCCCTTAGCAGAAATATCTAATGCGTGTTTCCCGGACGTATGAGGTGTGCCAGCCATCTTCAGTATCTCCAGCGATCGTCTCCGGACGAAGTTCACCTCGGTATTGTGAAGCAGTATTATTCCATCAGCAATATGAGCGATGTCCGCAGGATATGGACATCCAGGCCCGGTTTCGCCTGTTATCAGGGAAACTGCGTCTAAGTCCTTGATCGTCCTGGCCAGCTTAAGGAGAAAACGCCGGTAATCACCCTTGAGTATCTCCTGGAGCTCTGAAGGATTGCACATCACCACCCTCTTAGACTGAAACTCGCTGATCTTAGATTGAATCAGATCCAGCAAGTTCAGAACGCTCTTCGTGTTCTCCGCTGCCTCACCCAAATCTATGTAATGAATTTCCTTGCAGAAGTAATCATCTTTGACAAACTCGTAGGTTGAGGCAAACTTGAAAACAAGACTGGGGGATTCACCAGAGATCATGAAATAAAGCCCTGGCTCCTTTTGCTCCGCTCCCTTGCACAGGAACTGATTGCAGAACGTGGTCTTCCCTGTTCCTGCTTCCCCTGCCACTAAGGTTATGGATGGAACTGGCAGACCGCCTCCGATCATCTCGTCCAATCCGGGGATTCCGGTGGGGACCCTCTCTATATTTTTCATTCCCTCATCCTGTGGAATTTTGAGTGATTATAAAATTATCGTTCCCAAATTTTCTTCGCGTATGTAAACATTTCTATCGCGGCAAAGTGGATCGCACGGTTAACCGCACGCTTTCGTGAGTACCCTTAAGCAGAATATTGTATCTTTTCTTATTTGTCTTTAATGGTAAGTTGAATCATGGAAGAGGATTGCTACGCACTCAAGGGCTTCTCCAGACTGTTTTTATATTAGGAATTCCCTCTCGCTGATGTGAGATGATTGATCCTAAGAACACATTATTCAGGTGACATAACCCCAGAGAAAGCTGGTGTTGAGGTCACCTTGGCTGGCTGGGCCCACGAGATCCGCGACCTCGGGGGCATAGCCTTCCTGGTCTTACGCGACAGGGAAGGGTTTGCCCAGATAACTCTGGTTAAGAAGAGATCGGATCCAAAAGTGCTGGAGACCGTCAGATCCATCACCAGAGAAAGCGTTGTTCAGGTCAGGGGAACGGTCAAGGCTGAGCCCAAGGCGCCCGGGGGCTTTGAAGTTCTGCCATCAGAAGTGAATATATTAAGTGCAGCAGAGGTGCCTTTGCCCCTTGATCCCACCGAGAAGGTGGCCTGTGAGCTCGATACCAGGCTTGACGCACGGTTCATGGACATTCGCAGGCCCTGCATTCTAGCAGGTTTCGAGATCGAGAGCGCCGTTCTTCGCAGCCTCCGGGAGTACTTCTACAAGAATGGCGTAACCGAGGTATTCACTCCTAAGATCGTTGCAGCAGCCACCGAAGGCGGAACAGACCTGTTTCCCATAAGCTACTTCGAGCGGGAGGCCTTCCTTAACCAGAGCCCACAGCTTTACAAACAGATGCTAATGGGTGCAGGCATGGACAAGGTCTTCGAGATCGGGCCAATCTTCCGGGCGGAGGAGCACGACACCCGCAGGCATCTGAACGAGGCAATCTCCATCGACGTAGAGGTCAGCTTTGCCGATGACAAGGACGTAATGGGGCTACTGGAGGACGCGGTATCCGGGGCCTATAAGTATGTGAGAGAGAATTGCACACGCCAGCTAGGAGTCCTTGGCCTGGACCTCCAGGTTCCAAAAGTCCCCTTCCGCAGGATCACCTACACAGAAGCCTTAGAGCTTGCCAAAGGGCGGCCGGGCGTGGAGATGAAGTGGGGAGATGACCTGGATAGAGAGACGGAGAAGTTCCTGGGAGAAACCATTGGGGAGCACTACTTCTTGACCGACTGGCCGTCGTCCATAAAGCCCTACTACACTCTGCCTTATGAGGATAAGCCTGAGGTCTGCCGGGGCTTCGACTTGATGCACCCGAGGATGGAGCTGGCCAGCGGAGCCCAGAGAGTTCATGACTACCAGCTACTCGTAGAGCGAATCAAAGAGAAATGTTTAGATCCGGCAGGCTTCGAGTTCTATCTAAAGGCCTTCAGGTATGGCATGCCTTCCCATAGTGGATGGGGCCTGGGGCTGTCCAGGCTGGTGATGACCATGCTGAACCTGGAGAACATACGCGATGCGGTGATATTCCCGAGGGACAGGAGACGGCTAGTGCCATAGAAAAGCCCGGGTTTTCAAGCATTTTTAATTCTATTTTTCCGGGTGCACATTGTTAGTGGACAAGTAGTCACTTGTCTGCAGGGTGCCTCGCCGGTGGGAAGGCACTTGTAAAGGAGCGTGAGCATGATGAGGCAGCGCTGCTCATGGTACTAAGCGATAAGATCTAATATCACGAGAAGAAAGGAGAGAGGGCAGGGCCCGTGGTCTAGCTGGTTATGACATCGCCCTTACACGGCGGGGATCACGCGTTCGAATCGCGTCGGGCCCATCTCCATGCAACTTCTTCTTCGAATGTTTTCAGGTAAACAGTGTAACCAGCAGTCCAACAATTATCATTGGCAAAAAGATCGTGGCTATTCTATTTCCGAATTCCCTTGTTCCCATAATATAAGATATCGAGAGCTTCACCAGGGTGTTGGTTATTGCTGCTAGGGTAATGGCGGTCACCGCTGTGCTCGACGTCAGGCTAGATTTAGCAAGGGTGGCCATGGAAAGAGAGATGGCATCCACGTCGGCCAGGCCGGCGATAACGCTGGCAGCATAGGTCCCTGCGTTTCCGAAGTAAATGCTCGCCAGCTTTGATGTAAGCAGCACGATTGCGAAGAAGCCTCCGAAGGTGAGGGCTGGAAGTATCCTGAAGGGATCCTTCAGGGCCACGTTCTTTCCTACAGGATCTTTCTTCCTCAGGAGCAAAGCGGCCAGAGCTACGCCAACGATTGTCATGCTGCCCAGTTTGGGCAATAGAGTTAGGAAGATGTCTCTGTTCACCACTAGAACTATGAACAGCATTCTGGGGAACATGGTGCAGCTTGCGATGGTGGTTGCGAAGACCGCTGAGGAGAGTATCTCCTTCTGCGATCGTACCTCTGAGGCCATGGCTGTTGTAACCGCTGTGCTGGATACCAATCCACCCAGGATACCCGTCAGGCTGAGACCCCTCTCGGTTCCCAGTATTCTGATCAGAACGTATCCTACATAACCGATTAGGCTAACGAGAACGACCATCAACCAGATTTGTCTCGGGTTGAGTATGTTGAATGGATCAAGCGGCTGGTCTGGCAGGAATGGATAAATCACCAGGGCGATTATCCCCATCTTTAGTGTGTCCAGGAGGTCCGTCTCGCTCATGGCCTCCACATAGCGATGAGTGACCTTTCTGGTGGCCAGGATCCAGGTTATCACGACTGCCAGGGCAACTGCAAGCAGTCTTCTATCATCGAAAAAGCTCAGTGACCCAAGAATGAAGGTCAGGATAGCGGCAACGGCTGAGGTCAGGTCAACTCTGCCCTGAGTTCTTGAAGAAGCTGAATAGTAGCCGATCCCCACGAGCAGTATGAAGGCACCAAAGGCTACAATTATGAACTCCTGGCTATAATAAACGGCCATATTGGCGCACAACGTGCCTAGAAGCGCGATCAGGGTGAAGGTGCGTAGGCCAGCCACTCCTATTAACTTCTCCTCTGCCAGCCGTCGCTGCCGCTCTGTCCCGATGAGGGCACCTATTAGCAAGGAGATTATAAACGGATAGAGATCGGTAAACTGCATCATAATTTAATTGACCTTTAAAGTATTAACTTTTACTTTCCTGCCCGGGTTGCCGGTCAGGCTAAGATATTTAAATTGGCTCGAATTGATAAAGACGGATGATCACCGGGAAGGTCAAAGTCAAGGAGTGCATCCAGATCCTGGAGGATCTCTACGGCGTCCCAGAGGCGGAACCGATCGATCCTGTGGACCTTCTGATTGCTACCATCCTCTCCCAGAACACCACAGATAAAAACTCTCTCAAGGCCTTTGGCAACCTGAAGTCATCCTACCCAGATTATGAGTCGCTGCTCTCTGCAACGGAGTCGCTGATAGAAGAGAAGATCCGGGTGGGTGGTCTCGCAGAGATGAAGGCTAGCCGAATAAAGTGTGCCCTGGAAAAGATAAAGGCGGATGCGGGCTCTATAGACCTTGGCTTCATCAGAAAAATGGATTTAAAGGAGGCAAGAGATTATCTGATGGACCTTCCGGGAGTCGGGCCCAAGACCGCTGCTGTAGTTCTGCTGTTCGCTTTTCACAAAGCCACTATGCCTGTCGACACTCACGTCTTCAGAGTCTCAAAGAGGATCGGCCTTGTTCCAGAGAACGCCAGCATAAAGGAAGCACAATCTGTGCTTGAGAAGATAACGCCGCCGGATAAGTACATGTCTCTGCACTTAAACCTGATAAGGCACGGGCGGCTCATCTGCAAAGCCAGGAATCCTAATCACTCCGATTGTGCCCTCAAGGACATCTGCAACTTCTATTCGCATGCCACAAGTCTTAAATGATAAGAGGAACCACCCCCATTCCGCGCTCCGGTAGTGTAGCTCGGCCAATCATGAAGGACTCTCACTCCTTCGACTCGGGTTCAAATCCCGACCGGAGCACTGTTTTACTTGTAATGGTTTTATATTGTAAGTTTTATTATATTTCTTGGTTAAAATTCGTTATCAAGTCGGATAGTCGAACAGGGAGTCCTATAAGACCTTGAAAATTATCTCACAGTGCAATCCAGCATCTATGAATATCTCACCTGCGAAGGATATGTTGAGGACGTGAAGGACTACGTAGTCGAGCATTCAAAGTTCGCGAAGTATGTGCAGATTTTGAAGAACTCCAATTGCCTTCCAATGAAAACAGCCAGTGAGAGGGTTTTCTGATGAAGACCGGGCGGCGGTGGTGTAAGCGGTGGGATTGGGGGGGGGCTGGTAGTGGAATGAGATGAGGCTTCTGATTATGCTCTTGTAATATGGCAATTTTTAGGAATTCGGAATCCGCATACATATGTCACAAAATTATTACACGCTGCCTGAAATTGCGCTGATTAGAGATTCAGACTTGAGAAAAGCCAGACGCTGAGAGTTCGGGGTTAAAGGGTCATTCTATCTGCATCATCTTGGATAATGCTTTTTCCAGCCTTTTCCGTGTCTTGGAGTCCGGGTTTTGCAGCAAGTCCAAATCCCTTTCAATTCTCTTGAGGCTCTCTTCCGAGGCAGGGCAATCTTCGTAAACCTCTACACCGATGAGTCCTATTTGACCGGGGCTTAGAAAAGGGCTGCACCTGCATACCATCGGTCTGGCCTGGTATATCCTGCATCCCTTCTGGGCCTCGTCGTAGAATCTGCATGGTGCGCTTGCTTTGAACGCCCGAAGGTCTGGCTCAGTGGGGTGAGGGATTGTGTATTCTTTAACTGTTTCTTCTATAGAAATATTAAAATAGCTGGATAATCTTCGAATATCCTTGGGATAAATGTCGATTGGATCGGCTACCTGGCAGCATATTCCGCAACGCACGCATTGAAAGTCAAGCTGGGCCTGAATGCGCACATAATCGTAGGGATCAAGCGGCATATTATCACTGTGATGAGTCTGCAAGGGCTATTGAGTTATAAACAATCTGCTCAGAGGGACGGCTTCAATCACCAAAAGATACCTACCATCCTTCACAGGATCGCAAAGTTCTAGTACAGCCCTGTCCTCTAAATGACGGCTAGCTCAAATTATAGCACGGCTCATAGGGCAATAGCGCGGGGGTTGCCAAGTGGTTAAAGGCGCAGGGCTTAGGACCCTGTCACGAAGGTGTTCGCGGGTTCGACTCCCGTCCCCCGCATAAAACCTCATTACTGATAGCGATTTTTTGTGATTGACTGCCATATTTGATTAAGGGCCCATTGATATAAAGGTTATCGGATCATTTACAAGGTATAAGAGGCCAAACCTCTATGAAATCCTTCCCGGGTCTTCGACGGGTGTTCCATAGTATTACAGAATAGGGAGAAACCGTTAAACGAATTGGCCCTGCGCCTGATAACGGTTTAAAAGTGAAACCGATATCAAGAGACTTAACCAAAAGTGCAACCAAAACTCTATACGCTACTATTGAAGAGAAAAAAAATATAACAATGTACTTTTGCAGCATAGCGTTTTTAAGACGATGCTGTCGCGAACGCATTGATGTACACTTTTGTACGTGGTTTGCCAGAGCGGTAAAAGGTTTAGGCAAAATGACCCTTATATTAGTGAGGAGAAAAGGTCAAGTCAAAATGACCCTTATATTAGTGAGGAGAAAATATCGGAGGCGATGACACCGGTCGACACGGCGACAGTCTCCAAAAAGTCCAGTCGGGTTTGTCGCGACTTGGTACATTCCTCTCGCAAATTGACGAGTTAAAGTCTTTGTCGCACGCCATCCTATCACTTTTAATCACCTCCGACACCAGCCGGGGTTTCGACCATCGCAGGGTTTCTCGCAGTTTCCCTTAGTCAGCTGAAACGCCCGGAAACACCTCCCAAACCTCCACAATCACCTCCCTGAGAGGCTATTACAGCCTCCATCAACTCCACGAATCGACTTTTGGAAACACTACCATGAGAATTATTTTTATCGTAAAATGAAATTGTTAAGTAATTAAACAGGGGTGAAAACATGACCGAGAAGTTAAAAATGAGTAAGAGCATCTCTTTAACCGCGGATAAGATAGCAGAGATCGAAGCACTTGCCGCGGAACAAAATACATCGTTCTCTGGGGTTATTGAGAATGCTATTAATGCAAAGATAAGTAAAACCCAAGAAAGGCCAGCATTAGGGACCAATCTTGGAAGACAGCCTAATTATTGGGCCTCTGAATCAGTAAGGATATTAGAAGAGATATTGAAGCAATTGGACACACTAAACGAGAAATTAGAGAAAACGGAGGAATAAATATGGTGAAAGCCTATCGAGTTATCGAACCAATTGAATGCGAGCAACACCCAATCATGATGAACAGCAAGAATCAAATTGTAGAGGCCACAGGAGGAGATATTATGATGAACAGAAAGAAGAGTTGTGGAAAGAAAATTGAAGATAGCGACGTAATTGTTAAAGATGATAGTTCGATGTTTGACGATGAGAACTTACAAGAGGATGATGAGGATGTACAAGAGGATGACGAAGGTTCTAACATATCGTCCCCTATGACGAACGATTCTCCCCCCTGCGAGGACGAAGAAAACCCCTCGGCAACCTGTCCCTATGATGCAGATGAGATGAATTGCAGAACCTGTAAAACCTTATCACAATCACAACGTGATGCGATGGAGAACATCAAAGAAATAAGGGACGAACCGAGCCTCGATGACGTAAGGGCAAAAATGGGAAACCGCCGGTGAATGCCATGGGAGCAATTGACGAAGGCTTCGAGATCCTCTTAAACTGCTGCGATCAACTCCGGCAAATTAGCAGCAAAAGACACGTTACAATGGAAATAAGCAGGATCGTCAGTGAATGCCAGGCGGAACTCGAAGGTCTCGCACACAAAGAGAAAAAAGAAGAACAGGACCGAGAGGCCGCTTTAACGAGTGCCGAGAAGCATATCGAGCAACCCCAAAAGAATAGTAGCAAACCAAAAATATATAAAATGAATGATAAAAAGAGGAAGGAATCAGTAGCAATTAAGAGGAGACGATAAAATATGGTTGATATTATTGAATTCTATAATAACCATCCAAATAGAGGCTCAGATGGCATCATGAAGGCAGTCCGGACCCTAAAGGTTATGGAAGAGAACCTCGATAAAATGAGAGCACAAAGCAGGGAATTCCTCATTTTGAGAGTTCGTGAGGGGGTGTTTTCCGCGGAAGTTGCTCCGGACAAACAGCAAGAGGCAAAGGAGCTTCTAACCCGGATTGACGGTACCGAGGAACGAATTAGAATCCTTCGAGAGGCACTTTTAAGAATTGGCAACATGATTGAACAGGTCGGAATCCAAGAACCTCTTTTGGAGTCTGTCCAGGCCTCGTACATGGGCATGGTAAGGACGATAGGGGCCGTGGAGAAAAAGCACAGCTCCCTACTAAGTATCGCAGTTTCAAATCCTAAGAGTAGAGTCTACGAACAAAGGATGATTGAAGTCAACAGACTCGAAGAGGTCTTAGACGACTATCATGAAAAGTATGACGAGAGGATTGAAACACTGAAAACCCTCGAAAAAGCCCTCATATCAGCCCTCGGAGAGATTGTTGAAGAGCCGGTCCAGATGACATCACACGTAGAGGTAGAATCTCATCGCGGTTTGGAAGGGCCTATTCACCTGTGTGGCGGGATTAGGAGTTAAATCATACAATCATAAACTTTCTTAACAATTTAACAATTTGAAGGAAATTTAAGGATTGCACGAAAGCAATTAAGAGGCGGGAGTTCCCAGCCTTTTTACCATTTTGGGGAACACGACCCCTCTCGAAGCACTCGAAGCAGTTGATCTTGTCTTTTTGAGGATAAGTTTAAGGACGACGTACGATATAACAATAACGACACAACCAATAGCAGCGGAGGCATAATATGATTGGATATATTAAATTTTGGAACGAACATAAAAATTGGGGGTACATAGCCGCGGAAAATGGCAAAGATTACTTTGCAGGCGGGCCAAACCTAAGGAACAAAAACTACCACCCTCAAAAAAACGATAGCGTCACCTTCGAACTTGGTGAAAACCAAAAAGGAGTGTGCGCAAAATTGGTTGGACCGGCGGAAAACCCAATTGATGAAATAGCGGACTTCAATAAAGCATACGGCCGAACCTCCGGGTACACCAACGAGGAAGAGTCCGAGGAAACAATCGCAACAGCCCTTGGAGGTCATGCATGACTACCCCTCTCGAAGCACTCGAAGCACTCGAAGCAGTCGAAGCAGTCGAAAAACCAGGAAAGGAGCCTTGGCAAATTTTTGATGAAGCAACCATCAAAAAGGTTTGGTTCCCGTATGATGCAGGTTATATTGCAGTCGGGATACTAAGAGAACCATTAGATCATAGAAGTCCCTGTGTTAATACGGTGTGGGTTTTGGTTGATGATTTTTTTGCCGAGAACTACGAAGGCGGTGTTCATGAACCTGCTTACAGCACTATTATGACTGAGCGGGAGGCCAAAAGTATGTTTAAGGGACTATCAGAGATATTGGAGGTTCATAAAGAGTACTACGAACCACTATCCGAGGAGGATGAACACCAACATGATTCTGCTCCGAGGAAGCGAATTTGGCGAGACCTCGACGAAATGTTGAAAGAGGCAACCGAAAAGGGTGTTGCGAGGCAATCGTAGCATACTTAAGAGGAAAGAAATTAGCGACCGAGAAGAAACCTATTGGTAGCCCAAATGGGACAAACCAATATACCAAAGTGGACAATGAGGAACTACCTCACAGTGAGGTAGTTGCTCAATCTGGGCAATTTAAACCAAGTGCATTTGGTGAGGAAATTGGGCATAGAACCTCTGAGAAGCTCGGCAAGGAAACTGGACCTGGAAAAACAAGCACAGCAGACTACATTAAATATATCGATCCCTTTGTATATGTACATCAAGATCCCCCCAATATGTCTATTAGATATAGTAGTAGACACTTTGGGGGATTTAGGTGTGCGTATAATTATCCAAGGGATAAAAATCACCGATAGGTTTAAATAGTTTGCGAACATAGTGTTGGAAGGGTTGAGTTTTACTTTTCTTTCAATTGACTTTAAGAGGTAGCGTTGCCTTTCAACGAGTGAAGAACTGAGGACTAATGGAAAACCTTAAGAAACTGACACAATGGGTCGTATGGGCTTATACCGAAGATGGTCGAAAGATCCCCCGATGCCCGGACAACCCTAGTATGTATCTGCGATGGTCTACTTCCTCCTTTATGACATACGAGGATGCATCAATCGCAGATCTCCGGGTCGAGGCCGACGGGATAGGACTGATCATACCTGATGGGTACTATGTGATAGACCTCGATCATATCCGCCCCGGAGATCCAAGAGCAAAATCCCTAATCCAATATTGTAACAGCTATACGGAATTCTCACCATCAGGGAAGGGCATTCATATAATTGTCCGGGCGGATGTTCCGAGAACTCGGAATCTCACTATGGGTCCAAGGACAAAGTACCCTACGAAATCAGGTATGGTTATAGAGCTTAAAAGGCCGGGAACGTTCGTAACCTATACCGGTAAGGCTATTGTGAATAGACCTATCAAAGACTGTACGGAACTTATCCGGACAACCTATGAGGAAGTTTCAGGGTTAGATGCTGCGCTACGCGCTAATGACGTGCATTGCGTAGAGAAAGACGCTTTGGCAAGCTCGACGCTTGCCGGTTCTAATGCGGGTAAGCCGGATCATTATTATAAGATAGCCCTAATTAACGAGTGTGAAGTAGTTAGATCCGCGTCCCAAGGAAGCCGGAGGAACACCCTGTTCAATGCCGCGCGGCATCTCGGAAGATTCCACGGAAAGCTTAACGAGTCAGCGATCCGGGCGGAATTAACCAAAGCGGCGGGCGGATGGGGGTTCTCCGGGGATATCGTTGATAGCACAATAAGCAACGGGTTGGCAGCAGCATAAGCCGAACGAAGCATTAAGGACCAATTAAAGAATGTAGGGGTGAATTAATTTTGCCAAAAGAAATAAAATTATCACAGGGTAAAGTTGCAATCGTTAATGATGATGTGTTTAATGAGGTGAATAAATATACATGGTATGCTGATAAGAAGGGAAAATATAATATTGGATTTTATGCGATGCGACATATTATCATAAATGGAAAAAAGACTACAATTCCGATGCACAGGTTTATTTACTTCTTGAAAACGGGGAAATATCCGGATGGTGACATAGATCACATCAACCACAACGGGTTAGATAATCGATTTGAGAATTTGCGAATATGCGACCGGTCAGAAAACGGCGGCAATCAACATATTCATGAGCAACCTGGAAAATCCAGCATCTATAAAGGTGTAAGCTGGTACGCGCAAGATCAAAAATGGGAGGCCTATATTCGCAAACATTCTAAAAAAATACATCTTGGATTATTTGATTTAGAAATTGAAGCAGCCAGAGCTTATGATGAAGCTGCTATAGGGTATTTCGGAGAGTTTGCTTATACGAATTTCCCACGTACAGATTACGAACATATACGACCAATAGCAGTGGAGGCTTAAACCACGAACGAAGTTCGGCAACATCCTTTCTTTCTTCTACGCAATGCACTATTAGGTGACTTCCTCCCTCCCCCTCTCTCGTCATAGTACTATTAGATAAAATTTGAGGAATACATGGAGAATGTTTTAAATGATGAAATAGTACATAAAAATAGGATATTGGGCCGGTTACCGGGAAGTATGTGTTGTTTTGATCTGAAAAGCCTTGTAACGAATTATGTTTTGCATATTATATTGTTGATGGGATTATAAGGTGCAGAAGGTTAGAAAAGGTTTAAATAGTTTGCGTGCGTATTTAGATGTAAACTGTTTTTGGCAATGACGAGCAACCTCGGAGCCGAAGGTACGGACTTACGGATATATTATCAACCAATAAAAATAACGGAGTGATTAGATGCAAGAACCAATAAATGAATCATATAGGATGTTTGTCGGAAAAATATGTATCGGGTATCTTAAAAGCGGTCACAAGTTTGCAGCAAGGCTACTTGAAATTAAAGATGGAACGTTTATATTTGAGAGCAAAGCCGGTCTCAAGTTCATTGACCTAATCGCGGATGTGACAGAGCTTGCGGTTATGATTCATCCGGGAACGGAGGCTTAGAACATGGCTGGGGCTTATTATGTAGGAACAGATGGATGCACATATCATTCAAGCGGAAAAAAGGTTATGGATGGCCGGATTCACATTAATCAGATTAGACGGGATTATAAGACCGGCGAGGTAACTTATGTTTTGTCCGGGGAGGATACAACAGGCCGGAGAGTAATTATAATGGTACCGGCAGAGAGGTTTTTCGACCACCGTCGCTTAAGAGTCGATATCGAATCGAGATTTGATGTTACATGTAACACATATTTCGGAAAGGAAGACAAACTATATAATATTATCAAAAGCGTAACCAACTTGGAAACACTCGTTGAATTCTGCGAAGTAGATCAGGTTTTATGGATTGATGATAAACTTGTCATCCCCGGTTTAGAGCCTAAAGGATACAAGTGCAACCTTGATAAAACATTATTTCCCTACAGCATGCCGGATAGCTTAGACTTGAATGCGGCTATTAATGCCTTAGACCATATCTTACATGCATGGCCCATTGAAAAGACTATGCCTATTATAACATTGGTTTTCGCCGGGCCGGTGATTGGGAAACTCTTTCCGGATTATAGATATGGGTTTGCTCTTGTAGGTGAAACAGGCAGCGGGAAGACTCTCTTTGCAAGGTTGGCCTTATCAATATATGGATCCGGGTTTAGATCTACGGAGACTATGATAAAACTTGGAGAGGGATCAACAGGCAATGCAGCAAGGAAAATCTTCGCTCAGGCCGGAATGATGCCCTGTTTAATGGACAACTACAAGCCATACAAGTCATGGTCTCAGAGTGACCTATCATCGCTTATTCATTCTGTTATGGAAGGCGGGGATAAAGCCCGGTTGGACAAGGAAAGTGAACTCAGGGACATACAAAAATATTATACATGTCCCATAATAACAGGAGAGGACTTTGCATTAGACCCGGCATCTCAGGCCCGGATTATGCCTATGGATTGGCCTAGGTTCAATAGTGACGAGTTAGACAAGGCAACCGAAGATCTTCGGAGGCATTTACCGGCCATAGGCAGGGCATGGTTAACGTGGTTGCAATCCCCGGAAGGATTGACAGCTATGGATGAGTTTAAAGAACAGTTTCCAAAACATAGACAGGAGATGATAAGCATTATGGAGAGACGAGATGGAGCCGTAAACCCTGAGAGGTTGGGTTCCAATATGGCATTATCTGATTTGAGCTATGATATGTTATGTAAACATCCGACTATTGGATGGTACTTTAAACAGCATAGACCGGAATATGAGCAGAACATAAAAGAGACTTGTAAGCAGGTAGCAACAGCAACAAGGGAAAGCTCGGAGGCTGATGAGTTAGTTGAACTGCTGAGAAATGCAATATCCCGTGATCGTTCCTCAGGTACAGGATACTACCCGAAATTCAAAGGATTTATAAGGGATGAATTTATATATATTTATCCTGATGAATTGGTCAAATTTGCAAAGCAGAATTTGGACGGCGCACAGAAGCTATCAAAAGCAACCTTAGCCCGGCAATTAATATCACACAAGTTCATCATTCCTTTTAAAGACGGTAATCCAACATGGGTTGTTAGTGATCACGGCAAGAAGGTCAGACTTTACAAGTTCGAGAAAGAGACGCTACTTGAATATGCGCATACAGAAGTAGAACCGCAACATGAAACGAGCCCGTTGGGCGATGTTGTAACAGTCGGAGGGGATCAGATAGATTTAGCATACGCATAGAATTGTTACTTTTGTTGCCGGGGATCGATATGCAGTGACCTACGGTAACAGAGTAACAGAAGAAACGGGGCTTTTTACAGAAAGTAAATCTAAGAGAATAAAAAAGAGTATAAATTACTGTAACTACTGTAACTATACTATATAATATGTTAGTAGATAGTGTTCTTACTGTAACAATTAGGGTAACAGTGGTGTAACAAAGTGACAATTTAATGGAATACGCTATCGAGTGACCTTAAACTTAGAGGAGATTGGAGGTTTATTAAAATGTTAGTATCATATATTTACAACACTAAGATTCACAGGATGGAAAAGGTATACATATGCGAAAATCCATATGAAACCGCATTGGTAGAAGGCCGTATCCGGGAATCATTCACCGGGCCAACCCGGATTGAGAACAGGTATTGAGAGAAATTGGAACAATCCAATAAAACCTTAGAAGGCCGGAATCACCCCATCGGAAGGCTATTGGGGTGATTTCCTAACGGTTATGTATCCTCTGATGGCAACTGAGCTTACCCCGTTGGAATCATCATCAGGCGTGAAATCAATACCGATGGCATTCACTACAAAAGAATTTATAAATGTGGTTAAATCTGGAAGAACACTTAAGGAGGTGAAAGATAGCACACAGAAGAAAGAGGAAAAGAGCGAGGAGGACTTCCGGAAGGCTACTATAAGGATTAATCAGATGATAAGCACAACACCGGAGGAGTTAGCTGATATTTTAAAGGAACATGTATCACCGGAGAAGGCAGCAGGCAGGTTGCTTCTAAAGATGAGGAATAAGAGATTTCCAACGGGGGACGAACCTGGAATGGACTATATGGTTTACATGGCAAAAAAGAATACAGGAAACGGTGTAAAAAGATGGAAGATATTAAAGGTGGAGAAAGGCAAGAGGTATATTCCCTAAATCGATAACAGGCTAACCCTACTGTTGGTATCGCTATCGGGAAGGCTCGAAAAAGGGTATGATGGGTTTAATGGGTTTGTTTTACCCGGTTCTATAGAAATTTTCAAAAATTTGGAAGCCGGGGGGTAAAACTAACCATTAAAACCCATTATACCCTCTTTTAGTGTTTTTTGAGTCCGGCTGATAGCGGTATTTTTTAATCAATAACAGTAGACCTGATTAGGATAACCTTTTTTCCGGAGCATTTTTTTCCTCTCCCCTTGTGTGTTAGACGAATACAGTTATCGCGTCGTGAGTCCTGGGGAAATTTGGGCCTTTGCCTGATCCCTTTTCCATCTCACTGTAATACTATATCGTCTATTAAAATATATCTATTTTTTATATATCATAGAAATATTAATATGAAACGGGGTTGGGCGATGTGTGTTGCAGTAAGATTTTTTAGAAAGTAGTAACACGAATCAAGTAAGTTCGCATTATTAACGAAAGCGAACTCCGGTCGCAGGATATCGGTATTTTTTGGGCCATGGTGTGTTACTCAAAACTCACATCCGGGCTAGTGGCTACTGTTATTGATTAGGCAGATTTATGTGTACAATTGGGCCACATAAACCGATCGTTGAAATGCGTTTCTAAGATATAGGTCAAATAATTATAAATATAAAGTTATGGAGGAATTATCATGAGAAAATGCAAAGTTTGTAGTAATAAGACGTGGCTTAAAGAGATCAACCTAAGACTCATACGAAAGCATCAAACCGGTGAGTCGTTTGCGAGTATAGCCAAAGATTATGAAGGATTAGATAAGCAAAATTTACAATGGCATTATAATAATCACCTAAAAGACAGCTCGAATGAAAAAGATAAAACGGATAACTATTGTCCACGAAATACCCTGAATAATAGTCAAAATGTAGATGGTTTGGATGACAACCCGGATGATTTGAATGATTCCGAGGTCAATTTACAAGAGAAAGAAGCCCAGGCCTGGGATATCTACGAGAAGAGCCTGAAGTCAGGAGATCTACAGCTTGCACTAAAGGCCGAACAGATAGCAGTAGACCTATTGAAACTCCAGGATAAGCGGAAAGATGAGGGCCACGGACAAGTAGTGAACATTACCGACACCCCGGAATATCAAGAAATGATGGATGTAATACTCAGGGTATTGGACAAATACCCAGAGGTCAGGAGGGAATTAGAACATGAGCTTGAAAAACTTACAGCAAAGACTTAATCCCGCCGCATGGTTGGAAGATGTTACGGGGATAGTACCCGATCTTTGGCAACGGGATTTATTATATTATAGAGAAGATACTTTATGTATGACAGGGCGGCAGATGGGGAAAAGTACTATGGTTGCCGCTAAAGCCTGTCACCGTGCCGTGTTCTATCCAAAGTCCTTAGTACTGATTCTTGCACCATCCCAACGTCAGAGTCAGGAATTGGGATTGAAAGTGTCTGATATCTGTTCTGAAGCCCGCCTTCCGGTTGTTGATGAAAGCCAACAGAAGACTACATTCACTAACAAGAGCCGGATTATATGTTTACCGGGATCTGAAGCAACAATCCGGGGATATTCCGCGGCAAATCTTCTCATTATTGATGAAGCCAGCCGGGTAGAAGACGGATTATACTTATCTGTAAGGCCTTTCTTAGCAGTATCCGGAGGGCAATTGGTAGCGATAACAACCCCGTATATCCGCTCCGGGTGGTTCTATAATGCCTGGGAGACCTTGGATTCCCATTGGAAGAAGATTAAAGTGACTGCTGATGATAATCCCAGGATTACCAAGGTATTTCTTGAATCAGAGCGCGAATCAATGCCGAATTCGTGGTTTAGATCGGAATATTTTTGTGAATGGTTGGATTCCGGGGAAGGCTGTTTATTCAATCCGGACGATATTAAATCATGTGTGAGCAGTGAAATAGAGGAATTGGAGGTATAATATGGTAAAAACTATAGTTTACAGTAGAGCAGAAATCAACGCGATGACAGAAGAAGAACTACTATCAAAAGGTTTTAAAGATGAGGTAGCCGCCCGGAAGAAAATACAACAGCAAAAATCCAAGCCTCTTAACTGGTTTATGTCATACCGCTACATAATCAGTGTAGATATCGGCAAACATAACGATTATACGGCTATATTTGTCATTGAGAGGGAGGGCCGGGATTACCATGTTATAAAGATCGATAGGTGGAGACGTCAAGACCACACTTATCTAATCTCAAAGCTGTTAGAACTCCAAAGACACCCCAAAATGAAATCCGGAGAGATAGCCTTCGTCATAGATGCTACGGGTGTTGGTGATGCAATGTTGGATTTTATTAGGGAGGCGGGGATTCCGGCCATCGGTATCAATATCCACGGAGGATTTGACACAACAATGAGCTCAGGAAGGATTTCTGCTTCAAAAAATGATTTAGTTTTCTGTTTACAAAATATCTTTGAACACCACCGCATCAAGGTTGCCGATACTATTAAACTTTGGGCCGAAGTTCAGAAAGAATTGATGACGTTCTCCCCAAAGGTAAATCAGAACACCGGGCACGTGTCCTATGAGGCTATCCGGAGCAGGGATCACGACGATTTAGTAATGTCTTTAGCAATGGCCGCATTGTTTTGTGAGAGGGTTGATCCTGCTGTTGTACAGGACTCAGAGGGCGGAACCAACGTATATTCAGGATCGGGAGGAATGACTGATATCATCGGGCTTAGTACCCTCTCGATAGATGATATAAACGATATGATGACGAATGATGGGTCCGGGGATTATACTCCGGGAATGGAGAGCTTAGAAGTGAGCCGCAAAAGGGTTCGAGGTGAAGTCTGGTAGGTCCACATTTTGTACATTTTTGACCATCAAGCACAAGATATATATGCTGTGTCGATTAAGCTTAAATAGTTTAAATATAAATATTATATCATGAACTATGTTGATAATAGAGACTGGCCAGAATATAATGCCCAACTTGTTCGAAGAGGCGAATTCTATCTCGATTTGAGTTGTGTGAAGAACTGGAGTTGGGAATTAAGAGAAATGAATAGAAAGAAAACAGGCGCTCCATACGAATACCCTAACACTTTTATAACTTTTGCATCAATAATATACTCTTTTTTTCGAATGCCATATCGTCAACTTGAAGGATTCTTTGGACGACTTTCGACCTATGAACCAGGATTGGTGGCGGCAGATTATACCACCCTCCATAAGCGAATCTCTAAGCAAGATCTTGGAATAGAGATACCAGAGAACGACGCTGTTGTTGCAGTTGATTCAACTGGGATAAAGGTAACAAATAGAGGGGATTGGATGCGCGAGAAACACGGAAAGCAGCGGCGAGGATGGCTTAAAGTTCATGTGGCAGTCGACGTTGAATCAAAGAGATTATTGTCTATGGAAATTACAGAAGAAGACACCTCGGATAGCGAGGTTTTGCGCCCTTTGTTGAAAGACGTCAATATTGAGGAGGGGTTGATGGATGGCGCATATGACACAAACGACGCATTTGAATTTATGAAATCGAAAGGTGTAGATTGTCCAGGGATTAAGATCAGAGAGAACGCGATAGTAGGTAAAGATGCATCAGCCAGGTCAACAGCTGTTCTGGAATTCAAAAAAATGGGCTACAAGGGTTGGAAGCAAATGCATCAGTACGGTAGAAGGTGGGCAGTTGAAGGCTTCTTCTCATCGATCAAGCGTATCTTTGGTGAGACGGTTCGGGCATCTTCACCCGAAGGAATGGTCGCCGAGATTAAAAGAGCATTCATTTTGTATAATATACTTAGGAGCATATAAGTAATTAGTTAAAATAAATTATGAATTCTTGAATAACGAAATAATACTATAATAATCATGCGACACAGCAGATATATATATACACCCGTCGAAACTTTAACCATTAATACAGTTAAAAAAGGAGGATATATAATGAAACTGGTTAAAGTACTTATAGCACTCGCTATAGTCTTGATGGGAATTTCGGGTGCTAACGCCGTGCGACAAGGTGTTGCTAACGGTGAATTAAAAACAGCCGGTGTTGGTCAAATAGATTATTCATTGACATATGATGCTTCACTAAATACAGTGACAAATCCAACTGTATTGAATTCACCACTTACCATGAAAGCCCAAATCGGCTCTGGGTATATCCTCGTGGAGCCTACTCCGGGCACTCCGGGAGCAACGATAACTAACGCAAATGCTATCAATTCATTTTTGAACGCTCATTCTGCAGGAGGGGATATTGCAGCCGTTGGGCTTGGTGTTTCTGGAGCTAATGGTCAGGATGCATCAGTCAAGAATTACCAAATGTATGGATATGTCACGCCTAATTATGCATGGGCTGGCCAATATGCAGATAGCATCACGGGTGAGTCTATATCTATGCAAACTTTGACATATAACTATGCAACTCAAAATCTGGTTTTCCACCCAACCACTATCCAACTCGGTCCACTGGCTGTACCCACTCCATACACTTACGCCGATGCCACATCTGGTATTAAAACTGCCACCCTAAATACACTGAACAATAACCTTAACACGGGCTATACCGCAGCGCAAATCAATGGGGCCAATGCCGGAGGAACTGACAAATCAATTGTTACTTTAACAACGGCATACCAATTCGCCCAAGCAGGAGGATCACAGACCCCATATCCAAGTATTGGTGCATTCGGACAGTCAGTAAATGCTGCGGGATCTATACTTACGGGCGTCAATGGTGGTACGATAAATGAGCTCACTGAAGGCGCGTACGGTCAGGATCCATGGACGGGATCTACCACATATATTGCAAAAACCGGTACCGCCAGTATCGCCCCCGCCCAGGACAGCATGGGATTTGAAGACAAGACTTTAACCTACGCTAGCGTGGACGACCCTACATCCGCCGGTTCGCCCTCTGGTAGCTCTTACCATACAAGTTACGTTGCTAACTTCAACGGAGCGGGTTATGAGTCGCCGGGATCATCTTATGCTAGCACCGTTCCTCTTGCGCCGCACATTTGCAGTGGCTTCCCGTACTCAATTACCACCGGAACGGAGGGAGGGGCAACGGGACAAACTTTCTTCTAGAAAAATTCTTTTTTTTATTTATTTAATACATGCGTCAACCTCCAAGCAATTTTCCCGAGCCCGTATAATCGATTTTAAGGCCTGATTTCCAAGGATGTATTCCAGGTGGTAAAAAGAGTTTTAGGGGCAAATTTGACGACTTGGTGGGCTATAACTTCAGAAATTGGTCATATTTTAGCCGCTTGGTATCATCCGATAAATGCAGGTACCTCATACTGGTTTGGATATCATTGTGCCTTAATACGTGTTGGATGGTCAATAGATCGCAGCCATTTTGCACCATTAAAGAGGCGGGAGTATGCCGGAATAGAACATGTGCTCCGCCTTTCTTAGTGATCCCTGCTCGATCCTTGTAATAGATCACCAAGTTGTAGATCTCTTTACGATCATATCGGTTCCCAAAGTCTGTGAAAAATAAAGCTTGTTTGCCTTCTAATTCAAAGTCCGGTCTTAGTGCTAAGTAGTCGCGAAGTGTTTCCGCGGCATCCTCGGAAAGATACACGACAGAGGTTTTGCCGCCTTTGCCATCGCGAACCTTTAAGGCCAACCTATCAAGTTCAACATCTTCAAGATCAAGGTTACATAGTTCGGAAGCTCTTAAACACCCGTAGAATGCAGTCTTAAACATCGCGAGGTGTTTAATATTATTAATCTGGTCGAATATCTTGCAAACATCATCAGAGGTGAAGTAATAGGGAATCTCGTTAGTCCGCTTTAAAAATGGAAATTTCACTTCCTGTCCGAGCATCCTGTGATAGTTCCTGATTGCAAAACAGTAATTATTGATCGAAGATCGGGATAGATTTTTATCCATTAAGGAATCCCGGTACTCCTGTGCCATCTCCGGGGAAGGTTGATTAGATCCGCAAAACTCAAGGTACTTCTTAATTCGTTGCAGGTAATCATCCAAGGTACTCTGCCTAATGCCTTGGTCTCTTAAATACCGCTTAAAACTTCTTAATCTGGTATCCTTGTTCGGAATATCCCATCTTATTGATAACTTCTGCCTCATTTTAATACCTCACGAGGCAGTCATTAGCCGAGCCCTGTTCACTTACAAAACCCGGTATCACACGAAAATCAATATCAGCAGAGGCGTCCAGGGAGATATTTCGGATAGCAGAGGTTCATTCAGGGCTTAGGACCCTGTCACGAAGGTGTTCGCGGGTTCGACTCCCGTCCCCCGCATCAATTTACCATTAATGATGCTGGTTTTCAAAGGTTCACCCTGAAGGCCTCCACCTATAGCTGACAGGGTTGTTGAACTAATTAGCGCATACTTCAGGTGTCGATGTCCTTGCCGAAAGACTGGACGAACCTATTCTTGGTTCTTGCCTTCAAAATCCAAAATAGCCTCAACAATCCTCTGGCTGGCATCGCCCTTGCCGAACATCTCCCTCTGATCGCTATGCGGATCGAATGAGCATGCAGCGCCGACGATCTTCTCCTTATCTGCACCAACCAAGACGTTCCACCCGTCCTCCACAGTCTCCACCCATTCCGTCTCGTCCCTCATGGTTATGCAGGGCACCTTCAGCATGTACGCCTCCTTCTGGACCCCACCCGAATCCGTCAGGATCCTACGGGCGCTCTTCTCCAGCAAGAGCATATCCAGATACCCTACAGGTTTTATGACCCTGACTTCATCGTTTAACCTGTCCCAAAGAGCAACATCTCGTAAGCGCTTCTCAGTTCTAGGGTGGCAGGGGAATACCATATCATCCATCTCACAAAGGGCATCGATTATGTTCTTCAGCCTCTCTGGATCATCGGTGTTCTCAGCCCTGTGGACTGTGGCCAGATGGTACTCTTTGGGCTTCAGGTCGAGTTCGTCCAAAATCCCTGAACTCTTCTCTGCAATCCTTATGCAGTCTCTAAGGATATCAGCCATGACGTCTCCTGTGAGGTGAACTCCTCTGATAATCCCTTCATTTTTGAGGTTCTCGACCGCTGTCCCGGTCGGGCAGAAGAGCAGGTCTGAGCAGTGGTCTACAAGGACTCTGTTGATCTCCTCTGGCATGTTTCTGTCAAAGGAGCGAAGCCCAGCCTCGACATGGGCCACTGGGATGTGCAGCTTCGTTGCTGCCAGAGCGCCAGCGAGAGTGGTGTTGGTGTCTCCGAAGACGAGAGCCATATCCGGCTTCTCTTTCATAAAAACGTCTTCAATCCCACTTAGCATCTCTCCTGTCTGATGGCCGTGACTTCCCGAGCCTATCCCTAAGTGGTAATCGGGTTCGGGTATGCCTAGCTCCAGGAAGAATATCTTGTCCATCTCGTAGTCGTAATGCTGACCAGTGTGGATTATCAGTTCCATAGCATCTTTTCTGATCTCTCTTGAGACTGGTGCAAGCTTTATGAAGTTCGGCCTGGCCCCAACTATTGATGCGATTCTCATGCGCGCCTACCTGAAAAGTCAATTAAATCTTTGTCTATCGATTCTGTTTGGATGATCTTGGATTTGATATCTAAAGACGCTACGGCCTCAGTCTCCTAATCTCCAGATATTTTACTTCTCCATCAGGATACGCAAACACCATCTGCTTCCTGACGCTGTGCGCCAACCGGACCGCTCTGGACACCGCTTGTAGGTGGAATATGTAGTCTTCTGGGACCGCGTGGACGAGATACTCGGAGTGGGGGACCGACTCTAGGCCCCCTACCTTCTTATAAACCCTGAAATGGGAGCCGAACTTGAAGCCTGTCTTGACCACAAGATTGCGGTCTCGCAGATCCTTGTATACCAGGTACTTCAGATCGAAATCCTGCTCGATCGTCCTGGCCTTATCCCTGAAGCCATCAAAGTCCAGAGGTGCTCCAGACCGATCGGACAGCCGCACCAACCCCCTTTCAAGCAGGTAAGCGGACTCAACAAGAGAGAGCTGGAGTCGACCACCAACGGACTGGCCATAGAAACCGTGCTCGTGGAAACGCTTTGAGGCAGACTCGTCCCAGAGAACCACACGGTCTTCAAGTAGGGTAGCCACTCCACCCGTCTGGGCTACTTCCGTATGTCCGGCCATGGACTTCTCTCTGGCCTCATAGAAGGTGATGTCGCTCTCCTCATCGACAATGGCCAGCATAAGCTTCTTCCTCATCTGGCTCGCAACGCGCACCGGTTGTAAGACCTCTTTAATGGGCAGAGGTGTACGCTCTGAAATCACCAGGACATAGAACTCGGCTGGAGCCTTGCCAGGATGTCCCCCTCGGGGGTAAACCCGGAAATCCGGCCTTCCCGGCTGAACGATGTATCCCCTCTCGCGGAGGTCCTTGTAGACCACGTACCTGAACTCGAATCCTTTTTCCAGGGATGAGGAGATTTGGAAAAGGGCCTGGAAGTCCAGCTCCAGGCCGTCATAGGCGGAAAGGACTCTGATCCTGGATCTGTCGAGGAGATAGGCAGCCTCCACCAGGGACAGCTCCAGGCTTTGGCCTATAGGCCGGCCGAAGTAGCCCTGGTTGTAAAGCTCCGGCAAAGCTTTTGCGTCCAACAGAACTCTATCGCCCAACAGCTTGCCGGATATTATCTCCTCTGCCATGAGTCTTAGCAGCTCAGCTTGTCCGGCCAGATGCCGTGCATCACGCCGATGGCCTTATCCACGGTGCTATGGACCTTGTCCGCCGGGTAACCACTCGATAGCAGGTAGGACTCCACGTGGTTGGGAACGGCAATGGACATCTGCTCGACCATGGATACAGTCTGCAGAACGGTTAAGTCGCCAAACTTGACCGGAATTATAGCGTCGGAGACCAGAAGCTCGAAGATCTCCGGGCTGATGGGCCGTTCGATGCCTGAAAGGAAAGCCTCAAGGATCTCGCTGGTCCACTCATGCTTTCTTCCCTCGTCCTGGTAGGGCATGACTACTACCTCCCTCGTCTTGGCAAACTGTTCAACCAGTTGAGCAGGCGCGACGGAGCCTTTGAAGACCATGTTCAGGAAGTTTGTGTGCGGAACCGTGGTTGGCACTTTGCTTGCCCGGATGGAGAAGTTGACCTCCTCGAAGACAGTCCCGGCATCCTTGCCCTGGTGGCCGGCACCTTTGCCGAACTGAACGGCGGATGGAGATGCCTTGACTACTGTGTGGGGATCGCCATGCCTCCTGTCGATGTTGCCGAGCATTGCCACAAGCCCGAGGGGCCTCGCAGCCAGAGCGAGCCTAGATAGGCCAGTGGTGTTGCAGCTTGTACACTGGACGAGCTTAGGCTTGGCTTTGGAGAACATTTCGTAGTTTTCAAGGCCGAAGAAGAACTCCCGAGCGAAGTCCGACTTTAGCTCATCAGAAATCTTTGCCTTCTTATCGGTTAGAGCCTCAAGGAGAGCGGGGCGGTCTGCTCCTCCCATCAGGGAGACAAAGCAGTCGTGAGCCAGCGCGGACTCGACATAGGGGAGCTCTTCGTCTCCGGGTGTACCTACCATGACGAAATCCGATGCCCCAAAGAAGTCGTCGTACCCGCCCTCTATCTTGACTCCAGCCATCTCCCATTTCTCTTTATCAGCTTTATCGCTCACGTAGGCCTTCACACCGTCACAGAGGCGGCCGATCTTGGCCATCATGGACTTGGCCCTGGCGTGAGGCTTTCGCACAAGGATATTGAGGTCTCCACCTATTCCTGCAGCCTCCTTGACCTGGTTCAGCGCCAGGATGGTCCTTTTGTTCTCCGTCCCATCAAACCCGACAAATCCAGCATTTGATTTCGTATTGACTCCTCCCATTTTCCTACTTCAAGAATCTCGTCTTTCGGTGTATCCCGGTTCCGATCCGGGCTTAATTATCTGTTGTCATTATGACATACCTGGATGTTTCCCCAAGTAAGACGATTTCGGTTGTGTTTCCTCCTTTTCCAAGATCCAGCATCGGCATCCAGGCAGGATCGCTTCTCAGGCATTTGACTCTCTTGACCGTATTTCAATCTTTCCGGGAAAGATGGCCAGATTTTCATACGCAGCTAACTTCGACCGAACAAGTCTAAAATCCTCTTGGCGATGAATTCTGCGCTATGTTCTGGGTCCATCTTTGAGGAGTCCACATCGATCTCTGGGTCCAGGGGTTCTTCGTAATCTACGTTTACGCCAGGAACAGCCGCTCTCTCTTGGACAGCCTTCTTGTAGATGTCCTTAGGTGCAAACTCCGCCTTCCTTTGGGCCTCCCGGGCCATGCATGTATCGATGTCCGCTCGGATGTAGACCTCAGCGAAATCTAGCACCAGTCTTCTGGCAAGATCACGGTACCGGCGCCGGTTTGCTGTGGCATCCACAATCACATTCTTTCCGGCTTCGGCCAGGAGCTTGGCCATGTACGCAAGGCTGGCGTACACTATCTCTCGTTCCTCATCAGTGTACTTAGGATTGGGGGTGACCACCCTTCGGATCTCGTCTAGCTGGAGGATCTTAACCTCAATCCCATTTTCAGATAGAAGTGCCTTGACTGCCTTGGCGATCGTGGTCTTACCACAGCCAGGAAGGCCAGTGAACCATACAACCCAGGCCATAATTGATCACAGCTCCAGGCTCGAATAAATAACCATTCCATAACCATTCCTAAGGCGTGCTGCTTTTTAGTCTTATTAAAAGTGAAATCAAAAGGCAACTGAAATCGAGAAACACTGCCCTCAAATTCTGAAATCGAACAAAAGATTAATATAAGTGTATTTGATATATAGACATGCAGCAAGTCTTATAGCCCTGTGCATATGGGTATTGGGAGGTATAAAATATGGCAGAAAAAAGAAATTTCGCATTGCGTGATGCGAAAGGTAACGAGATAGGCGTTTTCTGCGGCAAGCAGCCCAGACAGGCAGCGCTCAAGGCTGCCAATCGCGGCTTCACGGATATCCGGCTCAGGGAGCGCGGAACCAAGAAAGTGCATCTCTTCCAGGGAGAGCGCAAGCAAGTGACGAAGCCATCAAATGCACCGGGCTGGATGCCTTCAAAGATTTGGAAGCCCAACGTGAAGAAGGTAGGCATCGAGAAGCTCGAAGAGCTCTAAACATACGGGCCGTACGCTGATCTTCCTTTCTGGCTCAATACACCAGAGGCGCAGCATGACAGAATTCCCCAATCATCTTTATTTTATTTTCTTTGCTTTTGGCTCTTAAGATCCTGGTGGAGGGACTCTCTGTTTCTACACGGTCTTCTCTTCACATTCGCCAATTCAGAAGGCCTATATTAATGCTCCCTGAACTCTAAAATTGAATAAGCTTCGAATATAATGCTTTAGGATAACAGCTACGGCAAAATCACCAATAGGAAGTTAAAAAGATCACGTAACAGACGTAAAAAAAAGAAAATAAGAGAGGTTTTAGCCGAATAGGGCGCCCAGTCCCTCGATTCCGCTCTCCTCTGCCTCTTCTTTCTTCTCTTCTTTCTCTTCAGTTGCCTCAGCCTTGGCGGCAGGTGCTGCTGCGGTTGGGGCAGCAGCTAAGGCTACCGGCATAGCGGACGCCTGGGATAGAACTTTGGCAATGTCTACACCCTCCAGGGCTGCGACCAACGCCTTGATCCTGACCTCGTCCACTTTCACGCCCGCGGCCTCGACTACCTTCTTGATTCCGTCCTCGTTAACCTCTTTTCCTGCGCTGTGAAGCATCAGTGCTGCGTATACATACTCCATTTAAATCACCTCTAATTAACCGAATAAAGAACCCGGCCCTGCAGCCGGGTCCTCTTCTTTCTTCTACTCTTCCTTGGGCTTTTATTTCTCTTTTACTGGAGCCTGCGCTGGAGCAGTCTCCCTTTTGGATAAACTCGCTAAGGCCTGGGCGTTTGCAGCGGCGCGTGAGATTACTACATCCATCATGCCCGGCACGGGGATTCCGCCCTCGGCAACCAGACTCCTGGCCCCGACGAAAGCCTTCTGCAAAATGGCATTAATGGTCTCCGGCGTGGCATAGCCGATCTCCGTAGCGAAGTTGAACGCTTTTGCTGAGGCTGAGCCCATCAGAGACAGCATACCATCTACGTCCACGGCTAGATCCTTGGCCTTGAACACCAATCCGCCTTCGTAGATCGCTCGGATCTCCAGTCCCACATTCTTCGGGAAGATCTCCATGGTCTTCAGGATATCAGCGGTTTTAGCGGACACGACCTCCCCCTCTTTGACAAGGGTTATCTTTTGGTTGATGACCACTTTTCCGCCTTTAATGGCCGCAGGTATTCCTGCTGCTTGGAGCTTGCCAACCATTGGTCCTGGGGAGAAAGACGTCTCACCAGCTTCGACCACTATGTCCTTGGGTGCTCGTGCGCCTGCGCGCATGGCCATTGGACGCTTGGCTTTCTCAAACATGCTGTAGAGCCTAAAGGGATTTCCGTTGCTGAAGACGAGGGCGCTCTGGTCCTCGATGAAATCAGCAAGCGGCTTAATCTCCTGAGAAGAGGAATCCAAGGCCCTGCGTGCTATGTTGTTGCGCACCATCTTGACCTCGACTTCGCTTCTCAGCACTCCTCGCATCTGTTGCAGGTCGCTGGCCGGAATCTCCCGCATCCCTACAACGCCAACAACTCTGCTCTTGCCTATCCGTTCTACCAGCTCACTTACCTCTTTTACCTTCCATTCTGGGAGATGGGCGGTACGGCGTACCTCTGATGCCATTCTAAATCACCCTTATAGCTGGCCCCATAGTTGTCTTGACGTAGACCGACTTCAGGTTCTGCTTTCCATCCTTGAGCGTCTGCTCAAGCTTGGTGACGACTGTGTCGATGTTCTCCGTAAGGGCCTTAATGTCCATGTTCTTGTTCCCGACAGTCAGATGGAAGGTCATCTTGTCCCTGGACCTGATCCGGATCATGTTCCTTAGCCTGTTGATCTGGGGAGTGACATCCTGAGTAGGAGGCAACGGGGATGGCATCTTGCCCCTCTTGCCCAGAATCGGTCCCAAACTTTTACCGATCACCGGCATGAACTGTGTCTCTGCTATGAAGAACTTGTACTCGTCAGCGAGCTTTCTGGCAGCCCTCTTGTTTCCACCTAGCTCTTTGATCTCATCGCCTGAGAGGACACGATCTGCACCGGCACTCTTGGCCCGCATAGCAGTCTCTCCGCTCGCGAAAACAGCTATCTTGGCAGGCTTACCAACGCCGTGGGGTAGAATTATCTCCACATCCACGCGGTTGGCTGGCAAAGATAGGTCGATGTTGTGCAGGTTTATGGCCAGATCTATGCTCTCGCTGAACTTTCGGGCAGGCGCAACTTCGATGGCCTGCCTTACAGCATCTTCTATATTTGTCATCTCAATCCTCCGTAGTCTGCGACTTTAAGGTCTCCTACGGCTTCTCAAAAAAGAGAATCAACCCAACTTGACTACCTTGTATTTTAAGCCTTTCCTTCATCGAGAAGATCGTCGTACTTGCCGTCCGCTACTACCTGCTGCGCCTCTTTTGAAGGCAATCCATCAACGGTCGCGCCCAAGGATCCCGCCGTTCCTATGACCTCACGGGCTGCATTCTTCAAGGTCTTGGACAACAAGCTCTTTCTCTTTATGTTGGCGATCTTTACAACCTGCTCTATAGTCAGGTTGCCAACGATCGATTTGTCGCCGGTACCCTTCTCTACCCCCATCTCCCTTATGATCAGGGCGGAGGTTGGCGGCGTACCTACCTCTATTTCGAACTCCGTTCTAGACTTGACTTTGATCTTGACAGGGACCTGCATTCCATTGAGATCCTTGGTCTGTTCATTGATCTTGGCCACTACCTGAGCGACGTTGACGCCCAGCGGTCCTAGGGCCGGGCCCAAGGGTGGTCCTGCACTGGCTTTTCCGCCAGGCACCAATGCTTCAACAACATTAGCCAAACTTTTCACCTCTGTGCTTCATCTTTGCTGAGCACCCGTACATGATCGCCCCTTACGGTGATGGGGATGGGCACCATGGCCTCGAAGAGTTCTACTGTGATCTCTTCTTTGGCAATGTCTACACGCTTGACCCTTGCCTTTTCGCCTTTGAACGGCCCTGAAATGAGCTCTATGATGGCACCCTCGTTTATCCCGACAACAACTGGCCGGGGGGTAAGGAAGTGCTCTACTTCAGCGATGGTGGATGCCCCTTTTATAACCGAGCGGGCGTGGGGTACTCCCTGGATTGCCTGATCGACGATCTCAGGAGTGGGTGCCTCTACGAGAACGTAGCCTTTAAGCACATCTGGTACCAGCAGTGCCCTTATATCATACTTATCCTTGCGTGCTATCTGGGCGATCAGGTTGGCCACCGAACGTTCCTGATTTGCAGTGGTCTTCACAACGTATATGCTGGTCTCGGACATTCCGCCAATTTAGATGGCAAGCGTGTATAAAAAGCTTTGTAATACCATGGAAATCTCTTTATAGTATAAACAAGGGAGTTGTCTGATGGGTGAGTATCTTAAATGAGTGGTAGAACGGATCAGTTGCGAGATCTTGTTCTGAAGATTGGGGCCAGCACCAAGGTTGTAGAGAAACAGGCAACTCAGCACGGCAATCTCAGGGGCAGTACTGAGATCGAGCGCGCTCTCTTGGGTGTTGTCAAAGAGATGATAAAGACCTACAATATTCAGACCAAGCTAACACCTGAACAGCTTTCCACGGTCATCCGGCTATTTTACAAGGGGCTGAGCGATACAGAGATCGCTGAGCGTCTGGGAGATCGATCGCTCAACAAAACCGTAAGCAGGGCCAGGATTAAGCTCCATCTTTTCCGGGAATCCGATTTAAAGGCTCCTTTTGATAAGGCCGAGTTCCTCAAGCTCTCCGAGACGGGAAAATCCGTCAAGGAGATGGCTGAGGTTCTGGGCGTTGCTCCCTCGACTATCAGCGAGTACAGGAACATATTCGAGAGCCAGCAGGTTGCGGAACGGGACAAGTTCACAAAGCGCTTTGAGGAGATACTCTCAGACCAGGATGTCTCTGAGCGGATGGTGACATCTCATATCTCCAAAGATGGCCTGCAAGACACCATAGATACGGATTACGAGGCTGCTGAAGCCTGATGCTTCAGCGGCCCAATCGTGTATTATTAAGCTATCCCTAATACGAGGATAGCTATCATGATTAGCATCCATTCTCCCTCCACAAAGAAGTCTAAGGCAAGTGGATTTCTCCTCTTCCTGAAGTACAAGATACAGACATATCCGTATAATGTCAGCGCCAACGCAAGTGGCCAGGCAGCTTTACCAATAACTGCTACCAAAGGGAGAAGGGTGCTATTAGCTGCAAAAAGGACAAATACTGTTCGTTGTTCCCCCATTAAGGCTGCCATTGTCTTTACGCCGTTCTCTCGGTCACCTTTTATATCTCTTACATCGTATAGGACATTATCTACTAATGTTTTTATCAAAACGAAGTAGAACACCAATGCAACTGTCTTTGTGGCTGGATTGGCAAGATGCATGGCAGGCATTAATACCGTTACTGAAGCCCAAGTTAGGGCTACTACGATATTCTTCACAATGGGTATATCTTTGAGTCTAGGAATACCTTTATACAATTTTCTTCCATAAAATGCGTTAGCAATAAAAGGAAGAAAGACCAAGGGAAGAGTCAATGGCTTATTTAGAAGCGATATCATGAAGGCCAACAGATAAGCTGCGAAAGAACATGCTAGAACAAGCCTCTTTCTTCCGTGGAGGAAGCTTCGTCTTTGGGGCATGTTGGTTATATCCTTATCTATATCGGCAATCTTGTCCAGACTATAAACACAGAAGGTGATCAGAAATACCACAATACAGACCAGGATACTGGGATTCATTCCCAGAAGAATAAATGCGACGTATGTCTTGAAGAAGCCATGGGCACCAATAAAAAGCGAACTTACAGAAAGAAATGAAAAGAGTTTCTCTACCGCAACGTAGACTTGCTTTCCAATTACTGTAAATGTTTCTTCAGACAGATCTCTCTTATTGATATTTTTATATACGCTCATAATATACTATCCCCTTTTCCTAGATTTGAATTTTTCTGTCATGAGACCACAATATTGTACAATGTTAGCTAAATTGTTTAAACGTAACAATTAAAATTTATTTTAAAATGAATACCCCGCAGCTTGCTGCGGTTGGGATGGTCAGGAAACCGACTTAAGGAAGATTGCATATCGTGCATATTGATGATTGAGGTAAGAAATGCAAGCCATTGTACTTATAAAATTCGATATCACATGGTTTTCAGCTTAAAATATAGAAAAAAGCTGCTTCTAGATAATGATCGTATCAATTATATCAAATCTATTTGTCTGAAATCGGTGAAAGATACTGGTTCGATTTTGATGCCATAGGAACCGATGGAGACCATGTTCATATTTTTGTTGGAGCTGCGCCGAGATATTCGCCTTCAAGAGTGATGCAAATAGTAAAAAGCATAACAGCGAGAGCGTTTTTTAAGAAATTCCCCGAAGTAAGGAAACAGCTTTGGGGCGGCGAATTTTGGAGTGACGGAGGATACATGGGAACGGTAGGGGATGGCGTGATGGCGGACACAATACGCAATTATGTTGAATCACAGGGAAGCCCTGAAGAAAAGGAAGGGCATAAACAAATGAAGTTGTTGGATTTCAGCTGATTACAAACGACACTAACACGCCCCACTGCTTGCATCGGGGATAAAGGGCATGCATATTAAACTTAGGTTTGGATCAGCCTAACCTGGTTCCACTTTCATGCGGCGGCGCCTTGGATGCCCCGCAGCTTGCTGCGCGGGTGCGCCGCCGCCGTTTCACTTCGTTATTGACATCACGGCTAATGTAGATAACATATTATTTATATAAATGTGCAATTAATTTTGTCGCAATACCCCAATGCTTGCATCGGGTGCACTGCCGTCGTTTGACTAGGACCCCTCTCAAAAATAAAATAATATTTTAATCGATTTCGATCTAATCAAAGAAATTTTTAAAAATCATAAGTAATGGAACGGCCCAACATTCCCCTTAAGTAAGAAACCTCGGGTATATTACAGAAGTAGCGGATCTTACTTAAGTTATCTCTACTAAATCTGACATCTCGCGATAGTATTCGAATAGTTCCATTCCCCAAATTCTAGCTTTCTCTCCAAAACAGTTGAGGTCTGATCCGACGTCATAATTTCCATCAATCCTGAATAATCCCAGTGAAAGGTAGTTATCCGTCACAGTGAAAGCTATCCTGACATCCCGATCTATTGAATAAAGTTGGAAATTCTTGTTTTCTATTAATGGCTTGAGGAATTCTAGATAATCTCTCTTGACGATTTCCAGAATAGGCTTAGTCAGCACGAGGTTTACAGTTGCCCCGTTCTCCACAGCTTTGGTGATGACTATTGGATATTCAGGTATTATGATAGGTGAAACCCCTACTATGACCTTTGACTTGATCACCTCATTGGCCCAATATTCTTGAGTCTTGAGAATAGCGGCCAGGTCGCCTTTAAGAATTTCTGACTGGCTTAACATACCCATTTTGGCCAGAAGTTCTAAAGGTATTCCGCTTATGTCGTGGGTTAGCCAAAAATCCTTGTGTTGATCTAAGAGGACAATAGTGCTCACAAGTTCATCCACAAGCAACGCCTGAATCTTACCAATGTTAGTCAATGAATATCCATGACGAGTCTTCTGAGCGAGGTCTTCATCGATAAGCTCCCTCATCGCATGGAGGATTGTTGATGCCCTGATGCACATGTCTTTTTCGAGTTCTCTGGCCGTCATTTCCCCTTTAGCCAGACGCAACATAATTTTCGTTCGTACTGCCGATCTCGTGAAAGCCTTTAGTCGATTTTCGGCTAGATCATAGAAATCCTGGGCTGGCATGATTTCCTCCTCTATTTTCTGACCGCTTCAAAGGGTCCAGATAAAGCGTTCATGTCGCTATCTTGTACGTAAATAGGTTCCTTTAAGAGTATTTGGATCGATAACGTGGCTTTCTGCAAATGTTATAATTACCTGAGGATCTTTACTTCCATTCCTCACTGATAGATAATTTGCTTTAACCTCATCACTATTTACAGTCCCAAAAATTATACCCGAATATTTGTCTCCAGAGGATGGCTGTACTGAGAAAGAGCCCAGTAGGTTCTCGCCCACCTGCTGGATATTCGCGGTCATAACCTCCTTTGCTCCCATGAAATCGTATTGGGACTCCCAGGTTCCCGTTAAATCTGCACAGTTAGCCTGAACTAAGTAGCCTGACTGGATCAAGATGCAAAAGATTAGCGCTGACCTTGGTATCAGCATTTATATCCTCCAAATATTGTGCTCGATTCGGTTATTAAGCATCATAGTACATCTCTTCTCTATTAATAGTTAATCTCTTCAAATTTTACGAAGATTTGAGTCGCGAACTTTATTATTTGGTGATTATTACTATTTCTACAAAATATAGTTTACTAACAAATCAATAGGTGGGCATCTCGAGGTAGCCGTAGACATGGCCATAATCCTCAGAATCGCCATCATTGACGTTCTTCTCTTTTTCAATGTAGGACCAGAGTGTTTAGGTTGAAAAATGGGGTCCCTCGACTCTCACTGAAACAATGTCCGCAGGGTGTTACAGCGAAGAAGCGTCATTATTCTTGTCATTTCCTTTCTTAGAACGATGTTCCCAGCTCCTCCTTTTCGTAATTCGGACAACCTCTGTGCCAGCACCAAATGCTGACAAATCAAGATTGAAATTGCATAACCCTCAAAGAGGAAAGAATTAAACTCAGGATATATAAATATTATCGGTAGCTACTACACTACCTTGACTATTGGGCTTTTTTGAAATCCCAATTGCAGTTTAGCCTCGCGAACTTCATGACTGCTATATACAATTTGTTATCTAAATATAAATCTAATAATTTTCAGAGTTCTTTCCTTTTACGCGTCTTGATTTTGTACTCAAAACCTTTCTATTTATGTGACATAAAAGACTTTTTGGCTATCGTTTAAGATAGCTTTTTAGTATCTCAAATCCGTTAAGTTTATATGATGTTTTGGATCTAATCAAAATTGCTGAATTAGGGCAAAATGTACTCAATTAAGCAAACGAATGGATAGATATGTTGGATGAGAAATTTGGCGTTCAAGAGGGAAATTTATGAAAAGAAGCGGGATGTAATCATAACACAGATATTGGGGATCTGCTCCAAAGGAGCTAACAAGACGAGGATCGTATATCAAGCAAATGAGGGTTTCGATTTAGTGTTGGTTAATGAAGCCTTAAATTCTTGCGTTAATATTTTCAATCTTTATAGTGGTTTTTTAGCATATTTCACCCCTAAATTGGCTTATTAGATGCTGTGTTGCGTAACTCAAGGCCATGATGCTGGCAGATGTCGATTTTGCTCATTTTACCTATCATTACTGATATGCCACGATGCATATCGGTTTTAGCAGAGTTATTCAACACAGCATATTAGATTTCAATTTACCTTGTTGTTTCTAATTTTTGCGCTTTTTTAGAGAGCTTCCGCTAGGCTGTTTGTTTATGCACTAAATATTTCAACTGTTCCAGGTTGTAAACGACCGAATTCATCATGAATTTTACTCCAGCTCTTGCGACAGTTGTTACATAAACATGTGCTCCCTTATGCCCCCGCTTCATAACAGCGAAGCATCTTTCGATGTGCGATCGCGTTTTACTGATTCTCTTATTCCTCAGAAGATCTATGATTCCAAGCTTGTGACCTCTTGTAGCTTTTTTCATGGCTGCATCATATCCTCGAGTTTTTGCACCATCATATCCCTTATCGGCGTAACGTGGTAGCCCTTCAATTCCAAGATCTACCTGACTATCGTGTACAGAAGCAGTTGTAGTCTCAAAATATCTGATAAGGTGGTAATTGGTATCGATTGAGATATGACCTTTATATCCGAAAAAGGATTTGACACCCTTTTTTGCCCAACTTCCCTCATTTATTGGCTCTTCTTCGAGTCTCTGTGGTTTGGCCTTGTCATCAATAATATTATTTGAAATACCAATTAGCTCTTTATCAAACTCCTGATTCAGGCTCGTACTGGTGGCTTCGGAATCTTGACCTTCCTTTTTGTCCCCGCCTTGCTCGTCTTTCTTGTTCCTCTTCCGACCTGGGTCCGAAGTTATGAAGGTTGCATCCTGGATAGTGCCATTCTTTACAGTAAACCCCATCTCATCGAGCTGCCTTTGAAGCTCATTCCAAAGATCATCGTATACGTCGCACTTAATCAAACGTTCACGGAATAGCCAAACTGTGCTGAAATCAGGAATTACTTCAGTGGTGCCAAGGAAAATACGAAAAGAGATCCTATCCGCAACCTGTCGCTCCAGTTCTGGATCTGTTAGACCAAACCAATGCTGAATTACGAGAGCTTTCACCATAATCACGATGTCAATGTTCGGACGACCTCCGCGGCTAGTTTTATTTTTGTATATCAATGGTTCCAAAAATCTGAAACGCTCCCAATTGATCAACGATCCGATCTCGGATAGATCATCTCCGAGGGCTTTTACTCGAGCATATTCTGCTCGAATGGCAAAATCAATGAGAGTCCTCATGCATTATATTATAGTATTAATAGTATATAAGTATTTCGATTGATTAGTTTTTCGAAACTCTCATATATTTAGCCCTAACTCTATCCAAACCAACAATAGCGAAATACGTAAGAGAATTTAATAACCTACTCCCCCCATAAGATGTAACGCTAATTAACACCCCTCATTTATGACTTCATACAGACAAAGATATGCCTTGTAAGGCTCCTGTGAACACGATCTGTATGAATTTCTCTCACAGCGAAATTTGCTCTGGTTATGTGCTCCTCTATATGCCTCTCAGCAACAACCACTATTCGTCTCCCTGGCTTCAAAACCCTGTGGAGTTCGGCTAGTCCTTTGTCCAGGAGTTCCTCCTTGGACTCTGCCCTTATGAGGGCTGATCTGCCGTAGGGTGTGTCAAGGACAGCATTATCAACTGAGCAGTCCCTGAAAGGCAAACGTCTGGCATCGCCTGCTATCATAGTGCAATCCAGCCCTTCCAGGTTAACCCTGGCTCCTCGAACCAGCTTCTTTTGAACATCTACTCCTACGCACTTTATGCCGACTAGACAGGCCTCGACTAGTATCCCACCGGTGCCCGAGAAGGGATCTAATAGCAGATCGCTCTCCTTTGCCTGGGAGATGTTGACCAACGCCCTAGCCATCCTCGGCATCAACACGCCTGGGTAGAAGAACGCCTTGAGGTGAGGCCGCCGGTCTTCAAATTCACACCGTTTTGCCCGAGTCACCTCAATGCCCAGGACGACTTTGTTGCCTGTTATAACGGCTCGCAACTCAACTTCTGGTTTGGTGAGATCTGCTTTGTATCCCCTCTTGTAAAGAGCTCGACCGACCACTCTCTCCACTTGATCGGTTTGTAAAGGCGCATTTTTGACATTCCTGGCCCTGACGCTATAGGCCTTATCGGGAATCACAATGCTCTCTGCCGCATTAGCCAGTGAATCCAGGCTGGCATCGCAGATTGCCAAGACCTCTATTATCCTATGGGTCATGGCAAGCCGCAAGCCCAGGGTCTGAGCATCCAGATCTTCTGCTTCCACTACCAGGCACTGGTCCAGGAGACACAGTTCTCTGGAGCCACTGGAGTAGATCTCGAGAAGAGCTAGAGCTTCGCTTCGGGGTAGGGTATCGTGCTCCCCGGAGAGCTCGAAGGCGTAGGTGCGAGCCATGTCCAGGCTTGATATCAATCCAGGTAGCTGTTCACATCTCTGTAGTTGAAGCCCTCGGAACCCAGGACGTTCTCCATGAAGTTGAAGAGCGTTCTTCTGACATCATCGGCGAGCAGGGGATACCAGGTGGGGCTGGCCACAACCATGGCCCTGAAGGCGAAGAACGGGGCTATGACCTCTAAGAGAGCGTCGTCTCCTGTTTTCTCCAGGTACCTATCAAAGAATAGCTCGAATAGATCTTTCAAGTCGCCGGAGAGACGGAAGCTCTTCTGGACAGAGTAGAAGATGTAGTTCATGGCCATGGCAGTTATATCGTCTGCCGCCTCGCCCCACTCGCCTCTAGACCTGTCCAGGACTGTGAAATCGGTACCCTCGCGGAACATGATGTTCCAGGGGTGAAAGTCGCCATGAACCTGACAGAGCCGATCAGTCCTACTCCTAAGCTTCCAGCGCCACTCCACGCAGAGCTTCTCTACATCGCATAGCTCGCCAGGATCGAGAAAGGCAGGGTTTTCAGGGTAGTCGTCCAGGATCCCGAAGATGCACTCGCCATCCCCGACGATCTCCCGGATCTTGCGCAGATAGAGGGGCGCACAGTCCCTCTTGACTGAGTGGATATCTGCCAGGTAATCGGCGAGGGCAGTGACCCTTTGGTAGTCCAGATCTGTCGCACCCTTCTCTTTGACCCTCTCCAGGTCGAAGAAGTACTCCTTTCCCTCAACTTTCTCCATCATGAGGAAGTACTCTTTGGCCTCCCCCGAGGAGACCAGCCGCCCATCCTCAGTAAAGTAGCCGACGTCCAGAGACGGCACGTGCTTAGGCAGCTTGCCAAAGGTCGCGTTCTGCCAGATCAAAATCCTGGCACGATCTGAGAAGTGGTCGTGGCCGAAGCCGTGCTGGACCCGCATAGTGGAGAGCACCGCAGAGCCGTTTTTTCCTCCGGAGACGTACTCCACAAGCAGAGGGGCACCGTACCCGAAGCCTTTGACGTCCTCAGTTGTTGGTATTGTCTCGCCCATTCTGCGCAGGCTTTGCAGCTCGAGGTCCTGGTCTATAAGGTCGCGCAGATAGGCCTCAATGTTCTCCCGTTTGAGATCCATTTTTTCACCTCAGCGGTTCAGGTTCCCGTCTGCCAGCTGTGCAGATACTTGTCCTGCTCTGGCGTCAACTTCTCGGTCTTCAGGCCCATGGAGGCCAGTTTGAGCTCAGCCACTCTTCGGTCGATCTCCACAGGAACTGCGTATACTTTTTTCTCCAGGCTTCGCCCGTGCTCCACGATGTAGCGCACGGCCAACGCCTGATTGGCGAAGGACATATCCATGACCTCTGGAGGGTGGCCGTAGGCTGCAGCCAGATTGATAAGTCGGCCCTCTGCCAGGAGGTACAGCCTCCTTCCGTCTTTGAGCCTGTACTCGGCCACGTTGTTCTGAATATCGGTCTTCGCAACCGCCATCTTCTCAAGGGCTGGGATATCGATCTCAACGTTGAAGTGGCCGCTGTTGGCGAGGATTGCCTGGTCCTTCATCAGCTCGAAGTGTTCCTTCCGGATGACGTTAATGTCGCCCGTTAGGGTCACGAAGAGGTCTCCCAGCGGAGCAGCCTCAAGCATGGGCATGACTCGGTAGCCGTCCATGGCCGCTTCCAGGGCTTTGCGCGGCTCGATCTCCACTACTATGACGTTTGCCCCAAGCCCCTTGGCCCTCATGGCAAAGCCGCGGCCACACCAGCCGTAGCCGCCAACGACGACGTTCTTTCCGGCGAAGAGGAAGTTGGTCGCGTTCATTATGCCGTGCAGTGTGCTCTGGCCTGTGCCGTACCTGTTGTCGAACATCATCTTTGTCTCGGCGTCGTTTACGGCTATGACGGGATAGAGCAGGGCGTTGTCAGCAGCCATGGCCCGAAGTCTCACGACTCCCGTAGTCGTCTCCTCGCAGCCGCCGAACATCTGCGCAGCAAGCTCAGGATGCTCCTTGTGGACTATAGCTATGGTGTCCGCTCCGTCATCCAGGGTGACGTTGGGCTTGATTTCCAGGGCTTTCTTGATGCAGTCGTAGTACTCCTTATCGTTCTCTCCCCGGAAGGCATAGACATGCAGCCCGCGGGCTGCCAGGGCAGCAGCCACTTCATCCTGGGTGGAGAGGGGGTTTGAGCCGGTGACGGCGATCTCCGCCCCGCCTGCCACGAGGGTTGTGATCAGGTTTGCTGTCTCGACTGTGACGTGCAGGCAGGCCACAATCCTTGCGCCTTTCAGCGGCTTTTCCTTTTCGAACTCTGCTTTGATGCTCTCCAGGACGGGCATGTGACGCCTGGCCCACTCGATCCTCTTCTCGCCGGCTTCCGCCAACGCTGGATCTTTGACGACGCTCTTTTGCATTAAATCACCTTGAAATTTATTGATGGGGTTCTTGGCATACCAGACCATTTTTAGCTACTTAACCCAACCGGTCAGCATATTATGTCCTACGTGTTAAGTCCCAGACATGAGCATAAAGGTCACGCTTCTCGGCACGGGCGTCGGCATTCCCCAGCCGGGTCGATCCCAGTCTGCAATCCTCGTCGAGACAGAAAGGCCGCTACTCCTGGACTGCGGAGCAGGAACGCTCCTGAGGCTGGATCAGGCGGGCATAGACATCGAGAACCTGGACGTCGTCCTGCTGACCCACCTTCACCTCGACCACGTCTCAGATCTGCTTGCTCTGGCCAATGCCCGCTACCTACGGCGGCTTCCTGGATTGGAGGTCTACGGGCCAGTCGGGACGGCGGCATGGCTTGAAACTCTGCACCGCGCCTTTCCCTACCTGGAGAAGATGGAGGTGATGGCGCATGAAGTGCGGCCCATGGATGACTTCTCCGTACAGGGATTCGATATCTTTGCTGAGGAGGCAAAGCACAGCGTCACCGCTCTTGCCTACAGGATCGAGGCTGAGGAGAAAGTCCTGGTCTATTCGGGCGACACCGAACCCTCGCAGCGCGTGGCTACATTGGCGGATGGGGCGGATCTGCTGATCCACGAGTGCTCTTTCCCTGAGCCATTCGATGTGACGAACCACACGACGCCCAAAAAGCTGGGCAGGATGCTTAAAAACGTCGGGCGCGTGGTGCTCACTCATTTCTATCCCCAGGCGGAAGGATGCGAAGAGGATATGGCGCTGGAGGTGAGCGAGCTGTCCGGAGCGCCAGTGTTGGCTGGATGGGATATGATGACGATGATTCTTTAAGCCCCAAGAGCTCTGTATCTTCGATGAAAATTACACGCTCAAGACTTCTGAAGGGCACCACTACGATTGTTCGAGGTTATCAATTTTCCCGAAGGTAGCGATTCGCTTCCAAACGTCCTCTGGTTGCTCTTCTGGGGCAAAATGGCCGCTATCAGGTATTATGGAACTTTGCACGTTTTTAATGCCTGATTCCTTGAAACCACCAACATACTGCTCTATGTTGCCTCCTTCGCGTTCGCCACGCAGGTAAAGGAGTGGCGTTTCGATCTGTATTCCACGGGCGATGTTCTCCCTGTTGTATTTAGCATCCTGTCCGAAAGCTCGATACCAATTGAAACCTGTGCTTAGTGCAGACGGCGTAGAATAAGCCTGAACGTAGCTATTGCGTAGATCGCCAGTGATTCTTTCGGGGTGTGTGGAAATTGCGTTATAGAAGTAATCAAAGTATGGACGTTCCTTGCCTGTTACAATTATTTCAGGCAAATCCTGGATAGCATGGAATCCAAAGTGCCATATATAAGGATTGCGAATTACATCTTCCCATGGTTTGACACCAGGGACAGCGACATTCATAATAACCGCCCCATTAAGTTCGTTAGAGTAGCGATGGAGATACGAATAAACAATTTGACCACCAACATCATGGCCAACTAGCGTGAGATGCTTGAGTCCCATTTTCTCCACGAATTCATGAATAAAGTCTGCTATATCGCGCTTGGTACTTGGAGCATTTCTCATTTTAGAATTACCTATGCCAGGGAGATCCACCGCAAGGGCATAAACGTGCTCATCTGCAAGCTTTAAGACACTCTCGAACGCACGCCAATTTTCTGGCCAGCCATGGAGAAATAACACTGCAGAGTTTTGGGGAAGGCCAGCTTCAACCACATGCATACTTCCATTGCTAACGGTTATTTCAGTGTGTTTTAACATAATATTTTCTCTTTTTATGGAAACATTAAGGAAATCATCGACCCTGTTTCAACTGTCTACAAGCGATTTAATGCCGGAATAGGAGATCCTGGTGCACATTTGCACCATCAAGGCCAGTGGGGAAGCAGAAACTTGCTTCCACCTTTTACTAAATCTCCTTAGTTATGAAAACTCTTAGGCGATCTGTTTCCCCGCTGCCGGTCCCCACATGGCGTTGTAGATCTCGGTGATCTTGACCATGACGCAGCCCTTGGCCGGTAGCTTGTCGTTGATTCCGAGCACCCATTCTCTCATTTGGTCGAAGTTCTCGCCTTCCTTGCAGAGGGTGACATTCCCCTTGATCTGGAAGGATTTCTTGGTATCCGAGCTGTAGCATAGGATGGATATCTTGGGATTCTCCATCAGGTTGGCAGCGGTCTTGTAGAAGAAGTTGTCAGCGATCATCAGAGTCTCGTCGTCGATGATCTTCAATAGTCCGATGAAGACGACGTTCGGAACTCCTTTCTTGCTGGCCGTTGCGATCGGCACGGGCTTTTGCTTCTCCAGAGTCTCCCTAACCTCGGCAGGCATCTTTACCATTACATCACCGCCCAAAGAGTTGTGCTGCAATTTATTTAGCTCTTGTGCAGGTCTCAAGAAAATTGGAGGGGAAGCCTCTGTAGGAAGCGGCATGCAGATGGGAGTAGCTGGCAACCATATTGTTCTCCACGACTCCATCGAGGCTGCCCTGGATGCCAGTGCCGCGATCGAGCCTGATGGCGTACTCGACCTTCTCCTTTTCATCCATGACAAGCTCGGAGTGGTGGAACTCGTGGCCCAGGAGGCGCGATCCTGCGGGCCCCAGCAGGCAGTCGCGAGCCAGCTTGCCGGAGACGTAGCTTACCACTCGAATCTGACCCTTGCGGACTTTTCCGGGAACCAGACCGACCATATCATGGTGCTCGCCATCCCAATCGATCTCCCTTGCCAGGTACATCAGTCCGCCGCACTCCGCATAGATTGGAAGCCCTCTTTCATGTGCCTGCTGGATGGACGCGAGCATGGACGAGTTTCGCGACAGCTCCGCTGCGTACAGCTCCGGATACCCTCCGCCGATGTAGATGCCGTCCACCTGCGGAAGCTCTTTATCATGCACAGGGCTGAATGGAACGACCTGTGCGCCAGCCAGCTCCATCAGCTCCAGGTTATCCCGATAGTAGAAGTTGAAGGCCTCGTCAAGGGCCACGCCGATCTTCAGGCCCGAGCCTCGTTCGTTTCTCCTGTAGAGGTCCGGCTCCGGCGCTTCCAGAGGCTCGGCCTCGGCTGCGATCTCCAGGATCCTGTCGATGTCCAGGCCCTCCTCCACTATCTCGCGGATCCTATCCAGCCGCTGGACAAAACCGTCGTGCCTGGCCTCGCCCTCAAGCATTGGCACCAATCCCAGGTGACGCATTGCTAGGTGCATGGACTCGTCCCTTGGAATGACACCCACAACCTCCACGCCTGCGTACCGCTCGATCTCCTCCCTTGCCTTACGTGCGTGCCTCTCGCTGCCCACCTTGTTCAGGATGACACCCTTTATGTCGACATTTGGATCGAAGTCCATGTAGCCCTTGACCAGGGCGGCAGCCGAACGGGTAATGGATCGTGCGTCCACAACGAAGATCACAGGAGTCCTCAGGATCTTAGCAATCTGGGCCGTCGATCCGAGGTCACCCTCGTACCCCTCGTAGAGGCCGCGCACTCCCTCGATCACCGAAACGTCCGCACCATCCACTGCATGGGAATAGACCTCGTGAACCGTCTTCTCAGGCATTAGGTAGCCGTCCAGGTTTCGGCACGGCCTTCCAGTTATCCAGCTATGATATGATGGGTCGATGTAGTCCATCGCCACCTTGAAGGGCTGGACACGGAGGCCCCGTCTAGGTTAGAGCGGAAAGCAGTCCGGCCACGATGGTGGTCTTGCCGCTGGAGCTTCTGTCTCCTGCCAGCAGAACCCGCGGGATGTGTCCAGAGTTCATGCTCGCGACAGCTCCCTGAGCCGCTCATCGCTAATCGGCTGGGGTAACTTCGGCTCTGCCTCGCCCATGAACGCCTCGGCAAGCCGACGATAGATCTCGGCTATCTCCGAGTCGGGAGCGCCCTCTATGACAGTGATGCCCCTTCGCTCGCACTCCTGGACCAGAGGGTCCTTGGGTATGAAGGCCACCATCCGGTTGTCCAGTTCTCTGGCGAAGCTCTCCACGATCTCGCGTTCGCCCGTTGCCTCTCGCGAGTTGCATATCACACCGGCCAGTGGCGTCCCAAGACGGCGTAGGCCTCTGCAGATGTTGTTGGCCGCATACAGGGGCATATATTCGCCTGAGGTTATGATATACGCCTGGCTGACCAGGCCCTTCCTTATGGGCGCCGAAAAGCCGCCGCAGACGATGTCACCCGGTACATCGTACAGCACTAGATCCACATCGTCCATTGCCGTAGAGACTTTGCGCAAAAACTGTATGGCTACAATGATTCCTCGACCGGCGCAGCCCACGCCAGGTTCCGGTCCTCCTACCTCGATGCACCTCACGCCCTTATATCCCTTGAAGACGACATCCGATTCTGCGATCTCTCCGCCACGCTGGATTAGGTCCATCATGGTAGGGATCCTGCGACCCACAAGGGTTATCGTCGAATCGCTCTTCGGGTCGCAGCCGACGACCAGAACCCTGTGCCCGTCTTCGGCGCAGGCGGCTGCGATGTTCGAGGCGGTGCAGGACTTGCCGATCCCGCCTTTGCCATAGATCGCAACGTGCTTAATGGGTGACATCAATTGACTCCGGAGAGCTTAAGACCACGCCATAGGATATACAGCTTATCCAGACGTAGTCATCCAGGTATGTATGCTCCGTCTTACGATGAATGGAGGTAAATGAGTTCCAGAGGACAGATTGACCTTTTAGTTCTTGTCGTGGTCTTAGGCGCATTTCTCATTGTGCCTTCTATGGCTCAATCGTCTTCCACAGATGCTGCCCTGGTGAGAGGATACATCACTAACATCAGTAGTACCTGGAATGCTCACGACTTCGGCTGGTTCTACTACGATCTGGACAAGGATGTGGGAGGCGAGCAGCTCTCGGTTGATGTGCACGGGCGGACCGCGGAGAAAAGCCACATAGTTTATACCAGTCGTGCCTGGTCGAGTGATTTCGAGTTTAAGCCCTGGGGGAAATACCAGTCGGTTGCCTTTTTGGGAAAGCGCTACTTCGCCGGCTATCCCGACAGCACTTTCACAGACGCCAAGAGCGCTCTGGAGAAAGGCGAACTCAGGGAGATACTCATCGACGACAAAAACACGCACATTTTGAACTACAGTCATCCCCTATCGCTCCTGGAAGGTTACATCCTGGCCGTCAATGGGATTTCAGCCAACGACGGCAAAGTAAACTTCGTCCTCGTAAAAGGCAAAACTGCAGTGGATTTTGGCGTTGTAAGCATAGGCGGGACCTATGCCTTCAAGAGTGGAGACGAACTTCCTTTAATCCTGATTCATGTCTCCAACGTGTTGGCCGGTGATAAGGATGGAACCGTCGAGATAGATGGCGTCTTCCAATTGGGAGATGCTCCAGTTGTCAGCATGAAAGACGGTGACAAGCTAGGAAGCATGGAGCTCGTTGACCTCACCGATCAGGGAATTACGTTTAAGACCAACAAAGATATTACACTGACCCGGGACGCCATTGTACCATTGGCTGATAGGTTGATGCTAGTTGTCGTGAATGATACAAGACTGTTTTACTACCCTGTGGGAGCTATCACCGATTACGGCAATCAAGTGATAAGAGGGCCTGTTTTCGATGCCAACTCAATAGTACCAGTCAAGCTAGGTCAATATCCTGCCACAGCACAGGCCAGATGGAACTCTGGGAACTTTACCGGATTCTATTTTTCTCCAGAAGACAAGTTGGGCAGTGAGACTCTTACTCTATTTCCCCCCAATGATAGGACAGTTCCAACTCCCACAAAGCCAGAGCTAATAAATGGAGTAGCGCATTGGAATGCGCTCCAGTATGTATCGTTCATGCAGCCAAAACAATTTAATTTTAGACCATGGGGCCAATACTACACAATAAGCTTTCTCGGAGAATCGTGGTTTGTAGGTTACAATATCGGGGCAACAAAAGAGAGTGATTCGTTGAACCTTCTCGAGCACCAGAAGCTGGGCAAAGTTCTGATCGATAAAGAGATACGAGGGATGATTGTTGCCGGCAACTACACCCTTTCGGAGGGTTACCAACTCTACATCAGGGACGTGACACAAGATAAGATCTTCGTGCATCTCCTAAAGGACGGGCAGCTTGTGGACAGCTCCATAGCCGAATCCAACTCGACTTATGTTTACAAAAAGGACCTCGGCGATGTCGCGGACATGCCCATTATAATGATGCACGTAGATAAGATCTTCAGCGATGGTAAGACGAAATTCGCATCGATTGACGGGCTTTTCCAGTTGTCGGACCAATATATCCTCTCAGTTGATCCAGGTTCGGGACTCGGTGAGCTTGAGATCGTCCCTACAAACTTTGGCATCATAGGTATGTGGAACCATGATACTCTTACATTCAGTCGTAATTCAGACGTGAATCTCTGGCCCGGAATGAGCATCCGGGTCGCTGATAACGACACATTGCGATACTACCCGTACACTGTGCAGCGCGTGATCCCCAAACCCGCTCTGGGTGGCATAGATTACCCCAAGAACATAAGCTCATCAGGGCAGGCTAACTTCACATTGACTGCCCTGGCAGGTGATATTGTAAGCGTAAGCGTCGACGTAAACGATCCGTCCGGAAGAACCGTGTTCACCAAAGACCTCACCCGCATGGGAGTCGGTTCGGAGAACGTGTGGAACTACTTCTGGCGGTGGAATGCATCCACCTTGACAATGAGCGATGACGGCGCCCTAGTCCTCGACGCGAACGGTAATCCTATCCCAGGACTGCTCTACCTCAACAAAACCAGCAGCCCACTACCGGTGGGGATAAGGTTTGATGGCTCGGGAAAAGTCGCCAGTATAGCGGATAGCAAGGTTATCTATTACGTCTCCCGTTCGGACTACAACTTGACGAAGCCCAAATTTACTTACGACTCAATGCTTGCCAACAGCACTGCAAAGAGACAGTACATAAAAATCAATCCTGGCTCTAGCATGCTGAAGTTTTACGAGACCGTCAAAGGTTCGTTCAACCTGAGCAAATCCAACCACACAATAACGGGTTCCATCGATTCTCTGGAGCCCCACGCTCTTAGTTTGCCGGCTAAACCAGGCAAATACGAGCTGGGGGTAAGAATAGAGAATTCAGCCGATGCCCTCAGAGTAAATGGATTGTTCTTCAATGTTACAGCCCCAGAGATGCATGGCGTGTTTTTGGGCTCCAACTCGACCCAGACCGGAGGTCAAGTAAACGTTTCCCTCGAGGTTCCTACCTCTAATTCGGAGAAGAAAGTGGAGATATCCTACAACCCCGAAACGATCAAAGCAGTAGGCGCATTCGGGCCTTGCCAAACCCCCTCGTACATGGATGAAAAAGCCGGCTGGATCAACGTTACGTTTCCTCCGGGGTGCGGGGTGACCAACCTGACCTTCGTCGCAGGCCAGAAGAACGCCACGGCAGAACTAAAGGTGGTCAATGTCGAAGGGTTCAAGCCAGATAAGGTGACCAACGGAACTATAACAATAAAGGCCGAAAAGAACGCTAAGAAGAGCAGTGATCTGTTGTTTGTAGCTGCTCTAGCGGCATTATCCCTGGCTGCTGTGTTCAGACGCTGGAGATAGGTTGTCGCATTCGCGCTCGTGACCTTAACGGCTAGAACTGAGCTAAGCCACCGCGGGCAGTTTGTCAGTTCTTGCTTCAGAAGCTCGGACTCGTGGGGTTCGCTTCTTCTTCGTACCACCAAGGGTAATAGCCCAGTTGTCGCAGGTAGTACTTCCCGCCATCATCGCAATTCGAGGCGTAGGAATTATAAATTTGCCCTTTCTACTCTCTTTTCAGATCCTGCTGAACAGATCCCTCCTCACCCCTCTGTGCGGAGCCGCCATTGCAGCATCAAGAGCTTTCTGGTAGAACTTATCCGTATACTCCTTGGCCATCCGCCGGGCGCAGAAGTGCGGTCCGGTACTCTTTATGGTCTCCTTCATCATCTTGACCCAGCCCCTGGGAACACCGTGGTCGTCAACATCGTAGTACAACGGGACCACATGCTTTTCCAGGATTTCGTAGATGGCCGCAGCGTCCTTATGGTCCCTGTCAGGGCCTTGGGCTCCTTCAATTGCCCAGCCGTTCAAGCCGTTGTACCCCTCTATCCACCAGCCGTCCAGGATGGATAGTTGGGGAACGCCGTTTATGCTCGCCTTCATCCCGCTGGTTCCCGAGGCCTCCATGGGCGGCAGCGGGTTGTTGACCCAGACGTCGACGCCGTGAACCAGATACTGGGCCAGAAGCTCATCGTAATCCTCCACGAAGGCTATCCGGCCTCCGAAGGCCTGGTCCTTGGCGACGTTGAATACATTCTGCAGGAGTTGCTTACTCTGCAGGTCGTCCTGGTGGGCCTTTCCGGCGAATATGATTTGAACCGGCTGCCAGGTATTGTTGACGATCCTCTTCAGCCGTTCGATATCCCGAAGGAGCAGAGTGGGCCTCTTGTACATTGCGATCCTCCTGGCAAACCCCAGGGTAAGGACCGATGGGTCGAACAGGATACCGGACGCCATAACTACACGAGGATCGGCCTTTCCGCTGTCGAGCCATTTTTGCCGGGCTCTGTCCCTAATCCTGGTGATCAGCAGGTTCTTCATTGCCTGGTGGTGTCTCCACAGCTCATCGTCCGGTATCTCGTCGACCAGCTCCCAGATACGGGGATTGTCGTGACCCGCCAGCCAGTTTCTACCCAGATGCTCGTTGAGGATGACGTCTCCAAGGTGTCGATCGATCCAGGTCGGGACATGAATCCCGTTGGTGATGTGGTCTATGGGCACTTTTTCTTCGGGCAGCTCAGGCCATAGCTGCCTCCACATGCTTCTCGCGACCTCCCCATGCCTTTTGCTCACAGCATTGCGATAGCCGGAGGACCGAAGGGCAAAGGCAGTCATGTTGAAGCCGCTCGGGTTATTCGGATCAACTCCCATCTCGAAGAACTCCTCTCGGCCAAGATCCAGGCCCGGAAGGTAGGAGCCGAAGTACTTGTCCATCAATTGAAAGGTGAAGATGTCGTGGCCGGCAGGCACAGGCGTGTGAGTCGTGAAGACCGTGGTTTCTTTGACCTGCTCGAAGGCATCACGGTAACTGGTTCCTCCCTCTACCCGCTCTCTGATCCTTTCCAGGATGGCAAAAGCCGGGTGCCCCTCGTTCAGGTGGAGGACGGAATAATCTATTCCCAGGGCTTTCAAAATCCTGACGCCACCAATCCCTAAAACTATCTCCTGTCTCAGCCGCTGTTCGGGGTCTCCTGTGTAAAGCCGGTCGGAGATGCACCGGTTCCAGGGATCGTTGGCCTCGCTTGATGTATCTAACAGGTAAAGGGATGTCCTGCCAACCTGGACCTTCCAGGCTTCCAGGTAGATCGGCGGATCTATGATAGGAATCTTGACCGACAGGGTCTTCCCATCACCATTCAGGACTCTGGTAATGGGTGCGTTCTCCCTGTCCAGGATCTCGCAGGCTCCCACCTGCCACCCATCCGGAGTGATCATTTGGCGCAGGTAACCCTGGGGGTACATGAACCCCACGCCGACCATGGGTATCCCCAGGTCGCTGCACTCCTTCAGAAAGTCGCCTGCTAGGAATCCCAGGCCGCCGGCGTAGAAGGGAAGGGCGTGATGCAATCCGTACTCAGCCGAGAAGTATGCAATGTTCATGCTCTTTGGATCGGCTACGTTAGCGCAGAACCAGCCGCTGGATTTGCTCATCTCGTCTTCGAAACCAGCCATGACGGCGTCGTAATGTCTCAGAAAATGAGGATCCTTTGCTGCGGCCTCAAGCGTTGCCTGGTCAATCTGATGGAGCATCTTAACGGGGTTGTGGGCACTAAGGTACCAACCTGTCCTGCTGAGCATCTTAAAGAGGCCCCTGCCTTCGGGGTGCCAGGACCACCACAGATTGTAAGCCAGATCTCCTAGTCCGGAGATCCTGTCAGGGAGATTGAAGAATTTGTTTATCGCGACCATGAATTATGCCTCACTCCGGCTTAATATAGACAGGCAGGTTATTTAATATTTTTCAGAAAAGTATGAGGCATTCCGGAAAGACCATCTGTGAAACATCCCGGCTATAAAATTGATGGGCATAATTGCCGATAGCCCTCACAGCTTGAAGCCTCGTAGTGGGTTCATGAACTTCTACAAAGCGGCCCTATGACCAATCGTCCCAGCCTGATCGAAATGCAGACATACGAAACCCTTAAAAGTTTATGAGTTTCATAGAATAGGGGTGAATCTTTTGTCTAAAGGATCAAAATTAGGACTTGCTCTCTTGGTTGTTGCCATGTTAGCAACAGCCGCAGTAGCTGAGATGGCCAACAACTATACCATAAACACTGCAACCAACAAGACCATAGGAACCTATCTCGTAAACCAGACGGGTTTCACGCTATATTATTTCAAAATGGACCCCGGCAATGGAACAAGTACTTGCTCCGGCGGTTGTGCAACCCTGTGGCCCCCATTCTACGCAAAGAAAGTCACTGTGCCTACCGGACTGAACGCCTCTGACTTCACGAGCATAACAAGAAAGGATGGCATGAACCAGACGGCGTTCAAGGGCTGGCCATTGTACCATTACTCAAAGGACATGTTGCCAGGGAACGCAAAAGGACAGGGATTCAAGGGGATCTGGTTCGTAGTCGATCCGATGAAATTCCCGCCCAAGTAGCTTTCCGCCCACAACTTTTTTATGACTATTTTTCTGCAAGCGATTGTGCATAGCGTATGTAATCACAGGTCGGCTCTCCAACTGGCACTATTCTTCCGGTGACCTTTCCGTCCTTTATCTCGATCTCCGCAACAGTTGGCGGAGACATCCTGGGCACTGTTGGGCTTCCTGGACAGATGAGCAGCTTGTTACCCCTCTCAACGATCGGCCTGTGCAGGTGACCATAGACAAGGACGTCCACCTCCATCTCCCTGGCAAGCATCTCAGTGCCGGGGCCAGTAGAGTGTGATGCCCGGTGAACTAGCCCGATCCTTACTCCATCCACCTCGATTACCTTTCTCTCCGGCAAAAGCATTTTCAGCTCTTGAGAATCTGAATTGCCGCACACTGCCTCGACCCTTCCTATATCAGCCAGGGAGTCGTAAACGTCTTTGGAAACGAAATCTCCGGCGTGAAGAATGAAGTCGGCTCCCTCGGCAAGCTCGACCAGTCTTTCCGGTAGACCTCTTTCCATGTGAGTATCCGACAGCGCAATTATCTTGATCATACGTGCAGCCGCCTCATTCCTGCCTCCATCATTCCGAGGAACTCTGCACCGACGGCCACTACGCTATTGGTGAAGATTGATGCGTTGATCTCGAAGATAGGGTACCTGAACTTAGTGTAATCCGACATCAGCCAGGTCGTTGAGCTGGTGTCGCCGCAGAACAGTCCTGAGTACTCAGGCTTAACAGGCACGAAAACGATATCGTCAGTACGTCCGTGCTTTCTCATCAAAGACACGAGCCGAGAGGATCGGTTCGCGGTAATGGGCATGACATCCGCTCCCTTGCTCAATGCGTGCGCGGCACCCTCCAGGGCCTCGTAGGTGTTCCCGATTCCGCTTATGGGGAGGTACACGTCCCCTATCTGGAAGGACGGGGTGTTGAAGTCTCTCTCCCAGTAGCTTATCTTGTTCAGGTGAGTGAACCTCATCTCGAAGGCACGGGCCACTAGGCCGGACCGGCCCACGCCCCCGATGACATATCTGCCGCTTCGCGGAAGAAGACGGTTGAACCAGTGCTCCAGGCTGTCTGGGTCCATGTCGACTATGAGCCTAGCGTTCTCTTCGAAGTCCTTTATGGTGGAGCGGTATTCGGGGCAGGAAACATCACACACGCCTTTTAACCTCGACTGGATGTCCTTGAAAACGGCGTTGAGGAAGGCCAGCACCTCCAGCTCGAACTCCGTTCCCAGGGGGGAGAGCCTGGATCTGGTCTCTTTGTCTGTGCTGTACTTTGTCCTGGCCTTGAAAACGAGGACTGAGCCCTTATCGTATTCTTTCACCAGCTTGTAGGCTGTGCCCTGCTCGTTTGCTGTTATCAGCTTGATCTCCCCTCCGTGGGCGATCACATCCTCTATGTACTTGTTGACCGATGAGGTCTCTCCCGATCCTGAAATGGCCAGCCCCAGGTTCTTGGCGCCCTTCCTGTAGTGCCTCTGAACTGGATCCTCTAGGGTGAAGGGGAAGACGTTGTCGAAGTGGTTCTGTATGAGCTGGAGGAAGCTGTACAGGGATAGGGCGCTCCTGCCAGCAGCCAGCCCGTACACGAACTTGTTCTCTGGTGTTGGGTTCAAAAAAGACACCATGGAGTCAGAGAAGGCTGCAACATCCGCCATGTCCAGATCGAGCAGCTTCTTCAAGAACTCGCACTGAAGGACTGTTGCTTCGCGAAAAGTCTCAATCAAGCCTGACATACGAGTCAGACTACGCCGTCATCGGATAAGCCTTTCTAGTTCTCTAGCTTATGACCTCTGATAGTGTATTCGTCTCCCTGGCCAGTTTTATCTCCTGGGCAATGCGTTTGCCGTTGGAGAGGTTGCGCTCGACCAGATCAGAGTAAGGCGAGCCGCTGACGAATAGGTTGGTGCCTGCGACGATCCTGGCCGATATCTCGAAGACCTTGAACTCCAGCTCGTCTGTGACGATAGTCTCCAGGCTAAAGGGACCGATCATCCCTCCGAAAAGCTCGATGGACGTTTCGACCACCCGTTCGCCAAGCTCGAAGACCTTTGGAAGCAGTGACTCCCTGAGCACCAGGGGCAGGTTGCCGGTGACAACGAAGCTGGGATAGATCCCTGCCTCGGCCAGCTCGTTCATGGACCCGATCCGAAAGATCTCGTCGGCGTTCGACTCGACTCTTCTGTCGATGCCTAACATGTCCAGGGTCCCTTTCTTTAGCTTGTATCCTTCTGTCTTTACGGGGGAATAGAAGAAATGAATGTAGTACCTGGTGCCGAGGATGAACTCCTGGATCGCGTACTTTGCCTGAGAGCTCATCTTGGCCTTGAACTCGTCCTTGTTCTTGGCTATGAAGAAGCCCCGGCCGCCTTTGGCCCCGTGGTACTTGACTATAACAGGCCGGTCTATGTCCTCCGCCCTCTCAAAACGCATGGGTATGTTGACCCCGGCCTTGAGCAACCACTCTCTCTCCATCTCCCGGTCGCTCTCCCAGGCTAAAACCCGGCGGTTGCCGAAAGTTGGGACTGCCAGGGACTCGAACTTGTCTATGCCCAGGTATTCTACCAGAGAACCGTGCGGGATGATTATGGCGTTATCCTCCACAAGATCATCGCTGTGGTCCAGTAAGGCCTTGTAGCTGTCCAGGCGGACGAACTTGTCCGGCTTGGCCAGGGGAAAGGCGTCGTAGAACTTGGGTGGCTGGCCGATGCAGATGCCGATGGTCTTGAACCCCTCCTGTCGGGCGCCGTGAAATATCTGCAGGCTGCTGTGGGAGCAGATGGTGGCTATGGTAAGATCTCTCTTGTCGTATCCGTCCAGAATCTCTAAAATATCTTCCTTCGGAATCATGTAGATAACCCTTGAAAGCGTGACCTTTGAAACTGCTAGGTTGGGATACAGGTAGATATACCTTCCTCAAGATCGATCAGCTTAAAGCTTACAACGGGGATTGGATGTCATGAAGTCCTCCTTCAAGAGAGATACTAAAGAGACCAAGATCTCAGTAACCTTGGAGACCGACGGCTCAGGGTCGAACGAAGTCGCCACAGGGATCGAGCTTCTGGACGAGATTCTGGTTGTATTAGCAAAATCATCCGGGTTCGATTTGACTATAAAAGCTAAAGGCGACCTTGAGACAGGAGACCACCACACGACAGAGGACGTTGGCATTGCTCTAGGCAGTGTTCTTGGTAAGCTGATTCAGAATGGAATAGGCAGCTCCATGGTGCCTTCTGGAGAGTGCCTGGCTCTTGCAGCAGTTCGTTTCGGCGAGCCCGGATACTCCGGAGACTTCGAATTCCAGGCCCGGGAAATGGGCAGCATGGCCCTCGAGAACTTCAGCCACTTCGCCAGGTCCGTCGCCTACAACGGTCGCTTTACCCTTCACCTGAACGCAAAGGGCGGCGACGATCATCAGAAGATCGATTCTCTGACGGTTGCGCTAGGCAGGGCCTTGAGAAGAGCCGCAGCCGATGGCGTACAGGAAACAAGATGAATTAAGCTGCAATATCTCTTTGGCTATGTCGCCATCAGCGACTTCCCGGTCATGGCCCTCGGCACAGGAATGCCCATGAGCTCCAATATAGTAGGAGCCACATCGGCCAGGACGCCGCCTTCTCTGAGCTTGTGCACCTTCCCATCATCCAGGATCAGAACAAAGGGCACTGGATTGGTTGTGTGAGCAGTGTGTGGCTGGCCGGTATCCAGGTCTATCATCTTCTCGGCATTGCCGTGGTCCGCGATCAGCAGAACAGCTCCGCCTTGAGCCAGAATCCCTTCCACAACCCGGCCCACACAGGTATCAATTGTCTCCACCGCTTTCACAGCCGCTTCGAAGATGCCGGTGTGACCTACCATGTCCGGGTTGGCGAAGTTCAGGATTATTAGGTGGTAGTTGCCCGAGCGGATTCTCTCTACGACTGCATTGGTGACCAGGTAGGCGCTCATCTCTGGCTGGAGATCGTAGGTCGCAACCTTGGGCGAGGGTATCAGAACCCTGTCCTCGCCGGGGTTGGGCCTCTCCTTGCCTCCGTTGAAGAAATAGGTCACGTGGGCGTACTTCTCAGTCTCTGCGATTCGAAGCTGCTTATGGCCTGATCGGCTTATTATTTCTCCAAGGGTATCGTCCAGGTTCTGAGGAGCATAGGCCACGGGGGCATTTATGGTGGCATCGTACTGGGTCATGCAGACGAAGTTAACTCTGATGTTAGCCCGCTCAAACTCTCTGAAGTCGGGGTCCACAAAGGCCCGCGTGATCTCCCTGGCCCTGTCGGGACGGAAGTTGAAGAAGATGATGCAGTCCCCGTCCTCGATGAGCCCGTGCTGATCAACGATGGTTGGCTTGAGAAATTCATCGCTTTCGTCTCGGTTGTAGCTATCGGTAACCGCCTGCTCAGGCGTCCCGGCTCGGTAGCCTTTGCCTTCCGTCATGGCGCGGTATCCCTGCTCCACCCTATCCCAGCGCTTGTCTCTGTCCATTGTGTAGTAGCGGCCGGCAACTGTCGCCACCTTGCCGATTCCGATCGTTCTCATCTTGGAATCTAGCTCCTGGAAATAAGTAAGAGCGCTCTTTGGAGGGACATCTCTTCCATCAAGCACAGCATGGATATAGACGTCTTTTAATCCCCTCTCCTTTGCCATCTCAAGAAGCGCGTAGAGATGAGTGTTGTGGCTGTGGACCCCGCCATCCGAGAGGAGTCCAAGAAAGTGTTGCTTCTTGCCATTTAATGTGGCCTTATCCATGACCTCTATTAAAACAGGATTCTCCCTCAGCCTGTTTTCTTCCACAGCTAAGCTTATTCTGGTGTAATCCTGATAAACTACTCTGCCCGCCCCTAAATTCAGGTGGCCAACCTCGGAGTTGCCCATCTGCCCTTTGGGCAGTCCAACCGCAAGGCCTGAAGCGGCGATGGTTGTGTTGGGATATTTCCGCATCAACGTATCTATGTTGGGCTTCCTCGCGCCAGCTACTGCATTTCCCTTTTTTTCGGTGCTTATTCCATAACCGTCCATTATTACGAGAGCTAAAGGCTTTAGGCTGGAATTCATCGAAGACACAGCGAACAGGTAATCAGGCAAAATATATAGGCCTGCTCCCAAGAAGATACAAAAACGACATGACTGGCCAAGAGTCGCTCATTCTGTACTGAAAGCTTTGAAACTAGACCGAAACTAGAGACTGAATTTGCGCTCTTTGAAGCCGTGCTCTCCGATTAGAGGGACAAAGACTACACCCATCTTCTCCTCGACTGCGAAACCGTTCTTCCTGGTCACCAACAGAAGCTCCTGGTAACCAACTCCAACCGGGATGACCAGCTTTCCTCCTACTTTTAGCTGGTCCTTGAGAGGTTCAGGGACGGCAGGGGCAGTAGCAGCAACGCTGATCCTGTCATAGGGCGCATGCTCTGGAAGCCCATTGCTACCATCTCCCTCGACCACTGTCACATTCAGTATGCCTGCCCTCTTGAGGGCCTCTCTAGCTCGACTCACAAGCTCTGGTACCCGTTCCACCGAATATACATGGCCTTCCGGTCCGATTATTTCAGCCATAACTGCTGCGTGATAGCCGCTTCCGCCACCTACCTCCAGGACATTCATGCCCTTCTGCAGGTCCAGGATGTCGCACATTATTGCCACCATGTGGGGAGCGGAGATTGTCTGGCCCTGACCGATGGGCAGGGGAGTGTCATCGTAGGCTCGAGATCTGATCTCCTCCGGCACGAAAATCTCTCTGGGGACTCTGGTCATGGCCTGAAGAACCTTGTCTCCTATCCGGCCACTCATGGACTCCAGCAGCACCTCTCGACTCAAAGCTCTCGACCCCACAACCGGACGATGTCTTTCGCCTCCGCTCTGTCGGAAAACCCCTCACCACGCAGCTTGATCTTTACCACTTGGAAACGGATGCCATCTATCTCAAGAACCTCTCCTCGCTCGAATACGTCTTTACCAGATGCTTGAGTGCTCAAAGGACGGGTCACGCCATTATTGTAAACGGAAACCTTGAGGGTCACGTTGTCGATGGCCCTGGCCCAAATGGTCTTGATCGATTCAGCAGGTGCTGTCTCCACTCGGCGATCGGTCTCCAAAGAAGTGATCTCCGTCAAGACGACGTCCTTGGCCCGGTCGTCTACTAGCAGCTCTCCGCCTACTCTAAGTTCCTCCTGGGCAGGAAGGTTTACGTTGTACGATTGGGCAGTCCCATCTCTATTAACGATAACCCTGACATTCGCCAGACGCTCTCGCTCCTTCTGGATGAGGTGAGTTGTTCCGCAATCTGCACACTTCATCAAGTTTTCTCGCCCGGACTTGACAACGACATGTTCAGTATCTTCGTCACACGCTGGACAGAAGATTTGATCTTGAGGCATAGTGGATATTTACCCGGCATGGTATTAAATATGACCGACTGGAGAACTAGTGCACCATAACGCAAGTTTTAAATCTTATAAAAGGTCTAGAATATAGATCGTGGCAAGAAAAACAAAATTCTGTGTGAAACTGGAAGAGAAAGAACGAGAAGAGTTGAACCAGTACATCCGTCGTGGGAAGTCGTCTGCAAGGAGTTTAACTCGCGCAAGAATACTGCTCCTGGCCGATGGAGGGCAATCCGATGCGGAGATCATTGATGCATTGAAGGCGAGCAGAACGACAATAGTGAGGATAAGAAAGAGATATTTCGAGGGTGGCCTGGAATCTGCATTGAATGAAAGATCTCGCAGTGGAGCGCCTCCGAAGATAGATGCACGAGTTGAGGCTAAACTGACCGGCATTGCTTGCTCAGATCCGCCTGAAGGCAGATCGAGATGGACGCTGAATCTATTGGCCGACAAGCTTGTTGAGCTGGGGGAAGTGGACTCGATCTCAGGAATGAGCGTTTGCAGAGCGTTAAAAAAAATGAAATAAAGCCATGGCTCAAACAGCGATGGTGCATAGGGAGCATGACGAGCGAATATATCTGGAACATGGAAAATGTATTAACTCTGTACGAGCAACCATATGATCCGAGGCATCCTGTGGTTTGTTTCGACGAGAGGCCATGCCAACTGATAGGCGATGTCTTAGTGCCTATACCCATGAAACCAGGCAGTCCGAAGAAGGTGCATTATGAATACGTCCGTAACGGGACATGTTGCATCCTTATTGCTTTTGATCTTCATGCAGGAAAAAGAATGATTCGTGTCATGGAGCACAGGACAAGGGTGGACTACGCCCATTTCATGAAAGAACTTACCCAGCAATATCCAGGTGTAGAATCCATTCGATTGGTCCAGGATAATCTCAATACGCATACTTCAGGCTCATTTTATAATGCTTTTGCGCCTGAAGAGGCGTTTGAGCTGGCTAAGGAGTTCGAATATTATTATACGCCAAAGAAAGGTAGCTGGCTCAACATGGCTGAGATAGAACTCTCAGCCCTATCGAAGCAATGCCTCGATCGTCGGATTGGAGACATCGATACTTTAACCAAAGAGGCTTCGGTGTGGGCACAAGAACGTAACGCAAAAAAAACTACTGTAAGATGGAAATTCACGAAGAATGATGCAAGATTAAAGCTAAACAGGCATTATATTAATTTGCAAAATTAATGTTATGGTGCACTAGCAAACAGCCAGAATGACTTAAGCATTAACTCAGGAGTTACGCCAATATATTATGTCATGATTCATATCATAATCATATAATTTTTTTGAGCTATCATTTTTCATAAATCCGAGGAAAAATTTTTAAACAAGTAGGTGATATATATCAGAATTGGAGGACTTGGTATGAAGAAGGTGGCTTTTTCTCAGGATGAGGAGTGCTGGAGCATAGCTGAGAGCATGATTGAGGAGATAGAGTTGATAAAAGGCAGGGAGATCGGAAGGTTATCTACGGATGGTAAGGTCAAATGTAGTTTCAAGTGGTTGCTCATGAGGGGTGTAAAGATGTCAAAGTAAAGAAATAGTGGCAGACCACAGCTTAACAAATATTCCAAATATTCCCCACAAACTTTTAAAATTAGTTTCTGATGATTGAACGCACTAGCTTATACAAATTATTAACATATTCAGCCACTTGAATCCCCGTCTGAAGAAATTTAATGGCATATATAAAAATTTTTTATCATCAATTAGCATATGCGGAAACATATCCATTGATAACTATTCTGTACTTTCCAACTTTTTCGTATATTTATAATATCATCAGATTAAATTAGAATATAAATTTAATAAAAAAAAATAAAAAGTAAGGGTTTTATACTAGGATCAAATTCTCTCTTTTGGGAGTAGAATGATCAAAATAATAAAGGTACCATTACAATTAGAGCCGTTCTTGAATGAATTTCAGGATCTTTTTACGAAACCGAGTTATGGATCGTTTCGAGATTTGTGTGGAGCGTTAAGCGTGTGTGATAAATCCAAGACCGTTTCCAACCTTTGTGATACTATGGCCGAATGTAGGAAAGGAAAAAAAGCACGCTCTTCGTACAATTGGTTCTTTAGCGATGCGAATTGGGACGAGGATGAAGTTGCTCAACGCAAAGTGGACCTTTTTATTGAGAAATTATGTTTAAAAGAAAATGATAGAATGTTGTTAATAATTGATGACACATACAATGAGAAGGAAGGAACTCAAACGGAAGGTGTAGGAAAATTTTATGATCATAGTAAAGAAACCTACATTTGGGGTAACAATTTTGTTACCTCTGTTATCCAATCCAAAGGATTATTCATACCACATAAAGCTAAGATGTATATCAAGAATGATGACGAAAATGAGAATTTTAGAACAAAAATGGAGATTGCCTTGGACGAGATCATTGAACCATTAGAAGTACCAAAAAGCATGGACCTTTATATCGTTTTCGATAGCTGGTGGTTTTCTTCTGATCTCTTTAACAAGTGTCTCAAATTAGGGCATAATATAGTCTGCCAAATCAAATCTGATAAGAAAATCAGGATAAATAAGGACATGTGTTTTCAGGTTAGAGACTTAGCAAACCAAATTGAGGATAAGTATTTTATTAAGACAACTATTAGTGTTCGGGGCAAAAAGAAGACCTACTATGCATTTGAAAAGAAGGTAGTCATAGACAAGGTAGGCGAAGTTAAACTTGTAGTCTCAAAGAGAAAAAAGGAGAGCACTACAAAATATTTTATAAGCACTAATGAATCGCTTTCGTCGAAAGAAATACTCTCAATTTACGAGGATAGATGGGATATCGAGACGGCCCACAGAGAGACAAATCAAAAATTAGGATTCAAAGATTACCAATTAAGAGAAAAACAATCAATTGAAAGATTTATTCAGCTAGTCTTCTCAGTATGGACTGCGATTCTCTTATGGGAAATAGACAATCCGCCATCTGGGGACGGTTCAAATCCAAGAACTATGGGCGACATGATCGACCTAGTAAAAATGCAAACATTAGGTGAAACATTTGAATATGTGCTGATGTATTTTAATATACCCGTACCGGAAGGCGGATTGCTTTATATACTCAGAAGCATGGGATTGAAAATATAATTTGATATAATTTAGAAAATATAAATAAAGGAGAAACTTGGAAAGTACAGAACTATTGTTCTTCTCAAAATCAAGCGATAGAATCATCTTGAATTTATTAGATAAAATAGTTATTATGTATTCCTTCAAGAAATAACGAAAACTATAAATACCTATTTAGTAAGTACTTATTGTGGATTCGAAAGGGGACAGTCATTTGACATCGTCGTCCGATCTTGGAAGGGATCTTCAAAAGTTAAATCGCATGCTTCAAGCGGCACACAGAAGCTCCATCGATATCAAGAACAGTTATGACTTCTATGTTTTGGCCGTCAAAGAGATGAACAAAGACAACATATCGGATGCATATCTGTACTGCGATCGATCAAGATACGAGCTAACCAATGCTGTGAATGATGCCAAGGTGAACTTGAAGGGAGTGAGGCTCCACAGCCTTAGATCGATCTCTTTTTTCTTCAAGCTCTACGGCTTGTACGCAGTGGTCTTCGGAATGCTCTCCACCCTTCTGTTCGGTTTTTTGATCTACCGCTATTCCGAACTCACAATCCTGGATGTTCCTCTGTGGGCATCCTTTTTTGCAGGCCTCGGATCATCGGCGCAGATTCTCTCGGGAGTCGTTGACGACCTGCGAAAGGAGGGCGCGGTGATAAGGTATAAAAGGGTCTGGTATACGGCTATCCCATTGCTGAGCCTGATATTCGGATACATGGCATACCTGCTATTTAGTTCAGGTCTAGTTGCCTTCAACGTGAACTCCCAGAGCAAGATCTTCTCATCCATGTTCGTCTGCTTTCTGACAGGGTTTTCCACAAATTGGCTCATCGATAAGCTGTCAAAGATATCCAATAACCTTTGAGGTTTCCGTCAATGACTGATGACTTGAGAGCTAATTTTCACAGTGTTTTTGGATCTCAGACTGCATGTTCATTTATAGCAGACGAAAGACCGCAAAATTTATATCGTTGAATGCCGTATCACGGCGATTGCCGTAAGATTAAAAGGGTAGGTGAGTGGGGATTGAGTCTACCAAACGATCGATCCGGCTGCCTTGAAGGGCACGCTGGTCGATCGTTCTTCGGCATCTATCGAATAGACCTCAACTTAGGCTTCGGACACGAACCGATGTCTCAGAGCTAATCCTGAAAGCGCATCGCACGGAATGCAAGACAATTGAATTTAGGGTATCACAATCTTTCCTCGATCTGTCCTTATCATGTTGTGGTTGTTCCTGAAATAGGCCGGAGAGATCTCCGGGCTGGTCCAAGCATCGGTGATGTTGCCGATCTCAGTTCCGTTCAGTTTCAGGCTCAGATCTTTCAGGTGAATCTGGGTTGCATTGTTCATGATTATGAACTTGGCGGGATTGAACTCCAGGACCATGGTCCTGTTTCCTGGCTCAAGTTTGGTGGTGTTTGTGTCTTTGCCCAAGTCATTCCCGCTATCGTCCTCGATCCTACCGTTCAGGTTGTAGGCACCGGCCTTGATCACTCGCACCCCCACTCCAATCCCGATCTCGCCTGTCTTTGTAAGGTTTGTGAAGTTTCCATTAAAGTAGGCTGCAGGATGTTGGAACTCCTCAGGATTTCTCTGGATGATTATGCTCTTGTTATACTTGCCCAAGAGATCTCCGTTTTCATTGTACAGGAACAGGCTGGGGATCGCCAGTGGCCCGCAAGTGCCACTCTTCCATATCTCCTCTCCGTCTACGTCTATGTTTACGTCCCCGCTCTTCTGAAGGCTAGATGTACCTTTCAGCCACTGTATCCTATTGCCCCTACAATCCACAAGAGCGCCCTCCACTGTGTAGTTTCCTGGAGACGTGACGTTGACTGCGAATCCGAGGGTCAGTTTGTCAAAGTAGCCGTCTTTATCCAAGTCTACGACCTTAGAGTAGTTCAAACCATTCAAGGACGAGCCAGCTACGGTCAATCTTATCGGAATCGTGAAGGATTGATTGGCAGATCGGATCTCTAAGCTTCCATCGACGACGCTGCTGGTTGCATTAACTGGAATCTTGAGGCTGGCGTCAACCGTTGCACTCGACTCGCTCTCTATACTCGCAGGCCCTTTTGTTGAGACCCAGGTCCAATTCCCTTGCAGATAGCGCGATATTTCAACGCTGAAGGACTCGTTGTGATCCGATGGCACATTGTTGCCGTAAATCCATATCCTCCACTTCCCTGGCTCAGGTCGTATCACTTCTGGTGATCCCGTTGTTTCTGACCCAACAGCCGCATAAACTCTCTTGGCTTCGGGATCGAGAAGAAGAAAGGCGATATCTCCATTTCCATCCTCGGCGCTCATGTTCGCAGAAATCCTGCTGGTGCCGTTTGGCACATCAAAGAACTTCTCCTGCAGGTCCTTCCTCCCGATCGACCCTTTGAATTCCAACATGCTCGCGTTCTCTACAGAACCGGTATAGCTGATGTTGCTCAAGGCTGGGCCTCTGTTTTCAAACTTGAACTGGGCAGTGACTTTGCCGCCGGGAACCACAGATCCAGCGTTCCAGATCTTGGGATTAGTTTCCACCAAAGACTGCTCGAAACTCAGCGTGTAGTTCACGGGTTCCGTCAGGTTCCTGGCGTGAACGGCCACGAGCCAGCGGCCCGATGGCGGGTCCGTTATGTCCACGGTATCCGCCAGGGAGGTTCTTTCACCGGCGTAGTACTCGCTGGTGGGGGACAGCAAGAAAAGATCCAGGTCAGCGCTCTGCTTCCAGCCGAGCCTGGACATGAGCTCGCTTGTGCCTAGGGGCACGTCCAGGTAGTAATACTGCCATTTGATTCCATGAAGATCATTCACTTTGACTGCTCTTCCTTTCTGGATTTTGATGGGCTCGGCGATCAATGCCGCCACGGGGACGGATGAGATGATCTTATTGCCCTCCGCTATCTCTATCGAGCCATTGTACTCACCGGCTTTTGTCCCGTTGGGCACGCTCATTGTGGCACCGAAGACCTTCTGGCCGTTGGCCGGAACGCTCTTCGGAAGGGGCTGAAGGGTGACCCAATCAGATATGTCTCCTTTAACTGTTGTACTGATGTTGTTCCTCTCCTTGTTTGTGAAGAAGACGAACTGGTTTGTGATCTCATCATCATTGGGGGCAAGAGCATAGATTTTCTTCAGAGGGCGGTCTGCGCCCGTGTCTAAGCCTACATACAGCCCCTTACCGGCAGAAAGGTAAGCCCAGCGGCCCGCATTCCAAGCATCGGGCATCACGCCCGAAATGTCTGATTTCAATAGACTATAAGACTGGTTCGCGTCCAGCCTTCCCGCGCCTTGATAGTACTCCTCGTAGGTCTCCCCTTGGCTGTTGTTGAGCTTCTTAGCGCCTAATATCATGGCAGCCTTGACACCAGCGGGCGTTAGGCTGGGATCCGCCTGAAGTAACAGGGCAGCCAATCCAGCCGCAACCGGCGTGGAAAGGCTGGTGCCTGATGCCTTGGCATAATAACTATCGATGTAATTGGGCTGCTCGAGGCCCGGCGGAACCGTTGAGACAACATTTACACCAGGAGCGACCACGGACGGCTGGGTCCTTCCATCTCTGGTGGGCCCTGATCCGCTGAAGCTAGCGATGTGGTCGAAGAAATCTGATGCGCCCATGGTGATTACCTTGACTCCATCGCCTGGAGAGTCTATCAGGCCAGGGGCCAAGGGCACATAGAGCAAGAGCAATAGAACATCTCTGCTCGCCCCATTCGTCTGGGATATGTCGAACTTTCCTAGATCGATTGGACTGCTCTTGCCTTTGGTCTTGACAAGTGTGCTGGCACCTGCCAAACCCTGGGATTGAGTGTTGTTGCGATTACCGGCCGCGACGCACACAACCGCTCCTGCGTCCACGGCATTATCCGCTGCCATGGTCACTGGCGGATTAGTCTCCCCCAAATTCATCCCTCCCAGGCTAAGGCTCAGAACCTTCGCATTATTATCAAGGGCCCATTCCATCCCAGCGATGATGTCCGATATCTTTCCGTTTCCTTTCTGGTCTATCACTTTCACATTCAACAAGCTGGCTCCGGGGGCAATCCCTCTGTACTTTCCACCAGAAGCGGCACCAGAACCGGCAATGATCCCAGACACCAGGGTTCCGTGCCCTAGAAGGTCGTCCGTGGTGGTCTCACCCTCCACGAAGTTCTTCTCGCCGACCACTTTTCCTGCAAGATCTGGATGGTTCTCATCGATCCCAGAGTCCAGAATGGCCACGATCACACCTTTTCCATCTATTCCCTTTGACCAGAGCGGTTCGGCGTTGATCTTATCCGCAGGGATGACTGTGCTATTCCCAGGCGCATTGATGTCAGGCCCTGCCACGTGAGTTGAACTATCCAGGTAAACTCCTTTTATGGCATCACTGACGGTTAGTTTTTTGATAGCAGAAGGACTGGCATCCCCTGCTACACCCTTGATCAAGTGATATCTGTACCTGACTTTCAGGTCACCCAGATCAGGCATGTCCTGGCTTTTGGCTATTACGATTACCGGTATCTCATTCTCATTTCCATTGTCTAGAAGCTTTTGCAGAGCCGGATCAACTGTTGGCACGGATGTTCCTGTCCGATCAGAAGACGCCGATGCTAGAACTGGTGATGATGACACATAGGAGGCCAGCAGAAGCAGGCCTGCTAGAGTTGCTGCAGAGATCAAGAAAATTTTTTGCTTATCCATAATAATACCTGTTTAGAGGTGATTCCCCAACCACTCATCGATGATCGTCAATGGACTTAGTGTAAGTAGATAATGCTAAATAAACCTGTGGTATTTCTAATCCAGATGAGTCCGCTCTGGCTGATATCAAATATTCTATGGTTGAGCCTGATTCTTCTCCTAGCCTCGGCTCTGACCAGGATCAGCAATCTAGCGGGACTGGGTTGGATATTCTTCGGCATCTACTGGATGGATCAGCCTGGGTATTATTTATCCATCGAGGATTACTTCAACTCCGGATTGGCAATTGCAGCCGGATTGTTGTGCTTCTATATGGCCGGGATCATTCTATGGAAAAGATGCCAAACAAAGGCTTTTGAATGGGCGAGCTATGCAGCGGCCGTCTGCGGCATAGTTTACTTTCCCTTTGCCGAGGTAGAAGTCCTCAAAGACTGGCTTATAAGCCAGACGGCCCTGATCACCGTTCATCTCCTCTGGGCGTTCTCGGTTCCGGTCTCTCTTCAGAGCGGGAACGTGATGGCCCTGAACGGTCGGACGGTGGAGATCATCCTGGCCTGCACGGCAATTGAGAGCATATCTCTATTCATCGGGGTGATAATTTCCGTAGGCGCTCCGTCTCTTCGCAAGTTCACAGCCCTGACTGTGTCAACGCTTGTCATCTACTCACTGAACATAGTCAGAAACGCCTTTGTGATGGTCGCCTACGGCCAGAGTTGGTTCGGAGACGATAGCTTCATGGTGGGCCACAACATCATAGCGAAAGCAGGATCGACTGTTGCCCTGCTGGCAATCGCATACTTCGTCTTCACGATTCTTCCTGAGCTTTTGGACCTCATGGAATCGCTGGGTTCGGAGCTAAAGAATCCGTGGAGGGACCGTTCCTGAAGATCGCCAAGGGGTCCACGACCTGGATATCTTTGCCCCTCATGCTTACAGCGGTATTGGCCGTCCTAGGAAGCTGGTATGCTTCGGCATTAGCCCTGATTGGTACGATATTCGTCATATTCTTCCACAGAGACCCCGACCGAGCTCCTCAAGGAGAAGGCATGGTTTCTCCGGCGGATGGCAGGGTGATCAAGGCCGATACTGACGGGATAGCCATCTTCATGGGAGTTCACAACGTTCACGTTAACAGATCTCCTCTGGACGGCCTGGTTAAGAGAACCCAGTACACCAAAGGCGGGCACTATCCTGCCTTTTTGAACCTAGCCAGCAAGAACCAGCAGAACAAGATAGATATTGAGACGGCCGAAGGTGACATAGAGATCTCTCAGATAGCAGGAGCTCTGGCCAGAAGAATAGTCTGCTACGTCAAACCCGGTGATCGGGTTGTGCGAGGACAGCGCATAGGCATGATTCACTTCGGGTCCCGAGTAGAGGTTACAATTCCCAAAGGTTACCGGCAGTATGTCAACATTGGGGATAGAGTTCGCGCTGGTGAGAGCATAATCGCGGTGAAGGAATCATGAATATCCTCAGGGCCATTCGGATACCCGATCTTTTTTCTCTCCTGAACCTTGCGTTCGGATTTGGGGCAGTACTGGCTGCGTCCCGAGGAAATATCGAATTTTCTATCACTGCTGGTGATCCTTTCTGCAGTCTTCGATGGAATCGACGGTTTCCTCGCCAGAAAGGCAAAGGCAAGCGATCTTGGTTTCAGCCTTGATTCCCTGGCCGACCTGGTCTCCTTCGGGGTTGCGCCGGCCTCAATTGCTGTGACCGCCTTTGGCTTCTCGGGTTACGCCCTGACTGTGAGCCTGATCTACCTGACCTGCGGGACCCTGAGGCTGGCCAGGTTCAACGTTTCGGACAGGGACGACGAGCACTTCGAAGGGTTTCCTATAACAGCGTCCGGGATAGCGATTGTTGCCAGCATGCTTCTGGATAGGCCTGGGCTAACCCTGGCCTTGATGCTGATTCTATCCATCCTGATGGTGAGCAGCATCCCTTACCCGAAAGATAAGGGATTTAAGATTGGTCGCGGCTTTTGCCCTGGTTCTCCTGGCCGCTGCAATCCTATTCCGGTTTATGGGAGACGCCGCTCCGTCTGGATCGCTCATATTAGCCGCAATGCTCGTTTATATGGCCAGTCCGGTGGTGATATCATGCCTACCAATAGGGAAATAGCGGCCTTCGAAGCCGGGATCAAGCTTGGGGCGCTCTATCACCAGTTCGTTGGATCGCCAATAAGCCCCAAGACAGCAGACAGCCTCGAAGAGCCATAAAGGAGAGCATATCCCTGCAGCCTTACGTCCGGAGTGTCGATGTGAGGATTGACCGGCGGATGCTCGAGGAGAACGCCTTCGGCTACGGAGAGCTGGAGGGCAGGATGATATTCGCCGAGGTGGAGATAAAATACCTGGGCGAGACTGTGCGGGCCAGGTTGGAGTACGATCCTGATAAGGACTATCCGATGATGAAGCTAATTTAGGTCTATTTGGCTGGGGGCAAGATAATTCGGTTGCTCTGGCTGGATGATTCTGGAACCCTAGCCTAAGTGCAGCCCAGGTACCCTTCATTCCATGACTTCATGGAATGAATTTTCGACAATTGCCAGCTATCGACTAACCAGCATCGGTCAAAACAAAAACGCACTGTAGAACCAAGAGCGCAAGGTAAGCTTTAGCGGGGCTAAAGCATATTTATAAATTTTCCATAACTTGTATACTGGCAGACGTTGTATAAAATTGTGCGTTTAAAAAAACAATAAGCTTCATGACATTTTATGGATTTTGCTCAACGGGGCGTACGTCTCTAAGGGAGCTCTTTCTCTTTAATTCATCTATAAATTCATCCACAGTATTTAATCCATTGGCGATTTCAGTCATTCTTTGCATCAAGTCATTGGCAATAGCTTCGATTTCTTCCTTCGACGCTGTACTTGGATCCAGTTTTTGAATACGTAGTAAAGGTGGAACTAGATATACCAAAGACAGACCTCGTTTTCTAGTCTGCCCCACGCCTTAATAGATAGATAAACGTCTTTTATTGCATTTAAAATGGAATTTAAAATAGCAATTGTGATTCCTATAATGCCTATTATAGCTATCGGCGGTATCTCCGTGGTCGCAGTTGTAGTTGTTATATATGTATATCCTATAATTACTAAATATATCTCTATAATTAGTATTGATAAGCTCGAGAAAACATTACTAAATATTCGTGAATCGCTTTCAATAGGAGCCAGAATCTTATCTTTAGCAATCCGAATTTGCATATCCAAAAGTCGCTTATCGATTTTTTTAAGTAAAGCTAACATTTCCTCGATATCTTTTTCAGCCATGTACAGGAAAGGATTATGAGATCCCATGCAGATAAATATTCCCTGTAATTTCCTCTGCATTTCTCCTATGAGCAGTGGTCGATACGCTCCGAGGGCGAGTTCCGTCGTGACAAGGATTGAACTCTTTCGCGAGACCTTAGAGGATTCCTAAAACCCTCCCAAATCAACCGGCAGTAGCAGGTCAGCCTTTGCGAGCCTGCGGTCAATCAAGCTGACAGAGATCAACAGAACAGCAGAAACAGCCAAGCCTAGTAATGGATAGCTGTGGGCTGCCTCCAACCAAGACAGTCAGTGTTCCCAAGAAGTTAATCCAAGCTTTTCCTTATAGAATCCACCGATCACAGGCACCAGCATTCCGCTGGTGAATACGGTGTAAACTGAGAAGAGCATTGCTATTATTCCGGATCCCGTCAGAGCCAGGGCCAGAGCTGCCATGCCAATGGTCACAGCTCCCAACCTGGAAGTTCTCATGAGTTCCGGAACTCCTGATGACGGTCTGGCCTTCAGTATAGGTCAAGCGCCATGGTGGTTGTGGCTGTCATCAGGGGCGTGGCCGCCGAGGACATGAACGCAGTCAGAAGGGCTGATCCTACGATGCCCGTTCGAGGGGTGAGCATGCTCATCATCAGAATAGGTAACGCCTGTTCGGCCTGGATACCAGGAAAAAGAATCCTAGCTGATATTCCCAGGATTGTGATGGCAAAGGCCAGGGGCGCCAGGATTAAAACGGCCATCACGACAGAGCCCCCTAGCAGTCCCAGAGTCTTTTTGCCAGGAAGATACAGGAAATTTCATAGTACTATCACTGGGATAATGTTAAATTCATCCAGAGCGTAATGGTTACCTAATATGTTCGCAGAGTACATCCAGGCAGCTCTGGAGCGAGCGCAGTACAAGGTCATTGACAATACTGAGCCTATATTTGGGGAGGTTCCTGAACTTGAAGGCGTGTGGGCAACGGGTGAGACTGTGGAAGAGTGCCGCAGGGAACTAATTTCAGTGATTGAGGGGTGGATTGCCTTGAGGCTGCGAATGGGCGATTCAATTCCACCGATAGGTAACTTCACCATCAACGTCTCGACGGAGCCGATGGCCGTTGTCGAGGCTGATCCCTGTCACCAGAAATGAGTTGTTGAGAAGACTAAGAAAGTTGGGGTTTTGAAGGTCCCTATCCTGGGTCGGGCCAATGCGTATATGGTCAGAGAAGTATCCGGGAAAAGGTTGTATGTAAAAATCCCCAACCCCCCATCACGGTGAGGATATAGGCGCTGGCCTCTTGGCAGAAATATTGAGAAGGGCCGAAATCAGCCGCGAGGATTGGTTTTCGGCAGCTTAGCTCTCTTTTAGATTTATTGGCAAGGATTCCGGCCAAAACGAAAATGCACTGTAGAACCTGGAGCGCAAAGATAGGAAGAATGGAAGGTCGTCCACGCTGGAGTTGTTGGGACAACACTTTCCAATCATACATATTCCTCGATCCTTGAAAACGGCAGTGTAACGATTTTTCTGTACTTTGATAATAAGAATGATTATCGGCCCTGTATCCTATCCAATCTTGAGAAAAGGAGGACACAGGACCATGATACCCATAGCACTCTTGGAAGATTACCTTATCGATCAGGAAGATGGACTAAAGAAGCTTCTGACCTGGTTCTTGAACCTTGTAATGCAGCTAGAAGCGGCGCAACAGGCAGATGCAGAACCGTATCAGAGAGTCGAATCCCGAAAGGCACATAGGAATGGCTACAAGGAAAGATCTCTGAAGACGCGAGTTGGAGAGCTCCGACTCAAGAAACCTCAATTCCGTGAAATTTCCTTCGAAACCAAGGTGTTCGACAGATTTTCGCGCGTAGAGAAGGCTTTGGTCAACGCTGTACTCGAATCGTATCTCCAGGGGGTTTCAACCAGGAGAATCCAAGATATTGTCTCTCGATTTGGCATCGAGAATTTATCTGCCTCTAGCGTTTCCAGGATATCCAAAGAGCTTGACGAGAAGGTAGAAGAATTCCTGAAGAAACCTATCGAACGTCCTATTCCTTATCTTTATGTAGATGCAAGCTACTTCAAAGTAAGAACAGAATCAAGATATGTTACCAAAGCTTTCATGATCGTCACAGGTGTTAGAGATGACGGTTATCGCGAGATACTTGGCGCAAGAATAGCTGACAGTGAAGATGAACTCTTCTGGTCGGGATTATTTCAAGATCTGGCGGATCGTGGGTTGTCCGGAGTAAAGCTCGTGATATCAGATGGTCATAAGGGAATCCAGAAAGCGGTTGAGAAATCATTTCTTGGTGCTTCATGGCAAATGTGTCACGTTCACTTTTCAAGAGCGGTCTTGAGAAACGTTGCCAAGAAGTATCATAAGGAGATCGCCGATAAGATCAAGATCGCTCTGGAAGACGAAATCAAGATACAGGACTTAGCGAAAGAATTGAGGGAAAGAGGTTATGCGAAATCTGCTGACACTATCGACCGCTTCAGATTCAGTCTGTGGAATTACAGGGCATTCCCCAGAGGTCACTGGAGAAGGATTCGGACTACAAACGGGCTGGAGAGGATCAACAAGGAGCTGAAAAGAAGATCCAGGGTAGTCGGTGCCTTCCCAAGTGAGAGCTCGTTCATGAGGTTAGGGGTTTCGATCCTCATCGATATCAACGAAGAATGGCTGACCGCTAAAAAGTATTTATCTATGGATGCTGATTGAGTATGTTGGGATACAGGGCAACTCCAAATTACAGAAATCTCGGCACACTACCTTGAAAACCCCTGAACAACTTGACGCGGTTGGTTCTTTTGGTCCCAAACCCTATACAAGATCAAAGAAATTATGTACTTACAGCACTTACAACGTCTCCATGCGTGGAAATACAAACATAAAACATGCAGCAGCAACAAGCCGAATCCCTGTATCGAGAAACGTTTGGGCAAGCCTGTCCAGTTTAAGAAAACCAGGAGAAACTTACAATGACCTACTCGAGGAGATGATCGAAAGGGAGAAGAAACGCCGGTTGTTTGAGGACATGGACCGAATCGAGAAGAGGGGTAAATTCGTGGTGATGAAATGGTAAACTTCGAGGTGTTTATAGATGAAGATGCCTGCATCTCGAATAAAGGCTAATCCCCTAGAAAAATAACGTCTTTCAGTCCTTTGAAATGGGTGTCCCCAGTTAAGACTTTTGCACCTTCTCTGATCGCTGTGGCATAGATTATGGCATCTCCTAGGCCCCAATCTCTTTCATGCCTGAACTTGGCTCCTTTGACGGCAATCTCTTCATCAACGGGGATCAAATAGCATCGTGAGATCATGGCCCTTCGCCTCTTTTCGGCGGTCTGTTCATCGAACCGGTCAAGTGCTATACGATAGATCTCAGCAAGGTTGATACTGCTTATGATAATCTCTTGGTCCTCGTCCATAACATAGGTCTTAACGGTTTCTCCGATCTTGCTACCAGCGAAGAACTCTACCCAGGCCCAGGAATCAATTAAAGCGATCAATCTCTTCCCTCTTGAATGGTGCTATTCCTGGCATACTTCCGAACTCGGATTCGTCCATTCTCTTGGCTTTCCTGAGCAAATGCCTGACCACATCGTTATAGGATTCGACATTAAGCTCCTTCTTTAATATGTTCAGCATTTTGTAAACATCGTCTTGAACCTGAATCGTAGTTGACATAGTTACAATGCTATATTATTATAGGCCTATAAAGTTATCGATCAAATTGGTTGATGCAGAACTTGAGATGCACATGCCGACGCGAAAGTAAACAATAGATCGGTGTAAACCCGCAAAATCGGCCTAAAGTTCTTCTGGCAATCGGATTAATCGCCGCAAGGAGCGATTCTAATATTTTCCTGAGTATAGCGCGGCTGCAGCACCGGCTACGCATACCTTCCGAGTGCGAGTTATGCCGTAAACAAGGATTGAACTCTTTCGCGATACCTGAGAGGAATCCTTAAAATCCGCCAAATCAACCAGCAGTAGCAGATCCCGCCTTTGCGTGCCTGCGGTCGATCAAGCTGACAACGATCAAGAGAACAGAAGAAACAGCCAAGCCCAGTAGTGGATAGCTCTTTCCCAAAAGTATGCCTGTGAGACCACCTCCAACCAGAGCGGTCAGCGCTCCCAAGGAAGTGAGTCCAAGCTTTTCCTTGTAGAATCCTGCGACCACGGGAACAAGCATTCCGCTGGTGAATACGGTATAGACTGAGAATAGCATTGCTATTATTCCGGATCCTGTCAGGGCCAGGGCCAGAGCCGCCATTCCAATGCTCACAGCTCCCATCCTGGAGGTCCTCATGAGTTCAGGAACTCCTGATGACGGTCTGGCCTTTCGGTAGAGGTCAAGGGCCATGGTGGTTGTAGCTGTCATCAGGGGCGTGGCCGCCGAGGACATGAACGCAGCCAGAAGGGCTGATCCTACGATGCCCCGCTCAAGGGGTGAGAGCATGTTAGTCATCAGAACTGGAAGTGCCTGCTCAGCCTGGATGCCGGGGAAGAGAATCTTGGCGGATATTCCCAGGACAGTGATGGCAAATGCTAGAGGAATAAGGATAATGGCAGACATCACAATTGAGTTGCGTGCCGTCCCTGGGTCTTTTGCCAGGAAGATGCGGGAATAGATGTCGGGTCCGACGAGGTATGTGGACCCCACTACGAGGATCATGGATACGACGCCAACTGCGTCCCTTTCCGGAGATAAGGGGAAGCTCTGTTCCTTCAGAAACGTAAGACCTGTGGCATCCAACGTCCTATATAAGAGAAGCACTATGCCTGCGAGGATTATCACGAACTGGACCAGATCAGTCCGGACAACGGAGTGCTGTCCTCCCTGGACTGTGTAGAGGATGAAGACTAGGGCAGACGCTGCCATAAACACCTGTTCGCTGCCGCCGAACAAGGCGTTGAGAACCTTTCCCGAGGCTATGATCTGGACACAGATTACCCCAATCCAGGAGACGATTATGAGCAGCGAGGCTGCAGTTCTCACCCTTTCACCGTAGAATGTTCCTATCAGCTCCGGCAGGGTGTAGCAGCCCTTTGCCCTGATCTTCTTGGCAAAAAATACGGACAGAACCAGCAGCCCGACAGTTCCGGATAGCATCCACCAGGCACCCGTTAGCCCTTCCTTAAATCCTAGTCCTGCCATGCCCATGGTAGCCGACGCCCCAACGATGGTGGCACAGAGGGTAGACGTGAGCATGACGTACCTCACTCTTCTGCCGGCCAGGTGAAACTCATCCAGGCCCGTAACTCGCTTGGCACTAATTGCCCCTATGACAAGCATGACGGCGAAGTAGCTGATCATGACTGCTAACGTTAGGTCCGTTGCGCCCAATTACATATCTCCCGACAGTGATCCTCGAATTGTAAACCTATTCTTCGCGAGGAGGTTTACAATATATAAAGGTTGCGAAGAACTATACACAATCTTTATATTCAATAGGTTCCTATAAAGATAGGGTGAACTGAGATGGAGCTTCGGGTAGAGAACTATTTTCTCAAGGCTTTTGTCGCCTCAGGGCTCCTGGCGCTGGTGATCATGGTTCTGGCGATGGGCCTGATCTACCTTTTCAGGTACGGCACACCGCTTCCGACCCCAGTTATACTAATCCTGGCAGCCATCTCTTTCGTGATGTCCGCTTCCTTCTTCGAACGGTATGAGGTGGGGTCTATAATGTGGTCCTTGCTCGTCTCCCTCATCGTGACCCTCATCATGACTCTAATCTCCGGCGGGATAGTCTACTTCGGATCGATGAACCGCCTGGGGTGGGAGGAGCTCCTATCCGGCCTGGCTGTGAGCATGATAGTTGCCACTACTCTGCTCAACTATCTTAAACGAAGCCTTGGAGAGATTGAGTACTAGTTCAAACAAGCCATGCCATCAGCCCCAACCAAGGCTAAAATAGTAGAAGCCCGATGGATTGGTTTAATGATCCTGGTTGATCCCTTCGGCAGGAAGGCTACGGGTCTGCGGATGGCTCTCACCTCCAGGTGCAACTTGAAGTGCGTTTATTGCCACCACGAAGGGGATGTTGCGCACAAGGACGAGATCTCCTGTGAGATGGCGGCAAACCTGGCTAGGGCAGCCGCTGACCTCGGAATGCACTCTGTCAAATTCACGGGAGGCGAGCCTCTGATGCGTAGCGACCTGGAAGACATCTTGTCCGAGATGCCCGATTGTCTGGACCTGTCCCTGACTACAAACGGGATCTTTCTTGCAAATCGAGCAGGATCCCTGGCTGAGGCCGGCCTGAACAGGGTCAACATAAGCCTGGATTCGCTGAACCCGAAGACCTACAGATCGATTACCGGAGGCAGAGAGGGTGATATGGAAAAGGTCATCGATGGAATTGAGGCTGCCAAGAATGCCGGTCTATTGCCCATAAAGCTGAATGTGGTCGTGCTTCGTGAAAACGAGGACGAGATTCCGGAACTGATCGACTTTTCCCGTGACAGAGGCCTGATTCTCCAGTTAATAGAGCTTATGGACCTGAACGGCCTGGGAATCTCCGGAGACATCGAGGGGGTCGAGCGCAGGCTTCAGGCCAGTGCGGACAGGATTGTGACCAGAGAGATGCACCGCAGGAAGAAGTACTTCTTGGATGGAGCCGAGGTCGAGATTGTGCGGCCCATGGACAACACAGAGTTCTGTGCCAACTGCACGAGGATTCGAGTCACTTCGGACGGGAAGCTGAAGCCCTGCCTCTTGCGGAACGACAATCTTGTCAATATCGAAACCTGCGACTGCGAGAAGATAAAGGATCTGCTCAAGGTGGCGAATGAGCGCAGGGAGCCTTATTTTGGAAGAGTGGTTTTGTAAGATGAATCCCTTTTTAATGGGATCTATTCTTTGCTTCCATTAGTGACTCAACCACAAAAACTATGGGGCAAATTCTTTTTGAAGACTGGAGCGGGCTGCGGTACCGGTGCGCAGGCTACGGTTTAACTCAATCCCTTGATTTGATTATGATAATTGCCGTTCATCCGCCCGCAATTGATGGCGGAGTTCACTATCTAGCAATTAAACTTTCATTAGATTTCTTTGGTGATGTACTGCCAGTGTTAACCGTCAAAGTAGTATTGTCCGACTCTCTTCGTATATGAAGAAACGACTTTGGGTTCTTTTATCTGCTTGTCATGTCTAAAGGGGTTAGCTAAAGGTATAAGACCTAACATTTAAGAAAGACTTGTGATACGCAATTACAGCCCCCGGAACGCGGCAATAATCCGCCGCGCTCCTGGAACTGCTCCTCCCTCCTGTGATATAGTTGTCGATGCGCTATAATTATTTATCACGAGCCTATTTCTGCGTCATGTATTGAGAGCGATTGAGTTTCCGGGCTCGTCCACCCCATGCTACAACATACCACGATATAAACTTTGCTTCTTTGCCTCGGTCCAAATGGTTGGTCCTTTATTTGATCCGAGCACTAGCCCTGCATCTGCACGAATACCTGGATAGCAATGGACAATTGTCAACTGATAGTGGAACCTGGATCGTTCTGAGCCGTGGGCATCACTGCATCAGATTGAGGAAATCGACATTCGATGCGCTGAAGGCCAGATGGACATATTTTCGTTGGGATTGAGATTGGGGATCTCAGATTTCCGCGAACTACTCTAAATCTCATGTTATCTCGTACAACTTTGGGCCTAATATATTAATATATTTATGGGCACTTTGTTTCACACTTTCGTGTAAATCCATTGCCGTTAGGGGAATAAAGACCGGTGGATACAGTTCAATCAATTATTGCCGGTCGAGTATAGTCAGTTCTAGGAGAGGAGCGGAGACACACTCCTCAGATTTAATAACAATTCGTCTCCTTTTGGTGTTATTCTGAAGAAATTCTCCTCTTTTATGATCAATTCACGGTCTATAAGCCAGTTTAGGTGGACATTTGCAGTCTTAGAATTGAGATTGGCCCGGCAGATTATTCGGTTTTTTGTAACAGCATCTTGCTTGCATATGAGCAGTACATTCCTTGCGATTTCTGCTTTTCCTCGTCTCATAAAGTATCTCCTTCGATCTTGAAACAGATGATGAAGATGTGCTGGCCCGATTTCGGAGATTAGCTCAGAATACTTGATATTCTGAAACTAACCTATTCAGGTTAGAGTGCTATTAGAGAGTTTCGAAAAACTAATCAATCGAAATACTTATATACTATTAATACTATAATATAATGCATGAGGACTCTCATTGATTTTGCCATTCGAGCAGAATATGCTCGAGTAAAAGCCCTCGGAGATGATCTATCCGAGATCGGATCGTTGATCAATTGGGAGCGTTTCAGATTTTTGGAACCATTGATATACAAAAATAAAACTAGCCGCGGAGGTCGTCCGAACATTGACATCGTGATTATGGTGAAAGCTCTCGTAATTCAGCATTGGTTTGGTCTAACAGATCCAGAACTGGAGCGACAGGTTGCGGATAGGATCTCTTTTCGTATTTTCCTTGGCACCACTGAAGTAATTCCTGATTTCAGCACAGTTTGGCTATTCCGTGAACGTTTGATTAAGTGCGACGTATACGATGATCTTTGGAATGAGCTTCAAAGGCAGCTCGATGAGATGGGGTTTACTGTAAAGAATGGCACTATCCAGGATGCAACCTTCATAACTTCGGACCCAGGTCGGAAGAGGAACAAGAAAGACGAGCAAGGCGGGGACAAAAAGGAAGGTCAAGATTCCGAAGCCACCAGTACGAGCCTGAATCAGGAGTTTGATAAAGAGCTAATTGGTATTTCAAATAATATTATTGATGACAAGGCCAAACCACAGAGACTCGAAGAAGAGCCAATAAATGAGGGAAGTTGGGCAAAAAAGGGTGTCAAATCCTTTTTCGGATATAAAGGTCATATCTCAATCGATACCAATTACCACCTTATCAGATATTTTGAGACTACAACTGCTTCTGTACACGATAGTCAGGTAGATCTTGGAATTGAAGGGCTACCACGTTACGCCGATAAGGGATATGATGGTGCAAAAACTCGAGGATATGATGCAGCCATGAAAAAAGCTACAAGAGGTCACAAGCTTGGAATCATAGATCTTCTGAGGAATAAGAGAATCAGTAAAACGCGATCGCACATCGAAAGATGCTTCGCTGTTATGAAGCGGGGGCATAAGGGAGCACATGTTTATGTAACAACTGTCGCAAGAGCTGGAGTAAAATTCATGATGAATTCGGTCGTTTACAACCTGGAACAGTTGAAATATTTAGTGCATAAACAAACAGCCTAGCGGAAGCTCTCTAAAAAAGCGCAAAAATTAGAAACAACAAGGTAAATTGAAATCTAATAAGCCAATTTAGGGGTGAAATATGCTAAAAAACCACTATAAAGATTGAAAATATTAACGCAAGAATTTAAGGCTTCATTAACCAACACTAAATCGAAACCCTCATATATAGTCAGAAGAAAAAAGAATTCTGAATGTTAACTAGAATTGATAAGCAGAACTTAAACTATGTACCTAAGATACGAATCGGCCCTTTCATAGCGGATCGCACCTTAGAAGTTATTACCTATATCAAGTCCAATTAAGAAGAGCTTGCGATGGACTGGACCCCGAACGAGTTTACTATAAGCTTGAAATTTTGCTGATCGCATCTTTGAGCTAACAATGAGATTCCAGGACTGCCTGTAACTCTTCCAGCTTCACTGGCTTACTAATGTAATCATCCATACCTGCATCAAGACACTTCTCTCGATCGCCTTTGAGTGCATAGGCAGTGATTGCGATTATCTTCGGTTGTTCTGCAGACGCCCAGCGCTTTCGAATTGCCCTGGCGGTTTCAAGCCCATCCATTTCTGGCATCTGAACGTCCATGAGAATTAGGTCGTAGGGCTGGAGTTCCAAGGAGCGTAAGACCTCTGTCCCGTTAGCCGCCACATCAGCGTGATAGCCTAGCTTATTTAGCATTTTCAACATTACCATTTGATTAACTGGGTTGTCTTCGGCTAAAAGTATCCGAAGAACATGGTTTCGCTCCCATCCACTGTCGCTCTCTTGCAGCACCCCAGCTTTTATACTACTCGCGGGATTGATAAATGTAGCATCGGCCAATATTGTGAAGTTAAAGGTTGAGCCCTTGCCCAACTTGCTCTCGGCCCAGATCCTTCCGCCCATCATCTCCACAAGCTTCTTGGTTATGGCGAGACCAAGTCCGGTGCCGCCATACTTGCGGGTAGTCGACGAGTCTATTTGGGTGAATGATTGAAATAAACGGCTCATCTTATCTTCAGGAATTCCAATTCCAGTATCTCTTACTGCAAAGTACATTTCATAACATTGGTTTTCAAGCTTCTTGCTAGAGATTGAGATTGATATCTCCCCATTGTCCGTGAATTTAACGGCATTGCTGAGTAGATTGGCCAAGATTTGTTGTAGCCTGATAGGATCGCCCATGATCACCTGAGGAGTGCCTTCATCGATTGTATAAGACGGGTTTAGGCTTTTTTCAGATGCTTTCACTCCTACGAGATTCAGGGAGGTCTCTATGCTGCTTTTCAGTTCAAATGGCCGGAACTCCAGCTCCATCTTACCACTTTCGATCTTCGAAAAGTCCAGTATTTCGTTGATGACCGATAACAACGAGTCCCCACTGCTTCTGATGGTCTCTACATAATCATTTTGTTCTCGAGTTAGATCTGTACCTTGGAGAAGATCCGTGAGACCTATGACTGCGTTCATCGGAGTCCGTATCTCATGGCTCATGCTTGCCAGGAACTCGGATTTGGCTTTATCTGCAGATTCTGCCGCCTCTTTGGCCTTTATCAGTTCATCCTCTGCCCGTTTCCGAGCTAAAGCCCCGCCTATAGAGGCAGCTGTGGCCTGAAGAATAGACACTTCGGCACCAGTCCAAATGCGCTCGGAATGGCAATCATCGAAACTGATAAATCCCCAGAATTGGCCTTCTATCATAATAGGAATAGCCAGGATTGATTTGATTTTCTGAGACTGCAATATCGCCCTCTCAGACTCCGGAAACTCTCGAATCAGCCCTTTTATTGGATGGCCAGCAAAAAGCATCTCATGCCATCGCGACATCTTCACATGACACAGATATTTATATAAATTAGAATTATTTATCTGGGGTGCGGTAGAATCTCGAGCCCATTTGAATCTCCGGCCCTCAAGATGTTTACCTATTTCTGATTCGTTAATCTCAGAGATGTAAACTCGGTCAACTCCTGTAGCGGCTCCGAGAAGCTCCAAAGTTTCATTTATTGCAAAATTTAGATTCGTCTCAGTCAGAAGAGTGTTTGTGGCAACTGCAACTCCACCTAGCAGGATGTCCTTCTTTTGAAGCGCTTCCTCTGCTTTTATGCGATCAGTTATATCCATGCTTACTCCAACCAAGCCCATCATCTCAGAGTTGATGTTATTTACAGTGCTAAATGTATAGAATGCCTGAAAAGTAGACCCATCTTTGCGCTTGACTGGAAATTCATCATCATAATGTCCGGTTTTTTTTATCTTAGCCATTACATCTTGCATGATATCAGTCTTATTCTCTGGGACTATTGTCTCAGAGATATTTTTCCCGATCACTTCTTCCGCAGTCCATTGATATAGTACTTCAGCGAACTTGTTCCAATATGTTATATTTCCACACAGATCCGTCATAATAACCGCGTTATAAACCTGATTAAGTAAAGATGCTTGAAAGAGTATTTTCTCTTCATCCTGTTTTCGCTCTGTGATTTCAGTGAGGAAGTTCAAAGTGGCAGGGTTTCCTTCCCAATTAATCGGGACTGCAGAAATCTCCAGCCATTTGACAGCGTTATCTCTATCGATGAATCTAAAAGCATATGACTGGGGGTTAATATCGCTACATAGCCTTCTAAGATGATTATTAACTGCTATATCTTTATCATTTCGATGAATGAATTCCTCAAACGGCCTAGACTTTAACTCCTTCTCCGAATAGCCTGTAACTTTCACGAATTTGGGGTTGACGAATTTTATTCTGCCATCCTGAACAACTAGAATTGATTCGTTGACATTCTCAAACAGCAAACGATATTTCTCCTCAGATGCCCTTAAAGCCTCTTCTACTTGTTTTCGCTCAGTAATATCTTCAACTGTCCCATCATAGTGAATGCCATTCTCATCTTGCACTATCGTAGTGTTCATGGAGACCCAAAACTTGGTGCCATTTTTTGTCTTCACTTCAAGTTCGAATCCTTCCAGGTAACCTTGCTCAAGAAGAGTCTTAATAGCTCTGTCTCTGTCTTGAGGATTAACATAAAGCTGATGGCCTATGTCCGTGACTGAAGCAATCAACACTTCAGGTGAATCGTATCCGAAAAGCCGTGCAAAAGCCGGGTTGACGCTTAAGTACCTACCACCCGGTACGCTCTGATATATGCCCATTATGGAATTTTCAAAGATGTTTTGGTACTTCTCTTTGTTTCTTCTTAGATCCTCTTCCATCTGCTTACGTTCGGTTATCTCGCGTATCGATTCTATCGATCCGATTATATCCCCTGAAGAGTCATAAAGAGGAGCAGCTTTGCCCATAATGTAAGAGCCATCCTTCCTGAAAGAGGAAATCTTCGCCTCGCCGCTGATGTTAGTGCCATCACGTTGTAGATTCCTGTATTCTGCTTCAATTTTTGCATCCTGTTTCAAGACCAGGTCAACCAGAATAGGTCGCCTGCAATTGTAGAAAGGTAGTGCATACTCATAATTCCCTTTTCCTAAAATATCTATGGCTTTCGTACCAGTTAGATTCTCCATGGCCTCATTCCAGGCTACCACCTTGCCTTTGATATCAACGGCTAAAGTGGCGTCTGTGATAAAATCTATGATTCTCGTCAGTTGGATGAAGTCCATTGCGGCTATTGCCGTAGAGGGATTGGAGATACTCTCCTTCTCTTGATCATCTTTGCTATCTCTCGACATGGACCACCCGAAACAATTGGCTGAAACTCAAACTTACACTGCATGAACTTTCAAATACTTATCTCTTGATTACGGAGAAGTCGCTCATGGTCAGTATGGTGATCCAGTCGTAGGAGTCGACCTCTGCTAAAATTAGTCTAGGACTCTTTGGGATCATTTCGGTACCAGCACAAAATTTTTATCTGCTAAAAACCTATATGGTATGAGGAATTATCTATGAAGGTGCTACTAATAGCACTCGGAATTGCACTACTGGTATCTATTTCTATTGGCCAGCCAATTTCAATTGGCGGAACCTACGGAAAGTCTTGGCTGGAGGATTATGGAAGTAAGAACATAGTGCCAAATTCGACCGGACTCTGGGATTGGGGCCATATTCCCCTTGGAAACATACTTCTGAACGGCAAATTGATGTCAATAGGCGACTACGGTGACACTGTATTGATACTTCCAGCCTTCCCAACTAACACGACCCCCATCCTTCAAAACAGAGCCTTGATGACATCAGACTATTCTGGCTTGTCAGTCGCAGATCTCAGCTCTCCATATCTTATGGAGGACCCATGGGCCGTATCTCAGACAATAGGACAGCCCATATTGTACCATAGCATAAATCGAGCTTGAATAACCACTCCAGCCTAGAGCATGTTTGGAGCTAAACCTGTTGTGACCTCTTCGCGGCTCTATAGCTGTGCTCAGTCTTGTGGTAGGAGTTCGAAGATCCACATGTACTGCTTCTCCCCAAAGGTCCTGGATGGAGCCAGCTTCTCCCGAAGTTATCTATTGCATGTATTGATATGGACCGAGACATGTTAGGACGGCGAAATGATAAATGCATATTGTCACATCTCGACTTTCCTGAATCAATAACAAGATATTTAAGAATAGAAGTGCACCATATTATTGGGAGCTATTGTTTGACTGCTCGAAGTCTAAAGGGGGATATGATATGAAAAATGTTCTTCGACCTACTGGCGCGATGATTTTGGTCTCTATCTTTATTTGTCTCTGTTTGATAGAGCAATCGGTGGCAACGCTGCCTGACACAGCCGACCCTCTTAACAGGGTCAAGGAATTTCATTCAAACTTCATCACCCATGACCAACAATCGATGCCGTCTCTGGTGCCGTCTCAGCTTTCTGATATAGGGGCGCAAGAACCTGGATTGGGAATCTTCCCTCCGGATTTAATGCCACACGCTTCGCCAGTGAAGCAACATATAGTCATGGACAATTCTCATCCAGAACAACAAGTCCAGGATATGTATGCTATGAATACTAATATGCAGAGAGACATTGTTTTCGACGACACTCAGACGGGAGATCCCGTAAAAAAGGGCTTGAAGAACTCTATGGATGTTACGATTAACGGAAATGGACATGGGCAAACAAAGAGAAACGGTGGGCCAGATGGAAGCTCTGATGATATGGGCATCGAGAATTTAGTGGATAACGCCGTAAGCTCCCAGCAACATGATGGTCCCGTCTATTCTCAAAGCCAGAGTGGCTCTCCAGGACAACAACGCCTCGGGAACTATATGAACATCGATGTCAGCGGCATAAATGTCCAGGCCACAAATACTGTGCAGGGTGGTAGTGCAGTGGCTACCTCGAATATAGAAATAAAGCCTGTGCAAATCATTAACTGTCCGCCTGAAGTCGAAGAGAAGCTCAAATAGCGACGGGGGTAATTCTACATATAAAATCATATCACAATATCCTCACTATCGGGGTAGTCGGCATTGCCCCTAGCTCTCTCTTGCCACCCAGAAGCTTGGAAACCAGCTATCCCCACTTTTCCCAATCTGTCCCGGGTGTCGTGGTCAAAATTCTTAACCCATCAACTCTCCTACAACTCCCAAATAATCGGGAGTACTAGTACTAATCAAACACATGTGACGCTGGATTTGTGCCAATTTCAATTTCTCGAAAAGGGATGACGAATAAATATTACTTCACGCCGTAGAATCCAGCCTGCATACAGGAGTACCAGAGCAGCTCGACAGCGTAAAATCCTATTCCCCTCAGCAAAGAGAGATGTTCTTCGACCGTTATGGGGAAGAACATGGTATCAAATCGCCTGATATGGTTCTCGACTGTTTCCAGATCCCTACCCTTCGAAAGCTGAAAACTTTTCCAGCTCCGTTTTCCTATCTCGATCCCTATTTCTGTAATTGGCCTGATATTCTCGAAGGTTACATAGGTGCCACCTTGATTAAGTAGGTCATAACATACCTTTGTGACCTTGTTCCTATCTTCTCTTGATAGATAATGATGTGATTGGATAGCCGTAATTACATCGGGCCTTCCAATGATCTCCGGGGACAGGTCTTGGGTCGAATTGGGCATCAAGAAGGTTACTCTATCTGACCCGGATAGCTTCTTTCTTGCCCCTTCCAGCATCTCGGCAGACGGATCAGCCAGTACGAACTTGGTATCAGGAAAATGTTTCAATGCCCTCTCGACAAACGTGCCTGTCCCGCAGCCTGTATCCAGCCAAATGGCAGGCTCTGCGTTCATAGCTTTAATTAAGTTGATCGTCTCTTGATGAAACGAATCATAATAGGGCAGAATACTGCGAATCTCTTCGTCGTAGTTGGGAAAAAGCATGTACTTGCGTTCTTTTCCAGACATTTATATTCTCGTATATTCATCCAGATACTCATACTACTGCGCTCTATTAGATAGAAGACCTAATGAACAGATAGAATCAGATGCATAACCTTCGAGTACGAAAAAGGTGAAACTAAAGAGGCAATCTAATTCATGAAGCGGTATCTAGCCCTAGTCTCGGTTCTGGTATTGACTCTGATTCTTCCTACGTTTGCCGAGATGGAAAGCCAAAAATGTGGGCCATATTTGGTCACGTTCAACCAGACCACAATTGGGAAAATGAACTTTTCCGAGCTGAAGCCGGTATATTACAATAACAATGTCTTATACGGTCTACGTCTAAGCAACCGAAATGGGAATGGGTGTGGATTGATCGGGATCTGCACATTCTATCAGCCTGCTCCACCATACATCAGCCTTGATAACCTTGCATCATTTGACGAAGCCTCTTATAAAAACATGACTTACAGCCGTATAACAAGAAATCAAAGAACAATTGATGGTCATTTAGGCTTTGTGGTCACAGGCGTCGATTTATTGGGGCATCTAAACTGGATCGCTGGTTACTGGATTGCTAACGGCAATACGGAGGTCGAAGTGCAAGGCAATCGTGACTGGAAAATGAAAGATGTCTCAGCTATGTTGGAGTCGATCCATATTAAGCGGGTGGGATTTTGAGCACCAATAAGATTGATATTTGCACAACATCCAGAGCACAGATTAGTCAGATTGATCCTGATGAAAACGCCTCCAGGGTGGTCTGGCTATTCTGCGCTCTCGAACATGCTTCGGATAGCCCTAGGGCCTTAACATTAAATGGACCAGCTCCTATCACTTTCAAAGCCAAGCATAGACAATAATAAAAGGGATGGCCGGGTCAGTCATGAAGGGAGTATGGGGTAAGACCGTCTCCCGGCCCAGTCTATTCATTTATAGTAGTAGTTAAAAAGGATCACCCGCGCGTTGCGCAAGTGATTTCAAGGGGCCTTCTTCAAATCTTCTTTCATCTGAATATATTGCTCTCTGGTAAGCTCTCCCTTTGCGTATCTTTCAGACAGAATATCCTCTGCGCTTCTGATAACGGGCCTGATTGTTGCAAGGATCTTCTCACTCTTGATCAGCTTGCAAATAAGATAGCCGCTACTATTACGATTATCGGCCAAAATAGGCTCATTCCAATTCCCATAAGGGGATAACAATGAAACAAATGGTATTTGTCCTCTTGTTCTAATTATCGACTTTTAGTGAACCTATACTATACTCGGCATTCAATGTATTGCAGATGTAGGCCTGCAGAGCCAACCCTGCCAGTAATAAGGTACCTGTCACTGCGAAAGAGGACAACAGAATTACGAGGGGTGCCAATCCGAATCGGGTTCTTAAAGGTTTCTAGGCGCGTCAACCTCTGGGGCTCATTTGCAATCACCTTCAAAGTAGGCGGAGACCTTCTTGAGGTGTTCTCGAATAGGGATGCCCTGCGGACACTTTTCCTCACAATCCCCGCACTCCTGACATTGGGATGCAAATCCAGGGCTTCCGGTTAGCATGCCTCCCATGACGATATTGTAATTGACGCTTGCAACGTCAGGGGCATCGAACATGCAACCCTGGTTATACATTTCAAAACACTCTGGAATGCCAACATTGGATGGACACGGCATGCAGTATCTACAACCTGTACAGGGGACTTTGATGCGCTTCTTGTACTCGATCTCCGCTTCTCTAAATAGGCCTAATTCCTCTTGCGATAGCGAGTTAGGAAGACCACTCTCTGCATAGGCAACGTTCTGCCGTACCTGTTCAAAGGAAGACATGCCGGATAGAACGACAGTTACCTCGGGATGGTTCCAGACCCATCTCAATGCCCATTCTGAAAGGTTTCTCTGGACAGAAGCCTTTCTCCATATCTGGTTGATGGATGGAATGTCCTTGGTGAGCATTCCGCCTCTTAGAGGCTCCATGACTACAATTCCTAAGCCACGGTCCGCTGCATATTTGAGTCCATCTGACCCTGCTTGATTCTGCTCATCCATGAAGTTGTATTGAATCTGACAGAACGTCCAATCGTAAGAATCTACAATCTCCTTAAATAATGCTAATTCATCATGAAACGAGAATCCGGCATAACTGATTCGCCTATCGGCTATTGCGTCATCCAGGAAGTCAGTAACACCCAATTTACGGAGATTCTCCCAGAATGGTTTCATGAGTCCATGAACCAAGTAGAAATCGATATGATCGGTTTGTAGCCGCTTGAGCTGCTCATCTAGGTAGCGATCCATATCGGCACGTGATTTGATGAGCCAGCTTGGAAGCTTTGTAGCCAAGTTCACCTTCTCGCGATATCCTCCCTTCAAAGCTCTACCGAGGAAAGGCTCGCTCTCTCCATTGTGGTAAGGATAGGCGGTATCAACGTAATTCACGCCGTGGTCGATGGCATATCTGATCATCTCGGTAGCCTGTTTTTCGTCGATGCTTTCGTTCTTTATAACAGGCAATCGCATGCATCCGAATCCAAGAATAGAGAGATCGAACGCCACATTATTCATCCTTCTATAGAGCATAATCTCACCCTAGTGTTTTACTCAATCCTCTGATCGCATATGCCTTATTCATTTCGATCTTCTAAATACGGATCTATCAACTGACCTAAGCTCCTCGAATTCTCGCGATTCTCTTCCCGTTCATCGGTTATATCTTGTCCATTTAGCGCATCCACCGCTAGCACCACTGTCCAGGCAACATACGAGTATAACCATCGAATTCAGTAGATTGAAAGTTGGCAGCCTTATAAAATTTGGTGCCATTTTCTGCTGTATTCTCACCAAAATAGCAAGGTCCATTGAATCCAACGTACGCGAAATTAGCTTCCCTACAAAATATTGATGCAATGAAATCTGCTTCACCGTAAAAGATAGATTGCTCAAAACGTAACCAAATTATTAAAGTGAAAACCAGAGAAGTTGGTATTTCCTGGAACATGCAACGATTAAGCCTTGCTTCCTTAAATCTAGTTCCCGTGAACGAGGCTTGTCTGCTAAAAATTGCTCCTTCACAATCGACGGACACGACTCCGGCGGAGGACCGAATCCAGTGGACATAAGGACCTTTTCTAAACGCGGCACAAGTAAATGTATCGAAAATTCACTATTCCTCCAAGACCATCTAATCAGTAACTTTAATATGTTTTAGCATCTTTCGTTAGGTCGTATCCTTAAATATATGGGAGGGAAACCAACGACTAAATTATTGATCTTTTTGGCTGTTCTGACAATTGCTCTTGTGGGGATAGCAGGAGCTGCCAACTACATGTACGAGAAGGCATCAGTGAAAGGCGTCGGATACAAGAATGTAGAGATGATCGTTTCGACCCAGGAAGGTTTTAATGGAGACAAACTGGTCGAGAAAGAGTCCGGGTCAGGTAACGTAATAACCGAGAAGACTGAACTTGAAGCCGACAAAGAGCTTGATGAGAATGGAGTTTTCCTTGATCCAGGGTGTTGGCTTAAGTTGGGTTTAGCTCCGGAGAAGGACTATATCAACTTCACCAAGCAAGCCGAGTTCGAGTACATGCCAGTGAGCTACCAGACCGGCACCTACGACCAGAAGTGGATCGAGAAGTTGTGTGTCCAGAATTATATAATAGGGACTGTGTTGACTGAAATGTATACTCATGCAGAGCACCTGCAGAAGAACACCGAGGTCAAAACGAGAAATTATGAAATAGTCGACCCACAGGATTTTGGGGCTAGACCCTGCTGCACAGGAGTCCTCGAAGCCAACCTCAACTCGAACGTGATCGGCGTTGCTCATATCGGATGGATCTCCAGGGAACCCAATGTAAACGTCAAGGGACGCCACAACGAGTGGGGCCGGAGCGTTGAGGACCTGACAGGTGTCTTCTCCATCGAGAAGTTCATCCAGCTTTGGGGCAACAGCACTTGCGGCGCCATCAGCGTTGACTGGCTGCCTTGTGTGTAAGCGGATGCATTCCACCTCTTTTTTGTTTGCACCTTAATCTATGTTCTATGTTATTTCACATGAGACGACCTAACATATCGAATTCACTATTCAAGTACGGGCTGATTTGTTTTAGCTGTTCTCCCTTGCCCAAGAATAATGTTGGATTCGAAGGAATCGCGGATTTCCACTCGTCACGTCTGGGGATATAATTTGGATCTAATCACAGCAGGAGGATCTAGTGCTGTTATTCCCGGCTTGTAAGAGCATTGTTGCGCAGCCCATGAGCGATTATCGCAGAGCATAGGTAGATGTAGGATTACTCGACAACCATATATCGCAGCTTTCTCAGAAACATGAATACCAGCAGTAAAGAACCTTATTTTATATTCAATTATTATGTTAATAGTTTGATATCAAATGACATAAAGCTTTTTCCTGTAGCACGAAAATTATATATCAACAACCGATTGCAGCATCTGTGTGAATGGGAATACAGCGGCGAGAAATAAGCTAGTAACTCTCACTATTGGAGGATCAGACTCCGGCGGAGGAGCCGGAATCCAGGCGGACATAAAAACCTTCTCCGTCTTGGGCGTGCACGGCACATCGGCCATAACTGCCATCACCGCCCAGAACACCGTTGGCGTCCAGCATGTATTCGGCCTGGAGCCTGAGGTCGTGACAGCCCAGCTCCGCTCCATCACGAACGATTTTCACGTTGCTTATGCAAAGACAGGAATGCTCTACTCGGCTGAGATCGTCTCGGCTGTTGCAAAACATATAGTTGAGACACGAATACCTCTTGTAGTCGACCCTGTGATTGAGGCGGAAGCGGGAGGCAGGCTGCTGCGGCCTGACGCGGTTGCGGCTCTTATGAAGAGCTTGCTTCCTCTCGCCAGTGTTGTGACCCCCAACATCTTCGAAGCCAGGGCAATTGCTGGCATAGAAGTGAAAGATGTTGACAGCGCACAGATTGCAGCCCGCAGGATCGCAGACCTTGGAGCAAGAGCAGTTATTATCAAAGGAGGGCACCTGGACTGCACAGATCTCGTACTCGAAAACAGAAAGGTCCATCTGCTTAAAGGCGAACGGGTGACAGGAGGCAACCATGGGGTGGGGTGCACATATTCCGCATCTTTAACTGCATTTCTCGCTATTGGCCTGCCCCTCATGGAGGCTGCGGCCAAAGCCAAGCAATTCGCGGCCCAGGCCATCTCCTGGAGCATGGACGTTGGCCGTGGAGTCGGACCCGTGGACCAGGCTGGCAATCTCAGGGATGAAGCCAGCAAGTTCGAGGCGCTGTTGAAAGAAAAAGGCTGCCGAGCTCCTTGTGATTGAAACTATCATTAGCTGGTAACACAGACCGACGGCCTCTTGAAGTCGATCGGGCAAAATGGAACATCGATGGTTCATCGATCTGATGGCAAGATATAAATCGAAGGCTGATGCAAGACCAAAGGATCGCCATATATGGAGTGTTGATTATGGGTAGCGTAAAGCCTAGTTACATAAAGAATTTCGCAATGGACCTGCTGAAGGCCTACGAGAGCTCTTTCAGCCCCGACTTTGAGCAGAACAAGCTGATTGTATCAGAGTACACTGACATAAAGAACAAGAACATTCGCAACCGCGTAGCCGGATACATATCTCGGGTTCTGAGGCAGAGAGGAGAACGCAGAAGGGCCGGGATCGGGGTCGAGGCTGATGTCATTTGAAGGCGTCCTGCCTGCAATAATCACGCCGTTCAAAGAAGACTACAGCCTTGACGAGGAGGGATTGAGGAGAAACATCGAGTTTCTTGACGAGTCGGGCATTGTTGGAATAGTCCCCTGCGGTACCACTGGCGAGTCAGCCACTCTGACCCACGAGGAGCATAAACGCGTCGTCGAGATTGCAGTGGACTGCTCAAAGGTGCCTGTTATCGCAGGCACAGGGTCGAATAACACCGCGGAGGCCATAGAGCTGACCAAGCACGCAGCAGATACTGGCGCTGCGGCGGCCCTGCTGATAACGCCCTACTACAACAGACCCAACGACCGGGGCATGTTTGAGCATTTTCGCCTCATCGCCGAAAAATGCGATATTCCAATTATCATCTATAATATTCCAAAGAGGACAGGCATTGACCTCAAGCCGGATCTCATGGCAAGGCTTGCCCGGGTGAAGAACATCGCCGGTGTAAAGGAGGCCAGCGGCAGCCTTTCTCAGGTCTCCCAGATCATCGAGCTTACCCGAGGGACTGGCTTTTTCGTTCTATCTGGAGACGACGACCTGACCCTGCCAATAATGTCCTTGGGAGGATCGGGAGTAGTTTCGGTGGTCGCCAACGTGGCTCCAAGAAAGACCGTCGAGATGGTCAGCGCCATGGCTAGCGGAGACCTTACAAAGGCCAGAAGGCTTCACTATGAGCTGGCACCTCTGGTCAGGTCCATGTTCCTGGAGACCAATCCCATACCAGTAAAGACTGCCTACAGGTTCATGGGACTTGCAGCCGGCCCCCTGCGCCTTCCCCTGGCGTCGATGGCTCCAGAGAAGGAGAAAGTCCTGAAGGACTGGATCGACAAGCTGGGCGAGTTCAAATGATCAGGGTAGCTGTTACCGGTGCACTTGGACGGATGGGTAGCCTGGTAATCGAGGAGATAAAGAAGTCTGGGGACATGGAGCTAGTGGCTGGCTTCGACATCCAGGGTGAAGGTTTGCCGCTGTTAGGAGACGTACGTGTCTCCGAAGCGTCCGCCCTGAAAAAAGTGCTGATTCTTACCAAGCCCGATGTGCTGATCGACTTCACATCCGCTTCTGCCGCTGTGGGAACTGTGATCAACGCAGCCGGGATGGGCGTTAATCTGGTAGTGGGAACCACCGGCTTTTCAGAAGGACAACTCGGTCAAATGAAGGGTGCCATAGATGGTCATGCCGCTGCTGTTATCTCTCCCAACTTCAGCATAGGTGTGAATGTTTTCTGGAAGCTTTTGGCCGAAGCGGCCACTGCCTTGAAGGATTACGACATTGAGGTGATAGAGGCTCACCACAACCAGAAGAAGGACGCGCCCAGTGGAACCGCTCTGGCCGCCGTCGATGTCCTGAAGAATGCTACAGGCATCGAACAGGTCGTTAACGGCAGGAAAGGGATGGCCCTGCGGGGAAAGGAGATAGGAGTTCACGCCGTTAGAGCTGGAGACATTGTCGGAGATCACACAGTCCTCTTCGCTGGACCAGGAGAACGGTTAGAGATCAAGCACCAAGCCCACAGCAGGTCGGCTTTTGCAAGCGGTGCGGTAAGGGCCGCCAGATGGGTGGTCGAGGCCAATCCGGGCGTGTACAGTATGTCGGATGTCCTGGAATAGATACAGCTAAGAAAGCCCAAAAAACCAGGAGGGAGATGAACAGGCTAGAGCAGGGAAGCTTTGCTCTTTTTTTTGATGGGAAAAGGCTACAGCCGGTATCCTTGGAGAAGAACGTTGTCGGGTTCTGCTCCAAATGCGATGACGATCTGGTGAGCATTGCCTATCATCGATCCGACAAAGGCTGGCTGGTTTCGGCTCAATGTCATAACCAACACCTTGTGCTACTTCTTTACAGCAGCGACTGGAACTGGCTGGGAGATCAGGAGCTCGAAAGTTCCCCAGAATTCAAGAGCATATCCTCTCTGCCAAGAGAGCAGCTTGAAGCGGTCTTTACCCCGGCAGAGGTGAGGACTCTGGAGGCATGCGAGCAAAACAAGCCATACACAAGGCAGAACCTCTACCGCGCCAGGGCGAAATACGAGAAGTTCGAGAAACTTTTCGGGGTGAAAATTAAGCTCTAGCACGCTGGAAGGGAGGCATCAACGCCTCTCGCGTCATATATCTCATCTGTTTCCGCTGTGCCTGATTTCTTGAAAATATCTAGCTTGATAGCCGGTAGCCACTGATGTAAAATGTACTATTCAACTGTGATTGTAGTCTGAGGCAGAGGAACCACCATCAGTGTGGTCGCATTGGAGGAAGAACAACTGCTTCCACTCGTATACTGGTACGTCAGAACGTGGTCCCCAGGTCCAGCGACTGCAGGACTGAAGATATTTCCTGAAACACCATCTCCGAACCAGGTTCCGCCTCCGGGGGAACCGACTAAAGTGATATTACTGCCGCTAACACACGCTGGTCCGTAGGTGCCTGGGACAACAACGGGTTGAGAAGAGATTGTAACATAAGCAGTCTTGGTATTCGATCCGCAAGCTGAGGTAACAGTCAATTTGACGATATAGGTTCCCACGTTAGAATATATGTGAGCCGGAGGATTCTGGCCGCTGTAGGTGGTGAAGTCCCCGAAGTTCCAGCTCCAACCTGTTATGGTTTGACCGTTCCCGTTAGATGTATCTGCAAAAGTCACAGTCAAGGGGGAACAGCCGCTGTTTGGCGTAGCTGTGAAGTTGGCTGTGGGAGGACTGTACACTGTAATGTAACCGGTCTTGGTCATAGTGTTCGTTCCGCAGGATGTGGTCGTCGTCAGCTTTACCGTGTAAGTGCCTGGGGTGGAATAAATATAAGAGAGTTTCGAAAAACTAATCAATCGAAATACTTATATACTATTAATACTATAATATAATGCATGAGGACTCTCATTGATTTTGCCATTCGAGCAGAATATGCTCGAGTAAAAGCCCTCGGAGATGATCTATCCGAGATCGGATCGTTGATCAATTGGGAGCGTTTCAGATTTTTGGAACCATTGATATACAAAAATAAAACTAGCCGCGGAGGTCGTCCGAACATTGACATCGTGATTATGGTGAAAGCTCTCGTAATTCAGCATTGGTTTGGTCTAACAGATCCAGAACTGGAGCGACAGGTTGCGGATAGGATCTCTTTTCGTATTTTCCTTGGCACCACTGAAGTAATTCCTGATTTCAGCACAGTTTGGCTATTCCGTGAACGTTTGATTAAGTGCGACGTATACGATGATCTTTGGAATGAGCTTCAAAGGCAGCTCGATGAGATGGGGTTTACTGTAAAGAATGGCACTATCCAGGATGCAACCTTCATAACTTCGGACCCAGGTCGGAAGAGGAACAAGAAAGACGAGCAAGGCGGGGACAAAAAGGAAGGTCAAGATTCCGAAGCCACCAGTACGAGCCTGAATCAGGAGTTTGATAAAGAGCTAATTGGTATTTCAAATAATATTATTGATGACAAGGCCAAACCACAGAGACTCGAAGAAGAGCCAATAAATGAGGGAAGTTGGGCAAAAAAGGGTGTCAAATCCTTTTTCGGATATAAAGGTCATATCTCAATCGATACCAATTACCACCTTATCAGATATTTTGAGACTACAACTGCTTCTGTACACGATAGTCAGGTAGATCTTGGAATTGAAGGGCTACCACGTTACGCCGATAAGGGATATGATGGTGCAAAAACTCGAGGATATGATGCAGCCATGAAAAAAGCTACAAGAGGTCACAAGCTTGGAATCATAGATCTTCTGAGGAATAAGAGAATCAGTAAAACGCGATCGCACATCGAAAGATGCTTCGCTGTTATGAAGCGGGGGCATAAGGGAGCACATGTTTATGTAACAACTGTCGCAAGAGCTGGAGTAAAATTCATGATGAATTCGGTCGTTTACAACCTGGAACAGTTGAAATATTTAGTGCATAAACAAACAGCCTAGCGGAAGCTCTCTAAAAAAGCGCAAAAATTAGAAACAACAAGGTAAATTGAAATCTAATAAGCCAATTTAGGGGTGAAATATGCTAAAAAACCACTATAAAGATTGAAAATATTAACGCAAGAATTTAAGGCTTCATTAACCAACACTAAATCGAAACCCTCATAAGTAAAAGGGGAAGGCGCTGTGGTGTCGGTTCGTTCGATAGTACCGTCACCAGTGAAGTCCCACTGCCATTTGGTTATGGATTTGCTGGTCCAAAGAGCTGCGTTGGTAAAGGTCACAGTCAAGGGGGAACAGCCGCTCGTCGGAGTAGCAGTGAAGTCTGCTTTGGAGCCCTGGGCTGTAATATAATTAGTCCTTGTCTTGGTGTTCGTTCCGTATGAAGTTGTCACCTTTAGAGTCACAGTGTAAGTGCCAGGAGTGGTGTAAGTATATGTAAACGGGCCTGGTTTTGTTGTGTCAGTACGGTCGATAGCACCGTCACCGTTGAAATCCCAATCCCACTTAGTTATCGTATAGCCATTCCCGTTAGACGTGTCTGTGAAGGTTGTCGTCAGCGGAGAGCAGCCACTAAGGGGTGAGGCTGAAAAAGCGGCTGTAGGTGTGCCCAAAGCTGATACCGTCTGCGTTAATATAGAAAACTGAAGAAGTATTAGTAGAAAAGCCAACTGCAACAGAACAGCTAATTGGAAAGAAATACCCTTTTGATCGAGCCTTTTACCGTTGCAGAGCTTTGAAATCATGTGAGGGAATTCACGTTTCGCAACTTTCTCAAGATGGCCATTCTCCTCAGGACCCTCAAAAGGATCATTTACTCGATTCTTGCTCATAATTGTAACTTGTATTATAATAAGTAATTCATGCCGGGTTATCAGGGATCTACACGGCTCATTATAAATAAATTAGCCGCCCTTAGGCGGCCTGACAGTCTCAACTGGGTTTCGTAGCATTCGGAGAGGATTTATTGCAGTTAGTGCAGTTTTCTGGGTGTGTTTGGGTTACTCCTATGGATAAGCTGCCTTTGCTTTCATTCTTCTGTCCGCAGGTGGGGCAAACAGACGGTTTAACGCCCGAAATAGCTGGAAGCTTGCCTGTTGTGCTCTTAGTTGCGGTCATGTTGACCAGCTCCATGGTAGTGACGAATTTGGCGTTCGTGGATGTGGCGTACTCGACGAAATTCTTGTATGCATCCAAGTAATCGCCTGAACCCGAAACCTGGTTGCTGAAGATCACCACAACAGGATCTCCACTTATTGCAGCATCATCGAGCTTTGCCTTCAGAATGTCAAACCACTTCGAGCCGCTGAATCCCAACACTTCCTTTGCGTAACGATCGGAGAGATTGACCTTGACTCCTGATGAGTTGTAGCTGCTGATCGGCACCGCGTATAGGTTGTATCCCGCGATGGGATAAGGCCATGTATCGTTCTTGTGACCGGGCCGGTAGAGAGTCCCGGCAAAGAATCCAGCATCGTACTGGAATCCCAGGCTCTCCAGAGCCTTGAGGGTGTCGTTGTTCTGGTCGAAGGACTGCGGTCTGAAGCCATGAATAGGAATGACCTTACCGCCACAGATATGGCAGCTATTGATGTTCTTTTGCGCAGTTGTCAACAGATCCAGTTGTTTGGAGTAGGGCAACGTGGAGAGCTTTTCATCTTTCGTGTTTCCGTTTAAGGCTGCTGTGTCGATTAAGCTTAAATAGTTTAAATATAAATATTGTGTCATGAACTATGTTGATAATAGAGACTGGCCAGAATATAATGCCCAACTTGTTCGAAGAGGCGAATTCTATCTCGATTTGAGTTGTGTGAAGAACTGGAGTTGGGAATTAAGAGAAATGAATAGAAAGAAAACAGGCGCTCCATACAAATACCCTAACACTTTTATAACTTTTGCATCAATAATATACTCTTTTTTTCGAATGCCATATCGTCAACTTGAAGGATTCTTTGGACGACTTTCGACCTATGAACCAGGATTGGTGGCGGCAGATTATACCACCCTCCATAAGCGAATCTCTAAGCAAGATCTTGGAATAGAGATACCAGAGAACGACGCTGTTGTTGCAGTTGATTCAACTGGGATAAAGGTAACAAATAGAGGGGATTGGATGCGCGAGAAACACGGAAAGCAGCGGCGAGGATGGCTTAAAGTTCATGTGGCAGTCGACGTTGAATCAAAGAGATTATTGTCTATGGAAGTTACAGAAGAAGATACCTCGGATAGCGAGGTTTTGCGCCCTTTGTTGAAAGACGTCAATATTGAGGAGGGGTTGATGGATGGCGCATATGACACAAACGACGCATTTGAATTTATGAAATCGAAAGGTGTAGATTGTCCAGGGATTAAGATCAGAGAGAACGCGATAGTAGGCAAAGATGCATCAGCCAGGTCAACAGCTGTTCTGGAATTCAAAAAAATGGGCTACAAGGGTTGGAAGCAAATGCATCAGTACGGTAGAAGGTGGGCAGTTGAAGGCTTTTTCTCATCGATCAAGGTATCTTTGGTGAGACGGTTCGGGCATCTTCACCAGAAGGAATGGTCGCCGAGATTAAAAGAGCATTCATTTTGTATGATATACTTAGGAGCATATAAGTAATTAGTTAAAATAAATTATGAATTCTTGAATAACGAAATAATACTATAATAATCATGC
>CAVWIG010000022.1:0-42207 GCA_963754945.1 Methanotrichaceae archaeon
GGTATGAATTTCGGCGAAAACTACTCATTGCGAAGAAATCTGTTAGTAAATAGAAATCCTCCTCTGACTGTCAGGTTTTTCAGACACAAACAGCTCAACGAGCATTTCGTGCCACAATGGCAGAATGGGCTATGAACACCGTTTACTATAGAATGGCCTTCCTGATCCATGTAAGAAATCTCGGTATTATTCGTGGTACATTTACAGGCAGGGTCATAGATATCTATAGCCAGATTTTTGCCATCTGGACCGAGATAAATTACTTTCAAGCAAGTGCAATTCATTGACTTGTCGACTGTGCTAATATTATATGCCAATCCAATGCCCGAAAGGGCACTGTCTCAAAACCAAGTGATTTATAGAGTTTATTGTCACCCGATAGTGAAATCACTAAATTGTATTATTTTATGTTAATTGACATTAGGATTAATACCTTTTCTATGAAAACTTGCGCTCTATCTCAGATTATGAATACGAAATTTGAAAATATGATTCCAAGAGATACCATATAAACGTCAACCATCACTTGAAAAGTCGATAGTGCCCCCGAAAGCAGCAGGACTAGTGTTATTATTCCTAATTTGTGCATTTCAATATCCCCACTTGGATAGCCATATAACGTTTCAAACTTATATCTATCTCAATTTCAAGTCATGTCAGAAACTATAAATTAGAGGCATTCGGTAATATATCCTTTAATCATATCGAATCGAGGGGAAGAGATTGCGCGCCTTCAGGATGGTTGCATTTACATTTGTATTGTTCTTGATTTGCGTATCGCCAACGCTCGCATGCCCATGTGGCTGCAGCGATCCCAATTGTAACTGTGGCGGCATCCCTGGAACATGTTCTGGCGGCGGAGGAGCGACTTCCAGTTCGTCTAACAATGGACAAGCAGAAGCGGAGCAATCCCAATGGGAAGGAGGGGCAAATGCATTTCTTAATAATGGTCCACAGAACGGCATGAGCGACGGAGGAGCCGGTTCGTATCAGGAGCCTCCTCCTGAGATCGCACCTATTATTGAGCAAAATAATAGGCAAGTTCTTCAGATCGGGCGCCCGACACAAGATGACAATTCCCCTCCAATAGAATTGGCCGCGGCTCCCACAGGCAAGTATAATCCAGAAGTACCTATACCACCGGGAACAGATCTTAATACGCTCGACGATGGTACTATAATTCACCTTGACCAAGGTAGTACCAAGAATGCGCATGAAATTAGAAAGATAGGTAATGATCCAAAAACAGGAATAGCCATATTTACGGAAAAACTTCAAGGGAGGCCAATTCGAACTTTTACAGGCTTTAATCCAAGCTCTCCATCAGGAAAGGGAAAAGATTATACTCCGGGTACCAAGGAGACACCACAAGGCGGCCCAATACCAATGGCCATATCTGAGAGTGCAAAGAAGAGTCTGACGACTACAGGCCTCGACCAAAATTGTCATAATTATCAAAAGGATCTTAGTCAGAAAATACAAGAGAAGCTAAGTACTCCAACAACTTCAACAACTCCAACAACATCGGGTGGGCCATGAAACGATTAATATTTTTCTTGACATTACTTGCAATTTCGATGCCCCTTAGTACCACGGCACCCACATCGCATGACGCATCTATGCCTGAGAATGGGAGTGGTCCCTATTTTCTATCATTCGACATGGGATTACCATCCACCGACTATACCATCAATGAAACTGGTCCTTATAAATATCAACAACAGAATGGCAGTATAAGTGTTTTCGAAGTACACATATCATCAAATATTAAACCACAAGTTACGTTGATTTCAATGCAAATTTTCGAAGATAACCCATCACTACTAACGGCCAATGAATTAGAACAGATGATACACAACGAAATTGAGAACGCGACCGATATTCGAACTGCTACACTTGTAATTGACAATTCAGTAGGAGTACTTGCTTCTTATAATCTGACGGTTGCCAATATTAGCATGAAAAGTTACAGTGCAATTTATCAACCGTCCTTTGATCAGGGGCGATCACTTGTTGTAATATCTTCGAACTTTCCATGGGATCAGGGAACATCTCAATTGTTGAATACCATTCAGGTTTATGAAGCCACTGGTATGGAAGTTCCTAGCCAACCCACAGGCGCGCCGTCGACTGTGCAGCCGTCATATGCACCAGTCAGCTCGGCCACAATTACCAACCCTTCTTATAGTCCGCAACTCTGGATTAATACTGCTTCAGGTGGATCAACATACGCTCAATGTTCCTCGGGTGGCACGCTACAGCTACTGTTGTATTTGCCAAGAGGGGGATATGTAGGAGTTCACGAAATTTATCCTAACAGCGTTTCAACTGTGAGCAACTACTATTTCAACGCGGGCGAATCTATTCATATGTTCAAAGGGGATGTATCCGGTAGACATGAATTGTATCTAACATCAGGTAATGAAGAAAGCAACAAGATAACAATCGATGTAATCTAGCCGAGACGACAGGGCTAATCTTCATTTACGAGAGTACGTATAACGTGTAGAACTGACCTTTCCTTTTTGGAGTCTGCGAAGCCAGAGGATTATTTTACAAACATCTTTTTCACCTACAACTCGTCGGTATTCAGTATGGTGAGGGCAAGTTCTTATAAAGTGTGGAATTGCGTATCAGCCATCACGCAGTTTGCTCATATACTGCAAGATATCCAATTTTTGTACATACAAAAGAACAGATTAATGCATATAACTTTATAAGGATATCATACAATTTGATAGGGTGTTATGATATAACTTGATAGGTAAGTCTCATATACTTTGGTGGTGATAAAGGCATCTAATGGCGAAAGTTCAGGTTTGTGTATCAATAGATGAAAGCCTTCTTAAATGGGTCGAAGAAGGCATAACTGATAAGACGTTTGCCACTAAGTCCCACGCTTTTGAGGCGGGATTGGCTAAACTGAAGTTATCTTATCAAAACAAGGCCAAGCGCAAGAAAGGGGCAGATAGCTAAGTCAAAAATGGTGCTTGGCTATGAATACAAGTCTCATAGAGGCGATTGATAGCTGTGTATCGACCATATCCGACCCTAGATTAAAGGCTCTCCTTACTGATTTACTCCAAGAGATTGAAAAACTAAGGGCTAGGATAATCGAATTAGAGATACAGCAAGACGATCAGGCCGACGCGATAAACAGGAACGCAGGGGCTATCAATGAGGTCTGGAGGCTCACGAAACGTTCCCCTTCTGTCCCGAAGGGGCAGAAGACTAAAGCGCGCTTAGAAGACCTAGAGCGGATCCTGAAGTCCACAGGAGGCAGGACGTTAAGCCAGCTCGAAAAGGACTTAGACATTTCACAGCAACAAATGAGCCATCTGATCTCGAAATTAGATATGAGGCGTTATGAGATCCAGACTCGTCCAGGGAAAGGCAGAGAGAAGGTGCTTAAGCTTAGGTCCAGAATCATTTAACATTTCACGTCTAAACGTGAAGTGTGAAATGTTAAGGGGGAATAGATAAGAGTAAGCTGAAAAATTGATCGCAAACCCAAAATAACGGGCGAATTTTCCGTTATTTCTATATAAACCTAGTATTAGACATATAAGAGTAATGCGTTAGCAATGCGTTAGAAGGTGATTATATCTTAAAAAGAGAATAGATATAACATTTCACGGATAACGTGAAGTGTGAAGTATCTTGCCTACAGATATCGATTTTCACGCTTTATATCTCTCTAAGTCTTGGTTTTACTCGGAGCTGCGTTCGCAGCTCCACTATAAAGAAATTGATCTTTTTATACAACGTTAAGAAAAAAAAAGATCAATAGGTTCAATATAAATATTTTTGCAATGTTCTAGTATGTATAACATTTTCTCCCCAAAAAATCATGATTGCATTTTCGCTACGCGTCAAACTCATTCGCTGCATAGCGATTATCGATTCGTTTAATATTATCAAACCCATTCTAACTCGTAAAGCAGCCCTTTGCGGTATAGATTATATATCATCAGAATCGCTATGCTCTGCCACATTAGACCGATAACAGGCGAGCTGATCAATTTGTGCTTAAAGTCTGTGGAATAATAGGTTTGCCAGAAGAGCGTTTAGGCCGATTTTGCAAGTTGTATATCGGTCTATGGATTACTTTCGCGGTGCCTATGTGCACCCTCAGATTAGTTCTATGACATTTTTGATAAGCATGTGCAAAGTGTAATAGAACTTTCTAGGCGAGCGGACCCATAACCCTTATGGCTATCTTGCAACCTTCCAGAGATAATAATGACAGAAGACCGCTTGATGATCTTTATTGACGGGCAAAACCTGATGGGAGGGGCCCGCAAATTACACGCACTGGTTGACAGTGTCAAACTAACAAATACGCTAGCTGAGGGGCGAAAGCTAAAAAGGGTGTACTATTACAACTCAATACCACCAAACCCGAATAATGACCCTGAATTGAAAAAAAAGATAGATAAGGAAATGGGTTATTACTATTACCTAGAATATTCGGGATTTAAGACTTCGATTATCCCACTGAGGAAAAGGACTTTCGATTTCAAATGTGATAGTTGCGGCGAAACCATTACAATTGAAAAGGAAGTTGAGAAAGGCGTAGACGTTGCTTTAGTTTCGGATTTGCTCTCTCTGGCCGCGGTAGGAGCCTATGACGTTGCCACAATAGTATCCGGAGATCTCGATTACCACAAAGCAATAGACGAAGTTCAAAGGCGTGGACTGATTGTAGAAGTGGCATATTTCAAAAGCCAGGGCATCAGCAAAGATCTGATTCGGCTAGCAGATCGCTTCATTGATTTGGAGCTGATACTAGACAAAATCAAACCCGATAAAAGAGAGTAATTAACCAGGCGGCAAGCGATTACTCGCTATTTTCAGAGCCGCCTGTGAGCTATTAACATAGATACCTTCTTCTGTTCTGGTAAAAAGCTTTTGGTGTGGATCTTTTTCATACCTCAGTCATACTTTGGTAGGAAAATTGTATTACCAAGTTCATACTACAGTATGACACATGGCTAAAATAGCCGTCTCTATTCCTGATTCCACATTAAAAAAACTTGAGGAAGGCAGTAATACCAAGGGTATGAATCGATCCCAATATGTGGCAAAGGCCATTGATTTTTATTCAAACGGAGCCGATAACTACAAAATCGAGATCGATAGGCTAAATAGCCAATTGGCGGAGAAGATCAAAGAATTGGAATCATTATCCGAAGAGGTATTACCACTACGCGAGAAAGTTCATACCCTAAGTAATACCTTTATAGATAAGGAAAATGAGCTAAAGAAGAAAACCCTTGAAGTAGGAACAAAAGCTAACGAGGTATTCCAGAAGGATAAACGGATTCATACCCTAGAGAACCAGATAGCAGAAACGCAAAAGAAAATAGAATCGTTGTCAAACGAGGTATTACTCGCGAAGGAAGAGGGTATGAAAGCTCGCGAAGAGCTAGAAAAAGCACGATCTGAAGCCTCGAAGTATGAGATGGCCTTCAAGAGTCAACAATCAGATATAGAGTTTCTACGTGGTCATGTCGGCCAACTTACCCAACAGATAAGCGTCCTGGCCTTACCGCCATCCCAGGAAGAGGCCAAAAAGAAAGGCTGGTGGCAATTTTGGAGGAGGGATTAAAGTGAACCCGGTTGTCCTCATTGCATCGATAAACGCCGCTTTGAATCACGCCTCCCCAAACTTAATTAAAGATTGGTTACCCTCGATAACAGCAATTGTTGTTGTGATAATAGGCGGGATCTTAACATATTTGTCGACTATCAGAATAGAAGAACAAAAACGTCAATATGAACTAAAAAAGGATGTTTACTTTAATATAATGGGTGTTATTGTTGATTTTAGAAGCGAAAATGAAACTTATAATGAACTTTATAATAGTTCCAAAAAATTGACTGGGGACCCAACCGTCCCACTTGACCGAATTAAAAGGATAAAAGATTTATTAAAATTGCTGGAAATGAAGATGAAAATTAGCGCGGGCGAAGACATAAATTGCATTTTTGGCGATGTGATAAGAAAGGCTCAAAATGTAGAGGATTATCAAGCCTTTAACGACGCTGTCTTTAACCAGTTAATTCCAGCAATAAAAGATGATTTGATGAAAAATCAAAAGCACTGGTGGCAATTCTTGATTAAATGACAAGCTTCTCACAGTCTCCACGTGACCGGATCCTCTGGACACTGGCCGCCCACGGCGGAAAGATGGAGCGGAGCAGATTAAGAAGATGTATGGGAGTGGAAGATGCATTACTGAATCCTATCCTTGAGGAGCTGGCCAGGGAAGGCAGAATAAGAATCGCCACTGGCAAGGATAGCGATTTGATATCTCTGATAAGTCGATAGGGTGTAGCGATTACTGTCGTAGACACCGTAAGCGATGCTTAATAAGGGGTGAGAATTAATGAATATTCTTAAGGGATTGAATGAAAATCAACACGAAGTTTTTTGTTGTGATGGGTGTGGCGTTGGCTGTATTTTGCATTACATTGGCCTATGGTACTGTTACTACATTTAAGACAGGGCCGTTTAGTGTCAGTGTCGATTTAGGCGTGCCGTGTAATGATACAAATATCAGCAAACCTGCTCAAAGTGAGTGGCTGAATGGAAACAGGTACATTGACTACAATATGAGCACGTGTGGAGTTTCTATCTTCCTTACAACGACGGACAATGCAAATTATGATCTGAACAGCGGCTTTGACACAGGTGTTACTAAGGACGACCTGCTGAAGCTGGGTGCCGACAAAGAAACGATCAATGTATCCGAGAGTAAGATCAATGGTTGGCCAGGAGCAGTTGGATCAGGTCATGTATCAAAATATGGTTCAACGATATACGAAGCTGATTTCTACGTCAACCCACAAACAGTTGGTCATATATTACTTGATAATAACGAAACTGAAATAATATCTGCTCTGAAGACTATCCATGTAACGGAAGCGGCATAGGTGCGTAGGATAGAAACTACAACCCCAATTGTTGTTGCATGCAGGATGCAAGAACATTTCTCCACTATCCTTTAACCAGCTATTTTTGATATATTGTTTATATCTAGTGGGACTTACCCATGGACGAGCGGTGCATCGGAGCTAGTTTAGTTAAAACGATTCATGTCGAAAAACTGTAGATAATAAGGACTGGTGGCAGTTCTGGAAATAGGCGAAGGGGGACTGGAAGAGTTTTGCGGTGTAGAAGGAATAACATCCCTTAGCTTGAAAACATCCCATTGTACTCAGACGTATTTAGGATGAGTAGCTTAGGAGATAATATGACTGCTAAGTCGGGTCGTCGCCCGAGAGCTCCACCCAAGAGGGAAGCAACATTTGATACTGAACTTCAGAGATACGTCATGCCAGGCGAACGCCGTGTCACCATGACAAAGTAGGACAGAGGAAGCAAATGAATGAACATTGCGCATTTTGTGGCGGCAACGATTGGACTGAAATCGACTCCAAAAAAGTGCACTGTCTTAAGTGCGGTGCAAATCGATTTCTTTCGCAGGCGCTACCAAAGAAGCCAAAGAAAGCAAAGACTGAAGAAAAACCTACATCTGTCGTATCGGACAGCGATATAGACAGCGACTCAAATGGAGACCAATGACGAGCCTACTCCGTACAGTCTCTGCGTGACAGAAAATCCTTTGGATACTGACCAACAACGACGGCAAGATGGGGCAAAGCAGGTTGAGGGCACACACAGGGATGAGATATGCACTGCTTAACCCTATCCTTGAGGAGCTGGCCAGGGAAGGCAGAATAAGAATCGCCACTGGCAAGGATAGCGATTTGATATCTCTGATAAGTCGATAGGGTGTAGCCATTACTGTCGTAGACACCGTAAGCGATGTTTAATAAGGGGTGAGAATTAATGAATATTCTTAAGGGATTGAATGAAAATCAACACTAAGTTTTTTGTTGTAATGGTTGTGGCATTGGCTGCATTTTGCGTTACATTGGCGTCTTGTACTGTTACCACATTTAAGACAGGGCCGTTTAGTGTCAGTGTCGATTTAGGTGTGCCGTGTAATGAAACAAATATCAGCAAACCTGCCCAAAGCGAGGGACTGAATGGAAACAGATACATTGACTACAATACGAGCAAGTGTGGAGTTTCTATCTTCCTTACAACGACGGACAATGCAAATTACGATCTGAACAGCGGCTTTGACACAAGCGTTACTAAGAACGATCTGCTGAAGCTGGGTGCCGACAAAGAAACGATTAATGTATCCGAGCGTAAGATCAATGGTTGGCCAGGTGCAGTTGGATCAGGTTATGTATCAACAAATGGTTCAACGATATACGAAGCTGATTTCTACGTCAACCCCCAAACAGTTGGTCATATATTACTCGATAATAACGAAACTGAAATAACATCTGCTCTGAAGACTATCCATGTAACGGAAGCGGCATAGGTGCAGGGAGAAAACTACAACCCAAATTGTTGTTGTACGCAAGATGCAAGAACATTTCTCCTTTATCCTCTAACCAACTATTTTAAATATATTATTTTATATCTATCTCTATCTCAAAGTAATCGATGTCTATCAATCCAGTAAAATCCCACTGGGCCAGGCAAGCACTGCCTTTGCTCCGGCCATGCTCCCCAGAAATAAGCATCTATAGACCTTATGGTGCAAGATGCACCGGTGGGGGATCAACAGGGATGAGATATGCACTCTTGATCCTATCCTTGAGGGGCTGGCCCGTGAAGGCAAGATCAAAATAATTATTGGCAACCTTGGCGATTTGATATCGCTGAAAGAATAATAAGGAGGGAGGTAAACACTGGGCTGCGTTCGCGCATAGAACGCCTGGTATCATCGGCCAGAATACCTATCGGTTACAAAGGAAAAGTGGTGACAAGGTATAAGATTGAGGGATTGTTCTTAGCAGGGTTCGCGATAATGGTAAGCTCCATGCAAAGCCGTTCTCCGAAACCAAAATAGATCGAATCTATTCTGCGTTAAAATTCATATACCAGAAGTGATTAACTTCTAAAATATCGGGTAACGTGCATCGGGACTAAATCGCTATCTAAAGGATCATAAAGGTGCGGGGAAAGGGATTCGAACCCCTGAACTCCTGCGAGAATAGATCTTGAGTATACTATATTTATCATTAGCACTCCGTTTAGCACGAAACCGCGTTATAGTTAGCGATTTAGCGTTTTAGCCTCAGTTAAGCCCATTTACTTATTAGCGGACTTAGTATTTAAGTTTTTACGCTAAATAGTTTCACTATATTTAGAGATAATGAGCCATTCCGCAAAGATGTACAAAAAGGGCGAAATTATTTAGTTCAATTTAAAATAATTATGTTTAAAAATGCTACTTCCCTAATTGAATAGCATCCTTTGAAAGTCCGAATGCAGCGATTATCTTTTTTGAGCGGGCCAATTGATCCCATGGACCCAAATTTGTATCGACATAGATATCCGTCCCCTCTATCTTCTCGCCATGCTTGAATTCATCAGGATTTTTTGAAAAGAAATTATATTTGGAACCTTTAATCTCTAGCACCTTTTCAAATCCATCCTTATGCCTGGATGCCATTATTGCACAAACTTTAGGGAGCATGTCTTTCCAGAGTTCGAGTTTATACGTTTGGCCTTCAAATATGAACGACTTTTCACCTGGTGGCTTAATCCCAGATGCTATTTGATCCGAATATTTATAAATATCATCTACTGAATTTATGGAAGTCATTGTTTCTTTCCCATTTTCATCAAAAAGACCAATCGATTTACGTTTATCATTTAAATATAAACGACATATAGTCCTCTGAGATGGGCCCTCAAGTAGAATATCAAAAGAGTTTTCAGAATCATTGGTAATGATCTGGTTAGGGCTTACTAGATCTTTTAATAAGGTTTTAACGATATAAAAGCCTTCTAATTTCTCTTTTGATGATCCAATATTTTGTTCAGGAGAGTGAATAGTAATGACTGACCCTTCAGACGTTTTTGCAAGGTCCAATCTATAATTTATTTTATCTTCAATATACTGATCAAGTGTCTTCTTCGTGAGCTTAGTAAATTGACTCACAACTTTATCGGTCACATTTCCGATATGCACTTGTGATGCAAAGTATTTGACAAATTTGGGAGACGGATCTTTGAATTCTCTATCAATTAGTCTTCCTATATCACCCATATATTTAAGTTCACGTGCCCTATCTTTAACAGCAGTGGGGTCATATGGTTTGGAGAAATTCTTTAATTCCGCTATCGTAGAGTCTCTTATCTCTTTTATGCTAAATTCAAGAAATGGTTCATCATCTAGGACATTTTCTTTTACTAAATCAGTGTAAAATCTGTAAATAATACCATCGGTTAAAATAGCAAACTTAGGGTTCTCTGCAAACTTAGGGTCTTTGGCATTAATAAAATTAAAGTATGTTGCAAGTTGTGGAATATGCTCCTTATTTAAATCGGTACCATAACATTTACATTCAATTAATATTATTGGGTTTCCTTCTTTTAAAATTGCATAGTCAACTTTTTCATCCTTCTTACCGCCCCTATTCGCGCCGTACTCTGGCACAACTTCTTCAATACTCCTTATATCATAACCTAAAATGTCATTTATAAATGGCTGAACCAATGCGGTTTTAGTAGCTTCCTCAGTTTGAATATGCTCAACTTGTTTTTTAGCATGAGACTGCAATTCATGTATTTTATCAATGAAGTCCATTCTTATATCACCAGGTAGAGTCTTATGCCTCATACAAAGAATGAACGGAAATACTTTTGCATTATTTAATGTCAATCATGCCAATAAGCTGAGTGATAGCCTATGTGAAGATTATACTTAAATTTATTTGGATGTTACTGTTTTTATTTAACTGTATGTTTTAGTATGCTACTTTTCGCTTAGGTTCCCCATTTTACTAAGTCAACCATTACGTAGATTATAGTAATAGCAGCTTCATATAACGTAACTACATACTTATTGGGCTCCGAACCATGTTTATAAAATTGCACTTATGTCAATGGCGTTACGCCTATTGATTTTGCACCGAATAGCGTCACACGATTTTGAATTATATATCAAATGTAACAACTCCATGGAATGAAAAATATATTATATCTGTATCTGAAAGTTGTTGCTATTAGCTTCATTAAAGGAATCGGGAGCACATAGATGCTATACAGGGAAAAGTAGAAGGTTATGAGAAGTCTAAAAAAGTAGATGATACGCCAATCTTACCTATGAACCAGATCTATTATAACTTCATTAGGCCACATCAGGCACTGAAAGGTAAAACCCCTGCTGAAATGGCAGGGGTAGGAATCGATGGAGAGAATAAATGGATGGGATTGATTGAGAGAAGTGCTAAAAGGAGGAGTCCTTAAATTTCTTTATTGTATCCATTGCGCTTTGCTCCTAGTTCATGTTGTCTCTTTTCTACTAATATCTTGATATTTTTGAGAACCTCTTTGGCTTTTTGCTTATTCTCCGGAAATAAGGGTAATTTGAGATAAGTATCTATCTCTTTGTCCAACGGATCTCTCGCCAAATCAAGAAACTCATACATTATTTTCTTAATCTCTGCACGCAATTTGGCAAGTTCTTCTCGCTCTTTTGGCCTCTGGAAATACTGTAGAAGTATATGAGCATCTATCAAACTCATGAATTCAATAATCTCGTCATCTTTGGCGAATGCGGCATGTAACGGACCAATAAGGTGTCTTAATTCGTCTTCTTCCTCCTTCGTGACTAATCCTTTCAATTTTTCCCCAAATTTGGTCGTTTCGTTTCTGGCGTCATCGAGTTCGCTTTGTTTTGTTTCCAAATCTTGCTTCGCCGTATGTACTTTATTCTCCAATTGAGATATTTCGTTTTTGGCAGCATCGAACTCATTTTGCTTTGATGCGAGTGCCTTCTCTGTCTTAGTTCGTTCGCTATTCGCGTTTGCAAGTTGACGCTTATACACGTAAGTTATAACTGAATTGATAACTAACCCTGAGATGAGTATACCAATAAAAATCTGCTCGAATGATAAGCTCCAGAAAAGGGTCACGCTAAACCATCCCCGGAGATAGCCTAGTGCGAGTAATAAGATTGAACCTATTGTATATATATTGCCAATGTGACTGAGATACGAATATATTTTTTGAACCCAGCGATTTTGTGAGATATTTCTTAATCTTGGTGGGCTCATAGCGCATCCTATTGGACATCGAGAATATAAGTTCTCTCCAACCGAGCAACTTATGTAAATTCGTTTCACTGTAATTAACACAACAGTAACACGCCTTTAGGAAGTTGTTACCAGTAAACACCCTATCATGCGACATCACTTAAGAACACCCCCAAACGCGACAGAACCCCAAAGGCGAAAACTATTATAGAATATCAAACCAGGCCGCGATTATCAAAAATGGCTTCTACGCAGAATCCTTCAGTCTCCGGACATGCAAACTGGACCTTGAGTTTGGCTAGCCGCTCCAGGTCGCCTGTCTCGATAAAGCGTCTCATCTTACGCTTAATCGCTTTCTGCGCAGCTCGAATCTGCTCCGGGGTCAACTTGGCAGACCTCCTTGGGCAGCTTCAGCAGCTTGCCTCATCTTTTGGTCGCTCAGGTACCTCTAGCCTAGCCAGCTCCACGGTAACTTTGTTAATGGCATCGACCGCCATCAAATACGCATTATGTACCATCCCATTTGATGACTTGGTGTCTAAGCCCTCTACCTGTTAATAGGCTCTCCATGAAGGATTCATACTCATAAGACCTGCGGAATACCGGACTTGAAAGCCTATAATCCTTTATTTCGCCGATGTTCTTACGAATACGCTCCAATTGGTCCCGAATGCCCAAAAGCCGCTTGATGTCGCCTGACTCCTTGCAGCGCCGGATCTTACGCTTAATGTTCTTTTGCTGTTGTTCTATGTTGTCTAGGCTAATTGTCTTAGCAGCCATCGCTTATACCTCGTACACGCGAAGGCCTCTTAGGTCTAGGTTTAGGCTTCATTTGCTCCAAGATCGCTGCGTAACGGTCCTGGAACGTTGCCACCGCCTTCAGTGCCTTCTCATGTCGGTCTGCCATCATCGAAGCTGCGTGCTCCTCATCAAAACCCGATTCTCGGAGGCACGCGAGCTCTTGTAGGAGGTCTATATCGGAATCACTGAGGGATGTTAACACCAGACTCACAATGTCCGGCTCGGTTGTGGGCCGACCTTCCAAACGATCCAGCCGCTTCTGCAGGGCAGTTACAGCGACCATCGTCTGCCCTCTGAGCCTAATTGCTCCTCTAGGGCCTTCAGCCGCTTCTCGATGGCCTCGATCTTGCTCATTTCGTGGCCTTTTAACCAGACCTGTAGTAAGTTACAGATGCGGCCAGCGTTTTCTACCTGTTTGCCTTCATTGCAGATCTCTTCGAGAACCGACCTGATCAATTCCTTTACATCGGAGACGTCATTTAATTTTAGACAGGAATATTTTCGACTATCATTTGAATTCACTAAAACCTCTTAATATTATTTGCTATGCGTTATAAATGTACGGGGGGGTATTACTTTAGGTTTGAACACTCAGGGCCTGCACATCAAAACACCCAGGCGCTTTGCTGGACTACTGCTGCTTTTGACTAATAACGCGGTAATAACGCGGATTTCCTCGGGTTGTAACTACTATCATGTCATGAAGCATATCATAAGGCACTGGCCATTCTTCGGGATGTGGTAACCTCGTGCCATATTCTGCGTCGGGAAAAATCTCAAAGTATTCCCTATCCGATTCATATACTTCATTCAGTGGCGGAATCTCCATTGAGGGTTTCGATTTAGTGTTGGTTAATGAAGCCTTAAATTCTTGCGTTAATATTTTCAATCTTTATAGTGGTTTTTTAGCATATTTCACCCCTAAATTGGCTTATTAGATTTCAATTTACCTTGTTGTTTCTAATTTTTGCGCTTTTTTAGAGAGCTTCCGCTAGGCTGTTTGTTTATGCACTAAATATTTCAACTGTTCCAGGTTGTAAACGACCGAATTCATCATGAATTTTACTCCAGCTCTTGCGACAGTTGTTACATAAACATGTGCTCCCTTATGCCCCCGCTTCATAACAGCGAAGCATCTTTCGATGTGCGATCGCGTTTTACTGATTCTCTTATTCCTCAGAAGATCTATGATTCCAAGCTTGTGACCTCTTGTAGCTTTTTTCATGGCTGCATCATATCCTCGAGTTTTTGCACCATCATATCCCTTATCGGCGTAACGTGGTAGCCCTTCAATTCCAAGATCTACCTGACTATCGTGTACAGAAGCAGTTGTAGTCTCAAAATATCTGATAAGGTGGTAATTGGTATCGATTGAGATATGACCTTTATATCCGAAAAAGGATTTGACACCCTTTTTTGCCCAACTTCCCTCATTTATTGGCTCTTCTTCGAGTCTCTGTGGTTTGGCCTTGTCATCAATAATATTATTTGAAATACCAATTAGCTCTTTATCAAACTCCTGATTCAGGCTCGTACTGGTGGCTTCGGAATCTTGACCTTCCTTTTTGTCCCCGCCTTGCTCGTCTTTCTTGTTCCTCTTCCGACCTGGGTCCGAAGTTATGAAGGTTGCATCCTGGATAGTGCCATTCTTTACAGTAAACCCCATCTCATCGAGCTGCCTTTGAAGCTCATTCCAAAGATCATCGTATACGTCGCACTTAATCAAACGTTCACGGAATAGCCAAACTGTGCTGAAATCAGGAATTACTTCAGTGGTGCCAAGGAAAATACGAAAAGAGATCCTATCCGCAACCTGTCGCTCCAGTTCTGGATCTGTTAGACCAAACCAATGCTGAATTACGAGAGCTTTCACCATAATCACGATGTCAATGTTCGGACGACCTCCGCGGCTAGTTTTATTTTTGTATATCAATGGTTCCAAAAATCTGAAACGCTCCCAATTGATCAACGATCCGATCTCGGATAGATCATCTCCGAGGGCTTTTACTCGAGCATATTCTGCTCGAATGGCAAAATCAATGAGAGTCCTCATGCATTATATTATAGTATTAATAGTATATAAGTATTTCGATTGATTAGTTTTTCGAAACTCTCAAAGGATTTGGAGAACCGGTTGAAAGATTTCAAAGGCATCGGGCCGGTGACGGGGCAGATATTCTTAAGGGAGATGAGAGGGGTTTGGGACATCAATCTGGATGTATCGAATAAAGCGTTGGAGATGGCAGAGTCGCTGGGCATAGATTTAGAGGAGTTTTCCGGTGAAAAGCTATCCCGAGTGGAAACTGCGCTTATTAAACTTTACATCAGATGCCGCAAGAAAAAGAGATGTGTAGAATGTCCCCTTTCCGAATGCCAAAGGAAAGTTATCCCTCATAGACCTAGAGAATAGAATCACCCAAAATAGATGAAGATCGATGAGACGATGCGTGCTGTAATCCTTGGAAATAACAGGTTAAAGCTAATGAATATATAGCAATGGTCGGCCTTCACAATATCATTATTAGACCGTATGAGCATAGTCCTCGAATACAGTCATCCAAAACTTTTCTATACTTTTGCAATATTATAGTAATTCATGATAGTAGCTGACTTTTCCATGGTTCCTATGGGATCTGGGACCAGCGCGGCGAAGTACATTAGGGCTGTTTACGATATTCTGAGAGAATCAGGCGTAAAGTTTGTTCCTGGCCCGATGTCCACTTCGGTTGAGACCAAAAGCTTCGAAGAACTCTTTGGTCTGATAGAGAAGGCGAACCAGAGGCTTAAAGAGATGGGTGTCCAGAGGATAATCACTTCTGTAAACATAGACTACCGCTTGGACAAGGAGATTTCTATCGAATCCAAACTCAGGGCGACTGGAAAATGAGCTGTCATCTGAGTGCTTTAATCAGGGCTCTCCGCGCGAAACTAGAATGAGATAAGAAACTCGGGAAATGTATCAATGGTTATAAGCAGCTTTCTGACCAACTGTCCCAGATGCGGCTATATTGTCGAGGCTTGGACAGAGGACGGGGTCACAGCAAAAGTGCGATGCAGAATGTGTGGCTACGAGGGAACTCTGCCAAATCCCGACCTTAAGGATAAACTCTGGAGAATCGGATAATTTATTACCAGTTAGTGGTTCCTGGTTCCCGTTCCTGCAAGGATGGAGAAAAGGCTCCGTTCATAGTGCTTGCCATATCCGGCTCTTCCGCCTGGAAACTAATCCCCATTCATCCATCGATTGAGGGGCTGGGAGAGGCCAAGAATTGCTAAAACACAATATTTATATATTCGTTGATTGTCGTATATTGCTAGTTATGTTTTGCAGTAATCTGATTTTATCCCACAAGCTCATCGGTAGTTCGCCAGTAGCTAGGCACTATCTCCAGGACTGCGCCGACCAACATGCAATGCTGGCATTGATAAGCAACCAATTTGAGATTGGATTATGCACCTGTGCCTGGCTGATGGATCGGCTGCAGACTTGGTATCAATCTCGTGCATCTATGGTCAGGAGCTATTAGTTGAATGAAGATCAATCTGAATAACACCCTGAGCGGATTATAGTGGTTAGCGATATTATCAGGCCAGAAGAGGCAGCATTGATCGTGTTCCTGAACTCCAGGGGCAAATACTTTAGAGTCTCCGATCCCAATGGTTTGAGGCGGCTCTCCAAGCGCTTTGGCCTTACTGAGAAGGATATCGTAGCGGCTCTTCGCGCTTCAGGCTTTGATCTTGTGCTGAAGATACCGATTAAGGCTTACTGGATGCGAAAAGAGGTTCTGCCCGAGAGGGCCGAGGATGATGAGGCTTCGACCTAAAGAGAGCGCAAGCCGTTACAGAGGCGCTTAGACCATTCCTAGATCGAAGCTGTTAAGAATAGTGCTTGCGAGTAGATAATCTCAGGAACTCAATAGCACTCAAACTCATAGCAAAGGAGAAAGCCATTCTTTCATGATCTACTCCTCATGAAGAGGTGTTAAATGACTGCTATTTTTTGGGCGGATGAAGCCGATTATCTTTACTCACAAGGCGAATATGATGAAGCTATCGGGTTCTATGATAGAGCTATTGAGGCCGCCCCCAAAAACGCGGAATTATGGAACAGCAGAGGCCTGGCTTTATGTCATCTCGGCAGATATGAAGATGCCATTGAGTCCTTTTGCAGGACCCTCGAAATTGATCCGGAACACGTCGATGCCCGGAATAATAGAGGAGTTGTTCTCTATAAGCAGAATAAATATGCTGAGGCCATCGGATACTTTGATGAAATTATCGAAATGAATCCCGAATACGTCAAAGCCTGGTACAACAAAGGTGTAGTCTTAGGCAAGATTGGGAATTATCTGGAGGCGATCAATCATTACGACAGGACCCTCGAGCTAAATCCATGTGGAGCCAAAGTCTGGAGCAACAAGGGAGCCGCTTTGGGCTGCCTGGGCAGATATAACGAGGCAGTATTGTGTTTCGACAAGGCCATCGAACTCGATTCCAAGAACGCCGAAGCTTGGAACAACAAAGGAGCTGCTTTGGGCAAGCTTGGCCGATACGATGAGGCAATGGTGTGCTTTGACCGGTCAATAGAAAGAGATCCTATGCAACCCGAAGTATGGTACAACAAAGGCGAAGCGCTGAGGCGTCAGGATAAATATGCTGAGGCTATCCAGCAGTTTGATAAAGCCATCGAAATAGATCCTGCATATAGCAAAGCATGGATCAGCTTGGGTCTTGCCCTCAAGGCTCTCGGCAGAGACGCAGAGGCCGATGTTGCCTTTGCCGAGGCTGCTGCAAAAGAGAGTGATTACCTAGCGGTTCATGATCATTTTGAGTAAGAGTCCTGGAGCATCCTCTCGATATGGACTTTTAGCGGAGGAAGCTCTGTCGTCAGGACGTTCCATGCAATCTTCCAGTTCACCTGAAAGTAGTGATGGATCAGTTTGTCTCTCATTGCAGCCATCATCTTCCACTCGATCTCAGGATGTTCTTTCTTTAGTTCAGGAGAGATGTTTTTGGTGGCTTCGCCAATGATCTCAAGGCTTCTGACGACGCCTCGCTGCAATAGCTCGTCCTCCAAGAGGTCTTCGAACCCCAGGCTCTCGACATGAGTGGTCAGGAAAGTTATCTCGTCCAGGATATGCCCCAGAAAGACGGAATCGTCTTTAATCAGCCCACACCACCTCTTTCTCCACATAGGGCCTGATTCTATGGCTGATTCCTTCCGGAGTTAATAGGTCAACCCTCCGGCCAAAGAGGTCCTCCAAGAAGAAAGCAAGGTTCATGAAGTTCCTGAACGTCGGGTCTTCGAACTCCACCAGTATGTCGATGTCGCTATCTTTCGTCTCTTCTCCTCTGACAAAAGAGCCGAAGAGGCCTATGCGACGCACAGCGAAGCGGTCCTTGATCTCTTGCTCATGGCTTCTAAGGATCTCGATGACTTTCAAAAGAACACCTCGGTGAGTATGCCAATGCTCGTAACTCCCTTAATCAAATGATTTCTATAGATTTATCTATTTCCCAAAGCTATTGAATTCTACTAGATACAACCGATATCTTGTCAATCCTTTCTTGCTAAACAGCGGGGAAAATTATAAAATATCTAAATATACCTACTCACTTTCATTTCATCCTGGGTGCAACTTTTCCCACGTACATCATCTACTCTTCCTTCGGTTTGGAGCCGCCTCGACCAACTTTTACGTACATGCCCCGATCTTGAAGGGTAGGCTCAAGGATTATTATCAAAAGCTCTTTATTCTTGAGCGTCTTATCGAGATAAATCTTACTTTGGGCATCGGTTCTCTTGTAGGCGATACCCAGGGGAACTCTTTCAACACCGTTATCATCAATTATCTTCATTTAACCACTCTAAGCTCCTAGTGGTTCTTGTGGCTATTTATGCCATTTTAAGCTAAAAAAGCTTATATAGCTATATTAGCTATTAAGACTTAAAAGGCTGTGATTGACGATCAGGATTCTCGCAGCCTACCTCGCAAGAGAGGCGATACGCAAATGGAGACTGCAATTATTCGAACCTGCGCGGTAGTGCGTAGGATGCGTACCTTGGAAGTACAAACATATCCGAACATAGCCGTGACTGTTTCAGCCGTAATCGCATCTGTTAGATTCCAATTGAGGAGGGTACTGAATGGATATTGATTCTGTCTCGGCGTCGCCAAGCGAAGTTAAACAGGCTATCGTTCAACACATCGAAGAGATAGACCGTGCCGTGATAGCCCTGAATGTAACTAGGATGGTGGAACTGGCCAAGCTAGTGCTGATCGAGAAGATTGAGGAGATCTAAGCATAAATTTTGAAGTGCGCTGCCGGTTCGATGGCCAGGGATCGCAGCCCTGGAGCGATTGAAAAGGAGCTGGAGAGCTGAGATGGGCTTCCTCGACTCAATCCTCGGAAAGACCAGGCTGCCCGAGGCAAAGACAGGTAAGCTCTTTGCCATTTCAACCGCTGCCATAACCCATGAGGCAAACCTGGGCCTCGTGCCTGATGGCGCGGCAGCGGTGTGCATCAAGCCCCATGATTCGTCCAGGTACGAAGCCGCCCGTGCTGAAGTCGAGGATCTCCTCAAACACAGCTTCAAGGAGACCGGAACCTGGTACTGTATCCAGAAGGACGAGTTCAACTACATCTGGGTAGTATTGAGGACAAGGACTTCGGCGACCTAGTCACGAACATCCAGATGGTAAGCCAGATCCTGATGGAGCAGGGATTCGGCATCCAACTTTTGGCCGCTGTCTACCGCTTCAAGGGCGAGAATATCGTCTACTGGATCCGTGCCTAGCGGCAACCAGCAGAGGAACACGTCCTTAGAGTTCAGGCTGAAGTCGGTGATGGGAAGAGAGCTGTCAATCAAAAAGGATGAAGCTAAGTTGTATCCTATGTGAGGGATGCCACTGTAGTTATGGGCTGAAGACCGCGGATTGAGACATTATGATCATCGACGGTAAGTAGTGATTTTGATGATCTCTCGGTTTCTGCCTCGGATTTCCATGAGATGGTTGCTTTCTCGCCCCTATCCACACGAAGCAAACGCTTTACTATATTCTTGATTTGTAGATTCATCCCAAGGCATAATCTCTTGCCCATCCTTAACGATATTATACGTTCAGATACGATAAACTACGTTTAACTACGTTTTAATACATATTGAAGGGTTTGGTAGCCATAAAAAGTATTTTATATACGTCTGACGTAGTCTATCTACGTTTAAAATATGGGACAGATTCACACCGCCACGGTTAAGGTAATAAAAGATGGTCGAATAACCATACCTCTTGGGATAAGAGAACTTGAAGATATTAAAATAGGGGATTATTTAAAAATAACAGTTGAAAAGCTCGATGGACACAAAGAAACACGGGTCAACAGAAAAAAAACTGCCGGAACAAAATAAATAGTAGTTACGCTACTTATGGCTCTCAATGTGCCATAGATACGAAACCGCCAGAGAAACGAGAAACGAGTGAAAACATGGGCGGTCTCACAATCAGCGATCCAAATTATTATAAGTGGGACGATAGATATATCCAGTTTACGGACCATGCAAAAATAGAATGCGCCTTATTCAAAATTGGTGTACATGAGATAATAGATATGCTTCATAACCAAATTAAATGTCCTAAAACCAAAAAACATAATAAATCAGACAAGGAGATATGTAGTAAAAAGAACAAAAAAATATTCCGCATAATTCTCTTTAAGGATTATTGCATTGATGTGGGAGAAATCTGTTGGTGCGTGAGACATGTCAAGCCCAAGTAAAGTGATAAGTCATCGTCATGTGTGGGAGAAGGAAGAGCATAAGCTAGACGACGGCTTTTCTTATTACTATATGATTTGTAAAATATGCCATGAAGTTCGTTTCCCTGCATTTCAATTACAACAAATTCAGGACTATTCCAAAAAACATCTATTCTTATTTGTAGAGGATTGGGTAATCCTTCTTCTCTATGCTGGACATAAGAGGAATAAATATATCGCTGGCATCACGATATATCAAAAAATGCTATTTCTAATTTACATGGAGTTTGTACCAAGGTATAAAATTCCCTCAGAAAATCCGGGATTTTATGGATATTTGTATGGGCCATTTTCCGCTAGAATAGATGCTGCAATTAACTTATATATAGATCAAGGTTATATTATAACTGAGGGATTGAAATCTTCTTCAGCAGAACATTTTATAATTACCGTAAAAGGCAAGAAGAGAGGAAAGGAAATTTTTAATAAACTCTCAAAAGAGCAACAAGAGGCCCTTATAGTTTTTAGGGAAAAATGGGATAAATTAGGAACCAAAGCAATATGTAAAGAAATTTATGGGAATGAGAACTATAGAGATTATATTAAAGAGTCGATAATACTGTCTCACCTATTTCCAGGAAGGAAACTATACAGGAGGCGAGGATAGCGTGAAATCGGTTAAAGTGAGAGTTCTAAACAAAGACAACCGATATGGCGGTCGAAATATTCATGTAACCTTGGGGCCGTCCAGTTTCGACACACCAAATAGAGTTGCGACGCAAAAGGACTATTATTCGGTTAGTTCGCTTCCTCACGATACATCGATTGGTAATCCAATTTCCGAATTCGTTACTGCCTTTGATAACCCTTCATTGAACGCTTTTCTTACAGGCAATGGTTCTCTCTCAAGGAGGCATAATCGAATAGTTACGCAGGCCCAAGAGATGATGCGCTATTTTCCAATTATATCAACTATTCAGCTTCCTAGTAATAAAAGGGTTCCACAAGATCAATTATGGTTTTTTGATAAAGTCCAAATCGGCCCGTGTAATATAATCTCTATACCGCCATTTGATTATAATGATATATCTATTTATAAAGTGGAAATTATAAATTATAGCGAGATAGCCAAATCTAGGGGGCAAGAAGCAATGCCAATCCTCCAATTATCAACTGAAATAGAAACGTTCAAACGTGAATTCGCTATTTTGAGAGAATTAAATAATGATAATGGCTTGTGTAATATAATAGGATTTTCGTATGCGAATCCATTTAATTATTCAAAACAGTTTTATGAACTTTATAAGAATAGAGAAGAGGCCATTTGGTTCCATTCTTTTGGAGTACCCAGGACACCTAGGGGAAAGAATAAGCTCTCAGTAGCACACATTCATGAATTGCAGAATTGGGGATTAGACACCTTTTCTCCAGAGGTAAGACATATTTCGCCCAAAGCACTAGTTTATCTAAAGAAGAAAGCGTTAACTACTGACCCGAAAGACCTACAGTGCAGACGATTTGACTCCCAGACACTCGGGATTTTCAAAGAGCCGGATTGGATCAAGAAGTACGGTGATAAAATCAACTGCAATTGCCCTGTATGTGAAAAGAACAAAAGTCTTTCTTCATTTAAAGATGCATACATATACGAAAAAGACGGGTCATTCAATCCTGCCCTTTTACGCGATGCTGATAAAGTACATGAACTGACATCAGGATCTAAAGAGTTTGCTATATCAAGAGATGCAATAAAATCTGATGACTTACCAGGATACTATAGAGAAAAAGAGTTCACGAAAGGCCGTGTTAGTCCTCCAATTGAGTGAGAATTTTGCTGTGTTGAATAACTCTGCTAAAACCGATATGCATCGTGGCATATCAGTAATGATAGGTAAAATGAGCAAAATCGACATCTGCCAGCATCATGGCCTTGAGTTACGCAACACAGCAGAGAATTTTATAAAGTATAATTGGAATTTTAGCACATATCCTGCTGCAACACCCTGCGCAAACCCCCATATGCAATAGAACCATTCAGAATAGTTCCTGTGATCATCTTTTTATTATCGTTACAGAGTGTCTTATTGTACCAGAATATCCGCCCAAATCTATTACCAAATGCCAACGTCCTGTTGAGGGCGCAGGAATGTTTATTGGGGAGACATCATAATGACCGCCAACATACTGGAATCTCCTGCCGTTAAGGTAATCTTGATAATTACTTCCATCAAGCAGCATCACATTTGCTTGGATATCAATTTCCACATGCACTATATCACCTTGGTCTAAATAATAATCGGCATGCAAATGTTCCATATACCGCCTCCAATTTTTTGAACTTCTTGGCTAACATCGCTTTTTCCATTATTTATATATTACTACTGCAACGTGAAAGTATTAAACGGTTGGACTTTCAGAATAATGGTGTACTTTATAATTAACTGGGAGAATTAAGTTTTGGAATTGGAATAAAATTTGTTTCCTATAACTTTCATGAACCGATCATATTTTGATCTTTGTATCATCAGAACGAGGCAGGTATTGCTGCCCGAGAAGTTAGGTCGTGAACTTGACAAAAAACTAAATGATATAATAGCACTGCTTAAGTTGTAGCACTTATAAGTTTCAATATAAAATATTAAGGAATAATAAATAGTTCCTTACGCGTACATCTTCGCATAAGGTCTCTTCGATTTCGGCGCCAGCCTGATGAACTCTCCTTTGAGGATCTCTTCCTTGCTTAGGCCAAGCTCCGGGAAGTGGTCCACGAACTCTCCAATGTTCTTATCCAGGACTGCGATGTCCTCTTCCTTCGGCTCGGAGATATCCACCTGGCCTGCCACCTGGAGCTTGTCTACCTTGCCCCTGATGTAGATCACGCCGCCGTGCATCCCTGTGCCGATGAAGGTCTGGCTGTGGGGCTTGTCGCCGAGTCCCAGGAGAATGACTATGCCGCCTGCCATGTACTCGCCGAGGAAGTCCTGGGTAGTGCCGCCTATGACAAGAACGGGCTTCTTGTCCAGGTACTCCTTCATGTGCAGCGCCGTCCGGTAGCCGGTATTGTCCCTGATGAAGATCTTTCCTCCACGCATGGACATTCCGAGAACGTCTCCCGCCCGGCCTTCCACCACGATCTCGCCATCGTCCATGGTGTTGCCGACGCCGTCCTGAACGTTGCCGTGAACCCTGACGCGGTGGCCGGACATGAAGGCACCCAGGTCGCTTCCCGGAGTCCCGACGATCTCGATGTCCAGCTTATGCTTGTCGCCGTTCTTGGAGTATAGCCTGGTTCCGATATACCTCTGGCCGCAGACGTTCTTCAGGACGAACTTTTCAGTGCCGTCAAGCATAAGGGCTCTCAGCCGTTCGTTCAGCTCCTTGGTGGGAATGCCCGTTGCATCTATCTCGACTCGTCTCCATCTTACCAGCCTCCCTTTACCCGTGAACTGATACAGATACTGTAACTGCTACTACCATTACCACTCCAGCTGTCCAGCATTGTCCTGCCTACTGTCCTGCGCCCTTTATGCCGAGGACTTCCAGCTCCCACTCGTACAGGCCGATGCCCCGGAGGTGGTCCCTGTTGCCCCTCAGGCTTTCTATGGCGTTGATGCCCATTCCGCCCAGCATCTCCATGATCTCGTGAGACCAGGCGTTGAGAAGGTTGGTCAGCCGTTTGGTGGCAATCTCTGTGTTGAGCCTTCCGGATAGACGCGGGTCCTGAGTGCACAGGCCCCAGTTGCACTTGCCTGTGTTGCACTTCTGGCATAGGGTGCATCCCATGGCGATGAGTGCGGCAGTCCCGATGTAAACAGCGTCAGCGCCTAGAGCAATGGCCTTGATTATGTCGCTGCTGGATCTGAATCCGCCTGCAGCCACAATGGAGCAGCGGTTCCTGATGCCCTCGTTCTTGAGCCTCAGGTCAAGAGCAGAGATGGCCAGCTCGATTGGTATTCCTACGTTGTCCCTGATGGCCTTTGGTGCTGCGCCCGTGCCACCTCTCAGGCCGTCGATCGCAATTATGTCCGCCCCAGCCCTGACTATTCCGGAGGCTATGGCTGCGACGTTGTGAACTGCAGCGATCTTCACCGAGACGGGCTTCTCGTAGTTGGTGGCCTCCTTGAGGGCGTGAATCAGCATCGACAGATCCTCGATGGAGTATATGTCGTGGTGAGGAGCGGGCGAGATGGCGTCAGTTCCTACTGGTATCATCCTGGTCTCTGCAACCGACTGCGAGACCTTCTCTCCTGGCAGGTGCCCCCCAATTCCGGGCTTGGCTCCCTGGCCGACCTTGATCTCAACTGCAGCGGCGCAGTTCAGGTACTCGGCGTCTATTCCGTACCTTCCCGAAGCAACCTGAACTATGGCGTTTCCTCCAAACTCGGATCGCAGCTCTCTTGGCAGGCCTCCTTCGCCTGTGTTGAAGAGCGTTCCGAACTGCTTGGAGGCTGAGGCCAGTGACTTGAAGGCGTTGTAGCTTATGGCTCCGTAAGACATGGCGGAGAAGAGGATGGGCGTCTCTATCACCACGCCAGGACCGAGTTGTGTCTCTATCTCCACATCCCCGTTTGTTTTCACCTTCAAGAAGTCAGGCTTTGGCCCTAAGTAAGTCCGCAGCTCCATGGGCTCGCGGAGAGGATCGATGGAAGGATTGGTGACCTGGGAGGCGTTCAGGACGATGCTGTCCCAGTAGATGCGGAAGGGCTTGTCAGTGCCGCAGCCAGTGAGGATCACTCCTCCTGTCTCAGCCTGTCTCTTCAGGTCCTCCAGCTTCTCCCTGGACCAGTTGGCATTGGGCCGGTATGGTGAAAGAGTCGGCCTGACGGATATGGCATCTCTTGGGCAGAAGACGACGCACCTCTGGCAGCCGGAACACTTCACCTCTTCAGATATCATCTCGCCGGTTTTCTCGTCGAAGATGTGCGTACCGAAGGAGCACTGCCTCTCACAGCCTCTGCACTGGTTGCATCGCTCTTGGTCCCTTATAACCTGAAATTCAGGAAACAGGAATGACTTCATCTCGTAACACCTTTTTGCTGTTTAGTCGGCCGACGACAGGCTCTCCCCCGTTGGGGGTCCATACACGATCCAGCTCTGGCGAGATAAGCCTGATGGCTGCCTCCTCAGAGGAGAGGTAAAGCATCTCACTTCTGGTAGCGGCTGTGAGCGGCCTCAACCGGATTCTATCTGTCAAGCCTATCATGCTGTCGCTGTGACCTATGATTATCGTAAACGGCCCATTCATGAGCAGTGAACCGTAGACCATCCTCAAGGTGCTAAGTAACTTTCGCTCCTTAGCGTTCATTCTGTCAATGGAGTTCCAGATCGGCGGGGAGAATATCTTTGCCACGAGCTCGATGGGAAGCTTCTGCCTTCTCATGAGCAGGTCCACGGCATAAGCGAGAACCTCAGTATCAGTTCCTGCTGTGCAGGCATAGCTGTACATCTCCAGGTACCAGCGGTTGGTCCCGTAAGAGGAGATCTCGCCGTTGTGCACAACCGAGCAGTCAAGGAGGCTGAAGGGATGTGCTCCACCCCACCAGGCCTGGGAATTGGTGGGAAAGCGCCCATGAGCCGTCCAGATGTACGCTTGGTAAGTGTCGTGAAGCATGAAGTAGTCGGCCACGTCCTCCGGGAATCCAACGCCCTTGAAGACTCCCATGTTCTTTCCGGAGGAGAAAACATAGGCGTTTTTTATCTTGGTGTTGACGTGCATCACCTTGGAGACTATGTAGTCTTCATCCGAGAGAGTTGCCTCTTCGCCCTTCTTGTTTGGGGTGACGAAGTACCTCCACACCAGAGGCGGATCTCTAACGTTTGCCTCGTCGCAGTGAGGAATCTCCTCGTCGTAGACCACGTCGAAGTTGCAGCCGAGAAATGCATCGAACTCCTCTTTGGCGCACCTCTTATCCTCCCAGGTGCTTCCGGCGAACATCATGTGGAAGGCGTAGTAGTCATCGTACTTTGGATAGATGCCGTAGGCTGCAAAACCGCCACCTAGGCCGTTGCCCCGCACATGCATGTTGGCTATGGCTTTTACGACATCCTGGCCTTTGAACCGTTCTCCATCCCGATTCATCGCACCGAAAATGGAGCAGGAACAGATTTCCTTATTGTACAGTTCCCTTCTCTTTCTCAGCATAATAATCTCGAACTCCGGCCTTCAACTGAAGAGTCACACCCGATGCTGCTATTTATAACCGACGCAAGCATGAAGAGCCTCAACTAAAGGCTTTATAGATATTTAAGAAATATTCATAAAATATACGATCAAACCCCGATCTGATAATCGATCTTTGATGATATAGGAGCCCGTTACAAGATGTCACTTCCTTGAACTTGAAGGCAAGAATTTGAAGCTATGTGGCCCAAAAACAAAAAAGGGAGAGAAAGCACCTACAGAATAGGTAGGTACCTGTCCAGCTCCCACTGGGTGACCTGAATCCTGTAGTTGTCCCATTCCTTCTTCTTGTTGGCGATGAAGGCGTCGAAGGTGTGGTCGCCCAGAGCCTCGCGAACCAGCTTGCTGCCCTCTGTGATCTGGACGGCGTCGTTCAGGCTTCCGGGCAGGGATCCAATGCCTGCGGCCTTCCTCTCCTCCTCGGTCATGTGGAAGATGTTCTGCTCCTGGGGCTCAGGCAACTCGTACTTGTTGGCGATTCCTGCAAGTCCAGCAGCAAGCATCACTGAGAAGGCCAGGTACGGGTTTGCTCCTGGGTCCGGGCTGCGGTACTCTATCCTTGTGGCTGCCTCCTTTCCGGGCTTGTACATTGGCACCCTGACCAGGGCAGACCTATTCCTTCTGGCCCAGCAGATGTAGCACGGTGCCTCGTATCCCGGAACGAGCCGCTTGTAGGAGTTGACCCACTGATCAGTGACGGATGTGATCTCAGGCGCATGCTTTAGCAGGCCTGCGACGTAGTACTTGGCCTCGTCCGATAGGTGGTACTCATCTCCGGCATTGAAGAAGACATTCTTCTTACCCTGGAATAGGGACTGATGGACAGTGCATTCCTGTGCCGTTCTGGCCGAAGATTGGCTTGGGCATGAATGTTGCGTGGTAGCCGTACCGGTGGGCGATCTCCTTGACTGTGATCCTGAAGGTAATCAGCTGGTCTGCCATTTCAGAGCGTCGGCATGTACCTCATATCGATCTCATGCTGTGAAGGTGCTACCTCGTGATGGCTGAACTCGACATCGATTCCCATAGCGTCCAGCGCAAGGACCGTGTCGCGGCGGAGGTCGGATGCCGCATCCAGGGTGGTCAGATCGAAGTAGCCGCCCTTATCCAGTATCTCTGTGCCCTGTTCGTTCTTGAAGTAGAAGAACTCCAGCTCTGGGCCTACATTGAATGTATAGCCTTTATCCTTGAGCCGTGCGAGATTCTTCTTTAGAACCTGCCTCGGGTCGCCCTCGTACGGAGATCCATCGGGATTCTGTATGTCTCCAAACAGCCTGGCCACGGCGTTCTCCTGTTGTCTCCAGGGAATGATCTTGAAAGTGGTCGGGTCAGGCTTGATGACCATGTCCGACTCCTCGATCTTCTGGAAGCCGCTGATGGAGGATCCGTCGAATCCCATGCCCTCGCTGAAGGCTCCGTCGAGCTCGTTGGTGTTGATGGCGAAGCTCTTGGGGAATCCCAGGATATCTGTGAACCATAGTCTCACAAATCGTACATTATGCTTATCTATTGCTGCAAAGACATCATCTTTTGTCTTTATTTGTTCAACCATATTTCTATTCCTCCTTGTACCTCCAATCAATCCGGTCCGGATTTATAGGTATTTGAGAGCCGTTCATAATAATTATGAAAACTTATGATACCAGAATAATCGATTAATATTAGATTTAATTTTGGAATATGAAGTTTAATTTAAAAAAACATCATCACAATGGGAGGATATTTGTTAAAGCGTACCTGCTTTTAAAGGGGGATTCCGGGTCCCTCCAGGCAACAATTTTGATTTGAACAGCATTTTTCGCCGATTGAAAGGATGCTCTCAGCCTCCAGCCTCTGGATGATTACTTGACGGATCAAAAGAGCCCTTAATTAAACGAATAGCTGCAATCCCGGTTAGGCGGTGATAATGATTTATCGCGAGCCCCTGGCTGAAGACCAAAATCTTTATCAGTAATGAGAAAGGGCCATATTAAGGTGGTAGGATGGACCTCATAACTGTAATCGAAGATCTTCAGGCGTTGCTGGTGCTGGTAATCTTCCTCCTGATCATAGCCGTCGGGTTCAAGATCTGGGCTTGGAACTACTCAGTTCCTCACAAATAAAATTTTTCAATAATTTTATATAGCCCACCTTGCGTGGCCTATATTTTTGGAGCTGGTCGAGATCGGTTGACATGCCGTTCATAACTGGTGTCCAAGCGTTCTAAACAACCAGATCTTGTGCCGCGTCTTGGCATGAAATAATTCCTCAGTCTTTTAACGCCAAAACTGTGGGTTGTCAATAAAAACGAGATCCATCTTGATGATGATCTATCTTTCATGTAAAAGCAAGCGTCCCGACCGGGATTCGAACCCGGGTTGAAGGCTTTCCGCGAACAGCTCCGCAGGCCTTCGGGATGTCCACTACCCCATCGGGACAACAGGATGTCATGATAAGGTTCAGGTAATTAAGCTTGTTGATTCTCAGGACGCCTTCTGGCCTGGGCGGTGCGTATGGCCCGAAGGAAATCGATCTTTCTGAACTCCGGCCAATAAGGCGCACAGAAGTAGGCGGCGCACTCATTGCCGTTGGCCTGCCAGGGAAGAAAGTTAGAGGTGCGGGCATCTCCACCCGTCCTGATTATGAGGTCCACCTTGGGAACAGAAGTGTCGTGATGAGGGTACAGATATCTGGCTATCATTTCTTCATCCACATCGTCCGCCTTTAGCTCTCCATCCTCGATCAGAAAGGCTAAGGCTTTTGCAGCGTCTACTATTTCACACTGCCCACTGTAGGCGACTGCGAGGTTCAGGTACACACTGTCGTATTCCTTAGTGGCCTCTTCAACATCTGCAATGACTTCGCGGAGGTCTTGCGGCAGCAGGTCAACCCTGCCGATGGCTCTGACCCTCATCCGGTTGCGATGGGTCTTCTCCGAGCGCAAAATCTCCAGAAGCTTCTCTTTTATCAGACCGAAGAGGTACTCTTTCTCCTCAACGCTTCTCTGGAAGTTCTCTATAGAAAACGCATAAAGAGTCAGGTGCTTTATGCCCAGCTCAAGGCACCAGTCTGAGACCCTGTCCGTTGTCTTGGCACCCATGCTGTGCCCAAGATTGCTTGGGATTCCCATTCGTCGGGCAAAGCGGCGGTTGCCGTCCTGGATGATTGCAACGTGCTGTACCAGATGGCCCCTGAGGATCTCCCGCTTGAGAATGGTTTCGTACATCGAATAGCATAGGTTGGCCGGATTAAACAAAAATACAACACCTCAGCTTGTTAATAGGCTCGCGAATTCCTATTTAAATTATTCTACCATGTTGCGATATAGACCTGCATTTATACCTGTATTAGACTTGTATTAGATCTATAATGTATCTCTCGTGCCTCTCTTCAGGGGCAAGATACAAATAACAGGTGCCAGGTTTGATCAATGGATGGGCCCGTGGTCTAGCTGGTTATGACATCGCCTTCACACGGCGGGGATCACGCGTTCGAATCGCGTCGGGCCCATAACTATTTTGATCAACACAACCTTTAACTATCATACGCAGGTTTTAGTAGGTAAGCGCGGCGAAATTGTTTCGCTTTCTGGAAACCGGGCCTCGGAGGTGCGTTAACATGTCACCGGCAGATGGCAGATGGTTCCTCAAGAATACGTATTAATCTCAAAAGGTGATATGCTGAGAAAAAGAGGCCAAGAAGGGGATGGAGAGAACATCATCACGAGGGTTCGCCTCCCCCATAAACAGGATAGAGAATTGTTTGGGTATGTCGAGAGCCTACTCGGCTCGAACAGGATAAGGGTCAGAGGTTTGGACGGCGTGACCAGAATGGCCAGGATTCCCGGCAAGATGAAGAAGCGCATCTGGATCCGGGAGGGTGACGTTGTCATAATCGTGCCGTGGGATTTCCAGACAGAGAAGGCTGACGTGATCTGGAGGTACACTGGTCCCCAGGTTGACTGGCTCCAGCGGAAGGGATTCCTTAAAGGGACTGCATGAGCAGGGCGACCAGGGAGGAGGATCTTGACACCCGCATCGACCTCCTCCGGGAAAGGATAAAGGACTCAGACGATCTGAAGGTTAAAGGCGATGTCTTCGATACTCGCACTCTGATGAACCTTTACGCCCTGGCCAGCAAAGGAGTAATCGATGCCCTGGGCGGAGAAATCAGCACCGGTAAAGAAGCTAATCTCTTTTACGCCATCCGTGACGACCAGAATCTGGCAGTCAAGATATATCGGATCACTACCAGCAACTTCCAGGCCATGCAGGATTACATGCACGGAGATCCCAGATTCGGAAACATCAAAGGAACCAAGAGGGCGATCATATCAGCCTGGACCAGGAAAGAGTTCCGCAACCTGAAAAGGGCCGAGGAAGCGGGAGTCAGAGTTCCGCATCCAATCGTCACAAGGGATAACATCCTCATCATGGAGCTGATAGGAGAGAGGGACAATCCAGCTCCTCAACTCAAGAATGTGGACCTAGAATTGGAAGAGGCCAGGCGTATCTTTAATAAGCTATCCGATTACATCTCCCTCCTCTACAACAAGGCCGATCTCGTGCATGCTGACTTCAGTGAGTTCAATGTGCTCTACGATGGAGAGCCTGTAGTGATCGATATGGGTCAGTCGGTGACTCTGGAGCACCCAATGGCTTCCAAATTCCTGGCTCGCGATGTGACCAACATCGCCCGCTACTTCGAAAAGAAGTACGGCATCGGCTCGGAAGCGGAGATCTGGTCTAAAGTGAAAGTTCAATAGAGTTCAATAAATTTGCACTATAGATTGACAACTTTGATGGAGGAAATATAATTGCACATTAAGATTCCTGAAGAACGTTTAGGTGTATTGATCGGTCCGGACGGATCCATGAAGAAGTTTATCGAGGAGAAGTCCAAGACCTTGCTTGAGATAGACAGCGAGTCAGGAACTGTCACAGTTGAATCCTCCGAGGACCCCCTGATGGTCATGAGGGTATCCGATCTTGTTCGCGCCATCGGCCGCGGCTTCTCTCCTGAGAGGGCTCTTGCCATACTTGACGACGAGATGCTGATGCTGGACGTTATGGACCTGTCCAAGATGGTCGGAACCAAGAGCGACATGGCTCGTCTGAAAGGACGCATAATCGGAAAGGACGGCAAGACCAGGGAGATAATGGAGAAGCTATCCGGCTCGAAGGTCTCGGTCTACGGCAAGACGATCGCCCTTCTCGGATACCCGGAGCAGATCAGGGTGTCCAGGGCAGCGATTGAGATGCTCCTGGACGGTGCGCCACATGGCAATGTGTACAGCTTCCTGGAGAAGAAGCATCAAGAGCTGGCAAAGGAAGAGCTAAGGGATAAGAACGCCCTCTAAGCTCCCGATCTCATCATTTCTTTTTGGTCTTTGCATTAGACACTCAAAAACGTGACCTCACTCCCTTCAGAGATTTCCCGGACGCCCATTAGGCGCTATGCCATCGATGCTCCGAGCTTATATACAGCATCTTTCAGAGTACTGCTAGTGCTGTATTGGAGAGACGTGATTTGAGCCTTTTTGCGGAGTGGACGTCTGACGACTGGCTGTTCATGGGAGTAGCGGCAGGTCTGTACTGGATGCTGGCCATTCTCATAAGCAACAGCAAGGTCATGAAAGACCATGGTATAACTACCTGGGGCCCTGTAATTTTCATACGCACCGTCCGTGGCCTGAATCTCTTGGAATGGCTCGCTCGTCCCAAGCGGCTGTGGAGGATGGTAGCATCGGCCGGTGTTCCCCTGGTAGTGCTGAGCATGACCTATTTTCTGGTGCTGCTGCTGTTGATGAGCTATCTGATGATCCGCTCGCCTCCCGTTCCCAGCAGCTATAACGCACCGAGGAACATGCTTCTTATTCCCGGAGTAAACCAGTACATCCCCTTCGTATGGGGATGGATAGCCCTCTTCGTGACCCTGTTAGTCCACGAGTTTGCCCACGGCATTCTGGCCAGGGTCGAGGGCATCAAGGTCAAATCAATGGGATTGGCCTTTTTGGCCGCTCCAATAGCTGCTTTTGTCGAGCCGGATGATGAGGAGCTGTTTGGGACTGCCCAGAAGCCCGCCATAGCCTCAAGGAGTGCTCGAGTCAGGATCCTCTCGGCTGGTGTTATCTCCAACTTCCTGGTTGCAGCCATAGCCATAGCCCTTTTCTTCGGCCCTGTCATAGGAGCTATCTCCCCAATGGACAGGGTCGTGGTGGCCGATGTCCAGAATGCCTCTGCCGGCGACCTTGCAGGATTCAATCTGAACACGATCATCTTGAAAGCTGGCGGCACAGGCGTGGACAACCTGGATCGGCTATATGGGGCACTGGCCAACAGGTCTTCAGAACTTGTGGTGCTGAAGGACAACAGAGAGTTGACTCTGCCATTGAAGGGTGATCCCGTTCGGGGAATTTTGATAGTCTCCGTCTTTGAGAACTCACCGGCAGCAAAAGCGGGATTGCCGGCTAAGTTCGTCATCTCGGGAATAGACGGCAGACGAATAGGAAATGTGGAAGACTTCAGAAGCCGAATGAATTCCACAGTGCCAGGTCAAAACATCACTTTATCGACCAACCACGGCGACTACGTCGTCAAGCTGGCCTCCAAGCCCGATGGCACAAGTCTGATCGGAATCGGGATAGCCGGCAACGTTGTCTACGATGGCGGCGTCACCTTCCAGGAGTTCCCTGCAAAGCAGCTCCTTTCCGGATTGGGCCAACTGCCTGGACAAGGCGTTAACACTTTTCTGACCTTCTTCCTAGCCATGCCCTTTGTCGGCATCGGTGGCCTGACGTCCGGGGGCTTTCAGGGGTTCAGCGGCTGGATTGAGAACTTCTTTGTGCCCTCAGGTTGGGCAACACCCTTGGGCAGTCATTTCTTCTGGATAGCCAATGCACTGTTCTGGATAGGTTGGATCAACCTCTATGCAGGGCTCTTCAACTGTCTGCCCGCGGTACCCTTGGACGGCGGGCATATCTTCAGGGATTTGATCCAGGGCGGCCTGGAGAAGGTCGTGAATGTTAAACGGGCTGAGAGGCTGACAAAGACTGTTGTTGCCATCTTCGCATGGCTGATCTTCACCTCGCTAATACTCAGCGTGATGGCTCCATACCTGGCTCACGGACTACCCATCTGAAGGGGACCCATCACCTCCAGGAGTCTTGCAACAGCATAGGCAGGAAAGACATCGGAGATGCGCTTACCGTACTTTTCGGAGAGACGAGCGCAGTTCATTCCAAGGCACTGGGAGGCTCTGGCGATGATCTTCTCTCCTATTCCTGTGGCTACAATATTGTTTAGATGGTGTTTTGTGGATTGTTTTTCTATGGCTTGAGTTACGACCTCCTGTTGGAGATCGACGGTTTGTTGGGCGATGCTCAAAGCGCAGGATTCCCCGATCTCATCCAGGTCGGCACAAACAGTTCTGGCCAGTCTTCGAAGGGCTGAAGCCCTGTCCTTGCCAAAGCCGTCAGGCGTATCGCATGAGTACTGCTCCGGCAATATCTGACCGGTCACCAGGTAGGCATCGGCGGTTATTGAGAAGAACTCCGGGGAAAGCTGGACAATGTGCTCATCAAGTCGGGCTGCTCGAAGCAGTGATCCAATGCTCGTCCTGAGCATGCCGGTGTAGACCAGCTCTCCGTTTACCAGCCGCAAATAGTCGGTCTTAGAAGCAAGCGGGCGATCTCTTATGGGTATGATATCCGTAGTGGTAGAACCCATATCCACGAAGATACAGTCGCCAAATTCCCTGGCAACCAGGGCAGTAGAGGCAGACCAGTTCGCCGCGGCCAGCTCTATGGGATCGCGCCAGTCGAACCCGTTCACGCCCCAGAAATATATTGGACAGCGAAAAGCCTTCTCCACGACGGCCTTGATGGAAGTGATTCCTTCTGTCTTACTCCTGTAGCAGTCGGCCAGCTCGCCGGTTATCACAACGCCCACACACTCCGGGTCCTTTTCTGCCAATCTATGTAGGATCTCGCCTAAGGGAGCATCGCGCCACAAAGGGAGGTATACGGACTCCGCCAGAGAGCCGTCTGCGCTGGCCGCTTTTGTGTTGGCTCCTCCGATGTCCAGGCCCAGGATCATTGGTCCTTTGAGATTGGCCGAACCATAAAAGCTTTAGGTCTGAAGCATATTCAGTTAGCACCATCTTTTGGAGATTACGATCATGGCGGCCAAGGAGAAGTACGTCGAACCCACATACCTCGAATGCGGATTCGGAGAGCTGGAGCACAAAGTCATAACCCCCGAGATATGCTGCAAATGCGGCACCTGCGAGGCGTTCTGTCCCAAGATCGAGCACAAGGAGAACAGGCCCGCGCTGACGGAGTACGATCCTCTTTGCGGGCTATGTTTTGCCTACTGTCCCCGGACCTTCCTGGACATGCCCGATATCGAGTCCAAGGTCTTCGGCAGGGCAAGATCAGAGGATGAAGCCCTGGGAATTTACACAAAAGCAGTCTCCGCCCAGGCAAGCCCGGTTCAAGGCAAGGTCCAGGACGGTGGCGTTGCGACAGCCCTTCTTGTTCACGCCCTTAAGAGCGGCATGATCGATTGTGCTGTTGTCACCGACAGGGATGAGCAGTGGAGGACTGTGCCAAAAGTGGCAACCACAGCCGAAGAGATCCTGGCAGCAGCGGGCACCAAGTACACCATCTCGAACAGCGTCCTTGGAATAAAGGAGGCCATAGCGAAGGGCTTCTCTAAGATCGGGTTTGTCGGTACCCCCTGCCAGATTCAGGCTCTACGCAAGGTCAAGACGCTTGAAGAGCCCTACGAGTTCGGCCAGGAGAAGATAGCCGTGCTGGTGGGTTTGTTCTGCATGGAGAACTTCGACTATGATACGCTGATGGATGGTCTGGTCAAGGCCAAGTTCGGGCTTGAACCAAACGACGTGGCTCGATTCGAGATCAAGAAGGGCATGTTCCGGGTGATCGATAAAGAAGGCTTGGCCCATGAGGTGAAGATCGAGGAGACTGACGCGTTCACCTTCAAGGGCTGCGGTCCGTGCTTCGACTTTGCCTCAGAGCTGGCCGACATCTCCGTGGGAAGCGTTGGCTCCGGCGAAGGCTGGTCCACTGTTCTGACCCGCACTGATGTAGGCGAGAGGCTCTATGCTTCTGCTCTGGCCGCTGGAGCGGTGCAGGAGAAGGCCATTTCCGAGAAAGGATTGGCTCTGGCCAAGCGGTTGGCGGCAAACAAGGGCAAGCGATTTGAGAGCTGCTCAAGCGAGCTGAACGTTACGGGAATAAAACGCTAGAAGAGTTAGAGCGTTAAAGCGTTATCGGACTTGAATATGTTATCTGTCGGACTGGCTGGAAAGCCTAACTCTGGAAAATCCACCTTTTTCAAGGCAGCGACACTGGTGGATGTGGCAATCGCCAACTATCCTTTTACCACCATCGATGCCAACCACGGCGTCTCATACGTCCGGGTAAAGTGTCCTTGCAAGGAGCTGGGCATAGCTGAGGGATGCGGCAAGTGCAGGGACGGCATTCGGTTCGTCCCCATCGAGCTGATCGACGTAGCCGGACTGGTACCCGATGCCCACCTGGGAAAGGGCCTGGGCAACGAGTTCCTGGACAGCCTGAGGGTGGCGGAGGCCGTCATTCACGTCCTGGACGCCTCTGGCTCCACAGACTCAGAGGGCAACCCAATCGGCCTAGGGAACCATGATCCCGTTGGCGATGTCAAGTTCCTGGAGTACGAGATTGGGATGTGGCTCTACGGCATCCTCAATAGGAACTGGTCCAAGCTGATGAGGAACTACGGAGCCATGGGCGGCAAGCCCGAGCAGATAATGATTGACCAGATGGGCGGAGCCGGAGTTATGGATAACCACATCCGCCGAGCCCTGACGGAGATGAAGACCGATCCGCTCAGTTGGGATGAAGATGAGGTGAAGAAGTTCGCAGGCCTGCTGCGGGAGTACAGCAAGCCCATGATAATTGCTGCCAACAAAGCGGACATAGCTCCAAAAGAGTTCATGGACAAGCTTCTGGCCATGAAGGATGAGACTGTCATCCCTGTCAGCGGTTCCGCTGAGATTGCGCTACGCATGGCAGAGAAGGCCGGATTGATCAAGTACAATCCGGGCGACAAGGACTTCGAGATCAAGGGCCAGCTTTCCAAGGCCCAGGAAGCTGGTCTCGAGAAGATCAGGACGCTCATGAAGCAGTTCGGCGGCACGGGTGTTCAGGATTGCCTCAACCGGGCGGTCTTTGATCTGTTGGACTACATCGTTCTCTACCCCGTGGAGGACGAGAGCAAGTTCACGGACAAGAACGGCGTCATCCTTCCGGATGCTTTTCTCATGAAAAAGGGGAGCACGGCGCACGATCTGGCGTTCCGCGTCCATTCGGACATCGGGGAAAGCTTCCTCTTCGCCATCGACGCCAAGAGCAAGAAGAGGCTGGGCGAGAAGTACGAGCTGAAGGACGGCGACGTGATAAAGATAGTGTCGACAAAGTAAGCAACCAATTATCCGACCTTTTACGACTAATTTTTCTATTAATTTCAAAAAATTGAAGTACGAGAAGTAGGTATTCAATAGAGAATATGATATTGAGGGATTGGGAGATTTGGTATTCCTATTCAACATATTTCCTTGAAGAAATTAATGACCTAGGGTCCGTCGCAAAATCTTTGATTCAAAGCGATTTATGTGCAGTAGTCTTTTCTTCATACCACGGCGTTATTTGGTGGAAAGATGATGAAGAAATCAAAGAATCAAAACTTGATGCAAAACCTGATAAAACGGGAAATGGATTCAAAGTAATTTTTCCAAAAGGCATCGCTGGTTATGCTAGGGAAGAGTTTATCAGGCCATCAATATGTCCTTTTACGAAACAAAAATATTTGACAAGAAATATCTCTATGAAATGGATTATATAAGAGGATATCTTGAGCCATGTTACCTTAAAAATGATGAGTATAATTTACATATTTATCCACAAATAAAGATTTATTCAAGTGGTCCTGTCGATATATCCTTTAGAATATTTGCTCCTGGGAACGATCATCCGATAGATATCGAACCATTCATTAAGAATTTCGTTAATTTATATGATATTTGTTTTGAGACTGTCGAGGTCCCTCCTTCGTTGATGCGCTTATTCACAAGATCTTCAATCTTGGGCCGTTCAAAAACTATAACCGACAGGTATAAATCGATTAAACTTGTTAAAAAATTCTATAAATATATAAATCCGCTTGGTCGGACAATTAAAGAAGAGAGTTTTACTTTTAGAGCAATATCACTCGACATCATAGGAGAGAGTGGGCCCAATCCGATAAAGAAGCTACAATTTTTATGGACTATTATCAAGACGTCCCTAGATTATGTTATTAATCAATCAAGTGCCGACCTTATATACACAATGAAAGGCATGAATAAGGAAAAATATAATCTAAGTAATCGCTGGGTTGGTAGGCCAAGCATATATATACTTGAATTTGATGAGCAGCCCGAAACCAGTCAGGATGTAGTAAAATATTTTGGAAAGGATCTAGGCAAAATATTGTCCAGAATTTCTGGATCAAGTTATCAATACTTCGACGAATTTTTGGAACCAAATCTACGTGCACTAGATGATTATAGTGTTTACATAAATGAAGCTTTAACTTTATGGGTCTATAGCAAGAAAGGATTGAAGATTTGGGGAGACGAGAAAGAACCTAATCATGGCAAATTAGTCTATGAAAAGCAAATTCAGGCCGAATCCATTAATTATCTGAATATTAGACATTGGCAGCAAGTGGAGAATTCTTCAACAAAGCCTGTTAAAAATGAATCAATTTTAGATAAGAGAGCAAATATATTAGACCTTTTTGATATTTCAAGAAAAGTTGGTCAGGCGGGTGAGATTGATAGGTTTCATGAATTTGCGGGAGAAAAATTAAAATGGTCTGAAATGCGTAAGCAAGCTGAAGAAAATATAAGGTTAATAGCTGAAGTAAGCGACGAAAATTTTAGAAAATTCGGTCAAGTGAAACGGCGGCGGCGCACCCGCGCAGCAAGCTGCGGGGCATCCAAGGCGCCGCCGCATGAAAGTGGAACCAGGTTAGGCTGATCCAAACCTAAGTTGAATATGCATGCCCTTTATCCCCGATGCAAGCAGTGGGGCGTGTTAGTGTCGTTTGTAATCAGCTGAAATCCAACAACTTCATTTGTTTATGCCCTTCCTTTTCTTCAGGGCTTCCCTGTGATTAAACATAATTGCGTATTGTGTCCGCCATCACGCCATCCCCTACCGTTCCGATGTATCCTCCGTCACTCCAAAATTCGCCGCCCCAAAGCTGTTTCCTTACTTCGGGGAATTTCTTAAAAAACGCTCTCGCTGTTATGCTTTTTACTATTTGCATCACTCTTGAAGGCGAATATCTCGGCGCAGCTCCAACAAAAATATGAACATGGTCTCCATCGGTTCCTATGGCATCAAAATCGAACCAGTATCTTTCACCGATTTCAGAACAAATAGATTTGATATAATTGATACGATCATTATCTAGAAGCAGCTTTTTTCTATATTTTAAGCTGAAAACCATGTGATATCGAATTTTATAAGTACAATGGCTTGCATTTCTTACCTCAATCATCAATATGCACGATATGCAATCTTCCTTAAGTCGGTTTCCTGACCATCCCAACCGCAGCAAGCTGCGGGGTATTCATTTTAAAATAATATCGGTAATATTTGCTGTGTTGCGTAACTCAAGGCCATGATGCTGGCAGATGTCGATTTTGCTCATTTTACATATCATTACTGATATGCCACGATGCATATCGGTTTTAGCAGAGTTATTCAACACAGCAGTAATATTTGGATTATTCGCAGCAAGTAATATTGCTTTGCAAATTACCCTTCCTTTGTTTAGCTATATTGGTGTTTGGAATTATCTCTCCTGGGTTCCGAAGGATTTACAATCAACCACTTCTGTAATCATAACAATGATTGCAATATCCATATTAATATCATATTACTGGAAAATCCATTTGCGTTAATAGCTGATCACATGGACTGAAAGCATTAGGATAACCTTATTGGGAAAACGATTGTGAAGTTGATTCATGAAGGTAGGAAAGGCTTATGAAAAAATATTCGAACATTTTAAATAAGTTTCAAGCTCATGAGTAATCATGGACGCCAAGCCTGCTCCGCACGTTATGGTACGCCAGACTCAATGAACGGCTGGTGGAGCTTGGCAAAGAGGACCCTGAGATCTATAAACATTGGCACGATTGGTTCGAGCCAAAAGTGAAGCAGCCATTGTGGCTCAAGCCAAAATGTATTACTTTTCGACTTGGTCTCTTTTGGCCTAACTACCCTTACAGCTAACTGGTCATTCTAATACTTTGTGGAATGATTTATCGACAATTGCCCGATATAGATCTCTTGATAGCAGTCAAATCAAAATAAGAACCAGAATCTATAGCTCAAAGGCACGGGGGAGTTATAGGTATGTCGCGATAGAAGTTGTCTATAAGGCCTACGAGAAATATTGCGAGACCATGAACGCGGCCGCAACGAACCCCCAAAAGTTTGGGTTTGGTGTTAAGCGGGTGTGTGGTGGAAACGTTAAATCCGAACGTCAGAGATCCCCAGCAGACTACAAGACGTTAATCAGAGTATATCATGGGTTTAGATTTGACTCGGAGAGGTTCGCCACATTCTTGGCAAATTCTAGCCAGGTACAGGAAGATTTACGTTCCGAGTTCAAAACCGCTCAACTCGGAACACTCGGAACTAATGCTAGCAGCGGACACGTTCCGAGTAACGTTCCGATGTACGGGGGTGTACGAACTCGGAACGTAAATGAAGATTCCAGTAAAAAGTCTGAACCCGGACAGGAGGAGCACACTGATATTATCCCTGAAGAGGCTAAAAAAGACGAAAGCCAGACAAATTCTGAGTCAAAAGAGACAAAATCAACCATTGGTCCGAAATTCGTAGGGGACCAGGAATATGCCCTTGATAAGGCTGTAATCAGCCTGCGGGAGAAGGATTATCCGGTCAATGTGAACAGTATTCAGACTTACCTGAGGGCCAACAGAACGGAAATGGCGAACCACGTTGTAGAAAAATACATGAAGGTGAAGAATTTATGAAGAAAAATGCGCAAAAAAGCGATAAGAAACCAAAGAATTGGCTAACTCGTAGCGTCGAATAGCAGGAAGAAGAGCAAAAGAAGATAAAAGAACAGGAAACCCTCGAATATAAGAAACCAGCAACTTCCGCCACTACGAGCAAAATGATATCAGATTTAGAGGATGGTCCGACCCTCAAAAGTCTCTAATTACCTCTGTTGATGAGTCACAGAACGGACCATAATGATGAGCATATCCCGGCGGTCACTGTAAGGATTGATCATCACTTAATAAATATATGTTTGTCGCAGTAATTGTACCAAAGTTCTTGTTTCAGAATTATCAATATCAGTAGACCCTTATGATAGGTCGACATGGTTCGCTAAGTCCGATCTACATTTATATCCACAGGATAATGAAGATCGTTGGACTCATGTCGTACTGAAGTTCGCTTTCCTTCATTATACGAACTTCGGTTAGACCGTCTAAGGTTATTAGGATTGCACTATCTTACCGTGCTATATATTAGCACGGCTCACGGTTGCGATAATTCATCTTCAAGTCGATTGAAATTTCGATCGATAAGTATAGTATCTATTCTGCCCATTTCATCAGCATTCCTGACCAATCTGTCCAAACATTGTTGTCTCATCTTAAGCAATTCTATCGATGTTAATCTATTCAAATCCATCCAGACACCTCTCTAATGCAAGTGATCCAGGTAAGCCGGTAAGTAAGCCAGAATAATCAATAACTATAGAACTATTGGATTACTTGGATTACTTGGATTACTTACTTTACCTTAATATGTAGCTGGCATATAAGGAATGTACATCTTTGTACATTCTAACCCTACCAATTAAGTATTTGAATTTGCGAGTATTCCAGGCGTTCCAAGTAAGCCAAGGGTCGCCTGTTGCCGATCAGCCGGATTACCTGGAATACTCTCTTCAAGTTCAACTATCCTTATCAACCACCCATAGACCTTACTGCCGTTGATTCTTCTGTGGGCTCTCCATCCCTTATGTGACTTAAAATCTGCCTTAACAAGTACACCCTTTGCTGCTAGTGCTTTAGTCATAGAGTCGACGTTAGGATGCTGAGTGAAGATGTGCAGCTTCTCCATTTCTGCTAGTATGAGTTCGGGTAAGACGAACAGGCCGTCTTCGCAGTGCTTCCCTAGAATGTACCCATCACATGTACCAGAAATCCCCTCAGGTTGCCATCTTTGCGGCTGGGAGGCTATCAAGGCCGAT
>CAVWIG010000023.1:0-89584 GCA_963754945.1 Methanotrichaceae archaeon
CACATTGTCTCTCTTAACTTCAGGAGAAGGGACGAGATATTGTCCATAATCGCGGAGCTTCTGGAAGATTAGTTTCTGGATTATTCAAGCTACATGCGACACGCAGTAATGCTAAGATTATTTATATCAAAATGGGTAAAGAAGATGGTAGTGAAGCTGGAATAATCACATTTTAGCGAATTCTTCCAGCATGTCTTTATTATATGCGACGCTTTCAAGGAAGTGCTTACGCTCGATAGGTGATAAGGAACTTAGCCTCTCTTCTGCAGGCATCAAGGACGTTCCTGGTGATTTCGTTGGCACCGACACGCTCTCAATTTTGTCCGAACTATACCATTGCAAACACCTTTGTCATGGATGCACGTCTATAATGGCTATTTCCGCTGTAATAGGATAAATCTTCCGGAACCCAGGAACCAGCCTCGGAGTGTCGAAGTGGCAGATGGCTTTGAGGTTTAGAGGTCGTTCTTGAGCATGGATGTATTATTAAAGCAGATCAGTCCAAGCGTTCTTAAAGGCCGCCTGGGAAATGCTGCCTCCAACACTGTTAAATGAAACAAAAGAGCTATTAAGGGGCTGCGGTTCTGAAGCTGCAAAGCAAACTTCACCTAAGTCCAAGAATTATTAAAAAATTTAATAAGCAACCTCAACCTTATACTTTATAACAAGAAAAATTAATCGTTTCAGTGTGGGATGATGCCATGATTGCGTCTTCGAACGCTGATACTGGAGTTGTTCTGAGCCAGATAAAATCAACCAAATGCTTGGGAAATAAAGAGCAGCTAAGGCGGAGGCGAATAAAATGAGAAAACTGGTTGTATTAACTTTCATAACTCTTGACGGCGTCATGCAAGCACCGGGCGGACCTGAAGAGGACACGACTGGTGGTTTCAAGTATGGTGGGTGGACTGCTGGTTACTGGGATGATATTCTTGGCGGCGTAATGGGCCAGCAAATGGCAGGACCATTTGATTTGCTGCTTGGAAGGAAGACTTACGAGATCTTCGCGGCACACTGGCCTTATGTCAAAAGCGATGACACAGATGGCCCGATTGCAGACAAGCTCAACAGCGCCAAAAAATACGTTGCCTCAACGACATTGAAGAAGCTTGACTGGAACAATTCCACCATCGTCAAGGGCGATGTCGTTAAAGAAATTAAAAAACTAAAAGAACAGAATGGACCTGAACTGCAGGTCCACGGCAGTGGTAATCTTATTCAAACGCTCTTGAAGCACGACTTAGTTGACGAGTTCCGCCTGAAGATATTCCCGGTCACCCTCGGCATGGGCAAGCGCTTGTTTGGCGATGGTACTATTCCGGCAGGCTTCAAGCTCGTTGACAGCAAAACTTCAACCACGGGCGTCATAGTTGCCAATTATGAGCGCGCAGGAAATGTCAAAACTGGGTCGTTTGCCTTGGAGACGCCGACTGAGGCAGAACTTGCTCGCCGCAACCGTCTTGAAGAGGGTAATTAACATGCAAAAAATCACCCCGCACCTATGGTTTGACAAAGAAGCTAAAGAGGCAGCTGAGTTCTACACTTCTGTCTTCAAGGACTCGAAGATCAATAACACGACAACGCTTCATAACACCCCTACAGGCACGACGGATATCGTAATAATTGAACTTTTGAGGCAGGAATTCACGCTCATCAGCGCTGGCCCGCTTTTCAAATTTAATCCATCTGTATCATTTCTCGTCGCCTGTAAGACGAAGGACGAGGTCGATAAATTATGGGAAAACCTCTCCGAGGGAGGCATGGCACTCATGGAGCTTGGTGAATATCCGTTCAGCGAAAGATATGGATGGGTACAGGACAGGTACGGCCTTTCGTGGCAGGTGATGTTCATGAGCGAGCATAAGATAGAGCAAAAAATCACTCCGACTCTTATGTTTGTAGACAAGCGAGCCGGAAGAGCAGAAGAAGCAATCAATTTTTACGCAACTGTGTTCCACGATGCAAAAGTCGGCGATATCCTCCGCTACAGCAAAGGTGAAGAACCAGACAAAGAAGGAACAATAAAGCACGCCGCTTTCACGCTTGAGGGGCAGGAGTTTGCAGCCATGGACAGCGCGCGTGTTCACAACTTCACTTTCAACGAAGCCATTTCGTTCATAGTGCACTGCGAGACACAGGAAGAGATTGATTACTACTGGGGAAAGCTTTCTGCAGACCCAAAGGCGGAGCAATGCGGCTGGCTGAAAGATAAATATGGTCTCTCATGGCAGATTGTTCCCACGATTATGGAAGAGATGCTCAAGGACATAGATGAAAAGAGATTGGCTCGAGTGACCGAGGCATTTCTCAAAATGAAAAAATTTGACATTGAGGAGTTGAAGAAGGCTTATAAAGGGGAATCCAGAGCGTAGAGGTATGCCTTGCGCTCCAATCCTAAACCACAGCCAATAGTTTTTTTCAACATCAGCTAGAGGCTGGATTTGTTCTTATAGAGTAATGAATGACCAATTTGTCTTAGATGCGTTTAACCACTTTGACATCTGCGGGTCAAGAAATGAAGGATCTGCAAGTTACATGCCCTTCCAAGGTCAAAGATTGGATTTAAACCCGAAAGAGTACCAATTAGGGCAAGCGCACCTCTTGCAATCATTCAGGCATATTAACGGACGGGCCCAACTATCACAGGATCATTAGATATCGCGATGATTATAGACACGACTTACTTGTAATTCCCTGGATCCACCGCATAGCCGCCCTAGCCTTCCCAAGACTGTATCGGTGTCGAGCATCTTTGCAATAAATCCCAGATACCGTTATAACCTTCGAACTACATCGCTACGATGCCATCAGGGTATTCATGTCTCTTTATGTCCTTTCTGGAAACGTACCCCTTTTCCTATCTTCCAGATATGCAGATCTTCGAGCCTCGCTGCATCTATTTTCGGACACTTTAAATAAGTTTCAAACCCTATATGTAATCATGGACGCCAAGCTTGCTGCACACTTATGGTACGCCGGACTCAATGAAAGGCTGATGGAGCTTGGCAAAGAGGACCCTGAGGTCTATAAACATTGGCACGATTGGTACGAGCCAAAAGCAACGCAGCCACTGTGGCTCAAGCCAGATTCTCCTGAGAGTCTTGAGAAGCTCATGGAAGCGCTTGATACAGCCATCAAAGAAAGAAGATGGACCCACGAGCCGATAATGGAGGGATCCAACAACACTTGGGCCACATGCGTTGTACGAAGAGACGGCATTCGTCATTGTGGAACCGGAGAATCCGCAGCAGACGCCTTGCTGGATGCATACGTTTCTGCATTAAAGGGATGTCGTGGGGATGAGATTTGCCCATGGCTGCCTTAATCGAACATTCTGTATCAGGCCAGCGAGCTTTCCAACTCTCCTGGACGATGATTAATTTTCAATGACACCCCATTTTTTCCGTCAGCTTCAAGATTGCAGCCCTGCTGAATTCGGCAATCAAATCCATGGCAGAAGGCTCAATTAGCGGCTCGACCAATCTGCCGTCCTTTATCAATCCTGCTTTGATGGCATATTCAAATACGTATGGGTAGTACATACGAACTGCTGCTGTTTTCCCAATGGCCTCGATGTAGCATGTTGTTTCTGAATTCTGGAGTTTCTCACCACGAGCAATTGGCTCGATGCAGCGATTGTAAAGAATTCTCAAAGCCTCTGTGAAGCTTTCGGCACTTGTTACTTCTTTCTCATTCAATCCAACTACGCTATACATAATATACACTTCCAGTAATTCAGGTTGTTTGATCACGTTGTATGTTCTTGATCACAGGATGGATTTCTTGAACAGTTCGCCAGTTTATAGTTATCTCTGCCCCTAGAATCTTTTTTCGGTTGAATTTATTATCCGCGTGTAAAACAAAAATGAATCCTGACAGTTATCCACATGGCCACGAGTCAGACGTTGAAATCAATAGACTACGGTTCCGGTTAAATATTCTCGTAGTTTCAGAAAATAGAAATAGGCAAAAGAAATCAAGACAATTCCCTAGCATATATCAGGATAAATTCAAATAAGTATAGTCTGAAAAACATCCTCATGATAATAGTAGTCTCTGACGTGCACATGGCTGAGAGAGCGGACGATCCCCAGGTTAAAACCGATGACGGCAAATTCAAAGACTTCCTGGATTACATCATATCTAACCAGCTCAAAGACGGAGGAGATTTAGTTCTCTTGGGGGATATTTTCGACCTATGGAGGAGGGATTTCGTAAAGGCTTTGATAGAGAGCGAGCCCGTAATCGCGAAGCTGACGGAAATGAAACTGAGCGGCAAGATCAATATCCATTATTTGGCTGGCAACCACGACTACCATATGCTGCAGATGAGCGAGCTGCTGAAGGATAAGTTCCCCTTTCAGGTGACAAAGGACTTGCGACTAGTTGAGAGTGGAAAGAAATTCTTCTTCATCCACGGATACCAGCTGGAAGTTTTGGCCAACCCATATTACAAATCTATGTCTGCCTACGAAACATTCTCTGAAGGGCTCTGCTTAGCTGGGGATGACACCGGTAATGCTGCCGATAAGCTTTGGGAGACCTTCGAGGCATCTAAATCTGCCCTGGAAGACCTCAAGCGATTGCCAACCGACATCCGAGGAGCTCTTACATCCATGATGAACCCACCGGCTAACCGTCTAAGCGGATCTCATCAGGCTCACTCCATGGTTGAACTGGCCGCTATTTCTGAGGCAAGGGACATCTACCTGGGGATGGACAGGGAGGAAGTCCTCGTCTTCGGCCACACTCATGCTCCCTTCTATGAGCCAGAAAATGGAGTCGTCAACACTGGATCTTGGAAAAAACAACCTTGTAGGGATTGTGCATATCTTGAGATCTCTGATGGTCAGCCTAAGCTCAAAACCTTTTAGGCTTAATTTTGCAGCAAGCCGATGGTTTAGACTATAATTATATTTTTTGTTTCAATGGCGAAGCTGCCATTTAGTCGAAGAGATTGTGGTCTATATTTGCGGTAAGGTCGTCTCAATATTATATCAATTATTGGATAATATTATCATTTAAAATGGTTCAATGTTTTATTAATGTCTGTTTCTCCTGAGTTGATTATATCATAGAACATGGCAAACAATAAGAATCAGATGAACGCAGGTTCTCCACCAGAGCGGGGTTAGTATGTTCTCCAACTTTCCCTTTCCTCATTGTACTATCTATCATCTATTACAATGAATCCCAAGCGTAGTCCTCCATAACAATACGACACCTTTTATCAGAAAATACCCCGGCATCCCTTATGTCCCTGTACAAAGTTGTGGCTCCACCATACGTGTGTTTTATATAGAAGTTCAAACAACCATTGGATGTTAATGTATCATTATTGAGGTAATTTTATGGCAGGACAATTTGGTGGAACACCAATATACATACTCAGAGAAGGCAGTCAGAGGACTGCCGGAAAAGATGCACAGAAGTCGAACATCATGGCGGCTCAGGCAGTTGCAGGTGCAGTTAGGACAACTCTAGGCCCCAAGGGCATGGACAAGATGCTTGTAGACACCATGGGCGACGTAGTCATCACCAATGACGGCGTTACCATACTCAAAGAGATGGATATCGAGCATCCTGCGGCCAAGATGATGGTTGAGATCGCCAAGACCCAGGACCAGGAAGTAGGAGACGGAACTACCACGGCCGTGGTTGTAGCTGGAGAGCTTCTAAAGCAGGCTGAGGCACTTCTTGACCAGGAGATCCACCCCACGGTGATAGCTTCAGGTTATAGAGATGCTACAGACAAGGCCATAGAGATTCTGAAATCCATGGCGGTAAAGGTCACCACGAAAGATGATGATCTGCTTCGGAAGATCGCCATCACCGCCATGACCGGCAAGGGCTCTCAATCTGCCAGAGATGAATTGGCAGTGATAGCCGTCGAGGCAATTAAGTCCGTGGTAGACGAAGACGGGACCGTCGATACCGACAATATCACCGTGGAGAAGAAGGTCGGCGGCGGCATAACCGACTCTCAACTGGTGAGCGGTGTAGTGGTTGACAAGGAGAGGCTGCACCCCAACATGCCAAAGGTGGTCACCGATGCCAGAATCGCCCTGCTCAATGCTGCTGTAGAGATCGAGAAGACAGAGGTCGATGCCAAGATTCAGATTACCTCCCCAGACCAACTCCAGGCCTTCCTGGACCAGGAAGAGGTCATGATCAAGGGAATGGTCGATAGAATCGTTGCTTCCGGAGCCAATGTACTATTCGTCCAGAAAGGCATTGACGACCTGGCCCAGCACTTCCTGGCCAAAGCCGGAATCTACACCATACGCCGAGTAAAGAAGAGCGACATGGAGAAGCTCGCGCGTGCTACAGGGGCAAGAGTTGTCACCAGCATTCACGAATTGTCCAAAGACGATCTGGGCAAGGCCGGACTGGTCGAGGAGAGGAAGATCGGCGACGACAAGATGACCTTTGTTGAGCAGTGCGTCAACCCCAAGTCCGTCTCTATAATTCTCCGGGGCGGAACGGAGCACGTGGTCGATGAGCTGGAAAGGGCCATGAATGATGCGTTGCGGGTCGTAGGCGTGGCTGTAGAGGATAAGGTTCTGGTTCCAGGCGGCGGCGCTCCTGAAGTGGAACTGGCTCTGAAGCTCAGAGCGTATGCGTCCACCGTTGGAGGCCGTGAGCAGCTTGCTATCGAATCCTTTGCAGACGCCATGGAGATCATTCCAAAGACACTGGCTGAGAATGCTGGTCTGGACCAGATCGACTCTCTGGTAGCCCTGCGCAGTGCCCATGAGAAGGGCATGAAGAGCGCAGGCCTGGACATGGATACCGGCAAGCCTGTTGACATGCTGAAACTGGGAGTTGTCGAGCCGCTCAGGGTCAAGACCCAGGCAATTCAATCTGCCGCTGAGGCAGCGGTCATGATCATCAGGATCGATGACGTCATCGCGTCCAAGTCCGGCGGACCTGGCGGCGCTGGCGGCATGGGTCCTGGCGGAATGCCCGGCGGAATGGGTGGCATGGGTGGAGAGGACTAAGAGTAGGTCCTAACCCCCATTTTTTTCCTTTTCTTTTTTCCTCTTGGCAAGTTATTCGGTATTTCATGTTCTTTTCGAGGACCAAAAACATTCAATATACCTTGCAGAGTCCTTATAACGAATTTAATACTTCTTTAAGTTTCAAGACTTTGGCGTAGGGTTTATTCACATGCAATTCGTCGAGAGTAGTGTGAGTGATCAATAGAGGAGGGATTGTTTGGAAGGATCGGATAATACAGAGAACGAGCTTAATGAGATGAGCAGGCAGTTCAAGGAACTAGCAGGGCCCGGCAGCAAGACCGCCATGGGAGTTTTGCTCGCCAGGTTCGCTGAATCCAGAAAGCCCGAGAGCGAACGGATCTGTTATGATCCTTATGCCGTCCATTTCATCAGCCCGAAGATATCGGAGTGGGCAGCCCGCCATCCAGAAGAAGTTAATGCGATGCATGAGCAGCGTGAGCGCTTCCTGCCTGGACTCAACAATTCGATCGTGGCCAGGGTCAGGTTCTTTGATGATTTTGTGAAGAGATCGATAGATGAAGGGACCTTGCAGCTTGTCATTCTGGGCGCAGGGTACGATTCACGTGCCTACAGGATTGAAGGGCTGAAGAAGATAAGGACTTTTGAGGTGGACCAGCCCGACACACAAGCTGTGAAAATGGATAGGATAAAAGAAATCTTCGGCCATCTCCCCGATCACGTTGTGTACGTCTCAGCAGATCTGGGAAGGGATGATCTTGGGCAAAGGCTGGCTGAAAAGGGATACGACCGATCTCTGAAGACCCTCTTCCTCATGGAAGGGATCTTGATGCACCTCCAGCCCACGGCTGTGGATGAAATCCTATCATTCATAGTGAAAAATTCGAGCAAGAGAAGCAGCATACTCTTCGATTACCACCCTCAGTCAATGGTCGATGGGAGCTCTGAGCTTGAGACAGGAATGAACATCTGGAACCATGTATCACAGCTGGGCGAGCCCTTCCAGTTTGGCATCAAAGAAGGAACAATCGAGACATTCCTTGTTGAGCGGGGATTTTCCCAAGTTCACAACCTGACCAGCGAGGACTATAAGAAAGCCTATTTCCAGGGTGTCAATGAAGGCCGAGCCGTGCTCAGCTTGCTGTGTTTTGCACATGCTGTTGTGGAATGATGGAAATATCGATACATTGATGGCTGTGGGAATTGTTGAATTATGAACCAAGATCTTCGTTTCTGGAGAACGTCATGCAAAATCAGGTTGCCAAAAAAGAATAAACAAAAACAAGAAAGATCTGGTTTATAGAACCAGCCTCTTGTTCATTCAGCAAGGAGTCTTGCTGCATCAAAGGCTCGCTTACTTAGACCTTGTGGCCTATAGCGAAGCGGCGCATGACACGGTCGACCTGAAACTTAATCTGGTCCCCTACTTGGGTTCCCGGTACAAAGACCACAAAACCCTCAACCCTAGCTATGCCATCCCCTTCACGAGCGGTATCTTCAATCTTAGCGTCGTATTCGGCGCCAACCGTCACGGGGGCGGAGGGTGCAGAATCTTGATTAGAGGAATAACTTTCCTCACTTCTAAACATTTCTTCACGTCCTTAGCAAAAAACAGAAAAATGAATTTTGCGCACTTATACAAGTACATCTGACTATTAATACCTTTGCTAAGCGATCTGCATAAAAGGTAATACTGGAAATATGGATTTTATGACTAGTGCACCATAACGCAAGTTTTAAATCTTATAAAAGGTCTAGAATATAGATCGTGGCAAGAAAAACAAAATTCTGTGTGAAACTGGAAGAGAAAGAACGAGAAGAGTTGAACCAGTACATCCGTCGTGGGAAGTCGTCTGCAAGGAGTTTAACTCGCGCAAGAATACTGCTCCTGGCCGACGAAGGGCAATCCGATGCGGAGATCATTGATGCATTGAAGGCGAGCAGAACGACAATAGTGAGGATAAGAAAGAGATATTTCGAGGGTGGCCTGGAATCTGCATTGAATGAAAGATCTCGCAGTGGAGCGCCTCCGAAGATAGATGCACGAGTTGAGGCTAAACTGACCGGCATTGCTTGCTCAGATCCGCCTGAAGGCAGATCGAGATGGACGCTGAATCTATTGGCCGACAAGCTTGTTGAGCTGGGGGAAGTGGACTCGATCTCAGGAATGAGCGTTTGCAGAGCGTTAAAAAAAATGAAATAAAGCCATGGCTCAAACAGCGATGGTGCATAGGGAGCATGACGAGCGAATATATCTGGAACATGGAAAATGTATTAACTCTGTACGAGCAACCATATGATCCGAGGCATCCTGTGGTTTGTTTCGACGAGAGGCCATGCCAACTGATAGGCGATGTCTTAGTGCCTATACCCATGAAACCAGGCAGTCCGAAGAAGGTGCATTATGAATACGTCCGTAACGGGACATGTTGCATCCTTATTGCTTTTGATCTTCATGCAGGAAAAAGAATGATTCGTGTCATGGAGCACAGGACAAGGGTGGACTACGCCCATTTCATGAAAGAACTTACCCAGCAATATCCAGGTGTAGAATCCATTCGATTGGTCCAGGATAATCTCAATACGCATACTTCAGGCTCATTTTATAATGCTTTTGCGCCTGAAGAGGCGTTTGAGCTGGCTAAGGAGTTCGAATATTATTATACGCCAAAGAAAGGTAGCTGGCTCAACATGGCTGAGATAGAACTCTCAGCCCTATCGAAGCAATGCCTCGATCGTCGGATTGGAGACATCGATACTTTAACCAAAGAGGCTTCGGTGTGGGCACAAGAACGTAACGCAAAAAAAACTACTGTAAGATGGAAATTCACGAAGAATGATGCAAGATTAAAGCTAAACAGGCATTATATTAATTTGCAAAATTAATGTTATGGTGCACTAGGCAGAAGTTCCACGCCTATGGCTTGTGTTAGCGAACGGGACGAGGCTATTAGAATCCTGGATCGTGCAGTCTCTGACTACGGACTGTTGGAGGATCTGCGTGGCTATGTAGTTAAGGTGGACAGTTCACAAATTTACAGGTGCTGAAGAATCCGTGACGAGAAAGATACCCTATTCTAATCCTATGCTTCCCAGTTCATAGAGATAGAGATGACATTCTATTAGAAGACTGATGAGGTCGAGAAAGAACATGTGGCGCTGAGGTCAATTCTCCCTCAGCTCGTCGGTCCCAATGAAATCAATTACCGGATTGGAGTCGATAGGGTCTGGAAATGTGGAGACAAAGAACTGCCCACTATAGATCTTTTTACCTTTATGGAACTCTGCAAAAATGGGCTCGTTCATAGGAATTGGGCCGGATTTTGCGCGCTCCTCTATCATGGCACGAAGGTCTGTCTGAGAGATAATTGCCTTACCGCACCAGCTCTCTTTACCGGCATCTGTTTTGTCCAACTCTATCTTCCAATATTTTAAGGCCAATGGGAAATTGTCCCAAACCAAGCGACCATCACGGCCAATTATCATCGACATAAGGAACTATAGTTTTAACGAATCACAAAGTTGATAGTATAACGAGAAGGTGGTGGGTCATAACTCTAAACACGGCAACCCACAGCATTCCAATTCAATGGCTCTTCAAGACGAGTTACACATGAGCTACATATCCAAGCTCCAGGGACAACATAGCGTCCAGCAGCAACCAAGCTACTGCAAAATATACATTCGCATTCTACCATTTTTAAACCTCCAACACTTGCTATATTTACGCATGGGACCCTGGCAATGATCAGGAGTTGTCAACTCTGCAGCGAGGCAGAGGTCAACGATTCTGAGGATTGACGAGGTTATCGCACCAAGCACGGAAGGACGAGCGGTGCAGGCGGCATCGACATGCTCTTTGATTCCAAGAACTTGAACGCCTTCTTCAGTGCCTTATCCTCATTCCCTTCATACCCGTGCCCGATGAATCCCGTCATCTCATTGTCTTGCACATCCACCGTGATCTTCCCATGTCCGTCTCTCAGTAGGTACCGCACCGCTCCATCAACTTGAGGCCATGATTCAACAATCTTCATCTAATACCTCCTCGCTTGGAGTTATTCAGTCAAACAATGATGGAATTGCCAGTCAAGGACAAAACCGCTGGCAAAAGTCGTTAATCCTTAACTGGTTGTGCTGCCATCCACTAACTACTCCTAGTACGATGTTTTTAAGTCAAACGTTGCGGCGGCGGACCCCGCTGCAAGCAGGCGGGGCATGTTCCCGCCGCCGCCAAGTTAATCGAATTCAAGCAAACTCATTTGCATAAATCCTTCTTTTTCTTCCGTTGTTCCTTGCATTTCGACATAATTGCGAATTATGTCCGATAATATCCCATCACCTACCGTCCCAATATATCCCCCATCGCTCCAAAATTCGCTGCCCCAAAGTGCTTTTTTGATTTCAGGAAATCTTTTGAAAATTTCTCTTGCGGTTATGCTTTTTATTATTTGCATAATCCTTGATGGCGAATGCTTTGGAGCTGCTCCAACGAAAATATGTATGTGATCTCCATCAGTCCCAATGGCATCAAATACAAATTGATATCGTTCTCCCAATTCTGAGCAAATATACTTGAAATATTCAATCTTATTATTTCCAGAAAGTAATTTCTTTCTATACTTTATACATAGAACCATGTGATACCTAATTTTGTACACGCAATGATTCGCCCTTCCTAATTTAACCATAAGCCGAATATGCAACTACCCTTAAGTCGGTTTTCATGCTCATCCCCGCAGCAAGCTGCGGGGTATTCACTTAAAAATAAAAAGCTTTTGGTATCTAAATTCTCAAGCGCCAAAAGCTATATAACCATAGAGCCTAATAATTAGTAAATAATGCCTAAAACTACATTGACCCTTTCAGAACCAACAGCCAAAACTCTGAGGGTCTACACTGCACAAACCAAAAACAGCATGCGTGCCCAAAGCGAAGTTGTAGAGGAAGCGCTAAAAGAGTTCTTCGAGAGGCGCAATGTGAAGATCGAGGAGTAACCAAATAAGCGAACATGATGAAGGCGCAATCGATGGCTCGACGCAACGACCAGCATGCAGTTGATCTCGATACGTATATTTCGAAGAATAGCCGATTCAAATTTTTCGTCTATGATAGAAGAGAGATTCGTACTATCGCAGATAATTTGGGATTCAAAACTGATCGTGTACGTACAGAACTTAAAAAGCTGGGCTACTGTTTAATTAAGAGCAACAATGGTCGACTGGTCTGGAAAAGAGATGTTGTGTGGATATGATGGCGAAGCGTAAAATCGATGCCTAGCACTTTTTGACCTTCTGAGTTTACACCAATACAAGAAGTGCATGCAAATAAATTTCCAAAAAAAATACGGCTGGCGGCTGCAGCTTTACAGTATAAGCGATATTACCGCCAATATGATGAATATTATAACCAGCCATTTAGCAATATCCATTGATAAGCCCGCGACTCCGCGTGCTCCCAATGCTCCTGCTATTATGGCGAGTATGAAGAACCCTATTGCCAAGCTAAGTAAGCCTGCCATTTCGTGATCTCCTAGATTTTGATAATTGCTACACTCAATAGGTCGATTGTTGCGCTCCGTAAGGCTGCGTTGAGCCTGAAGGTGGCACGACTGACCCTGGTTGAGTCTGGGCAAACACATCCACGATGACCACGTTGCTTGGCTGATTGTTCACCACATAGAGCAGTATATGTCTTCCTACTTGGTCGGCATTGAAGTTCATAGTGTTATAGCCGGGGTTGAACTGATAAGTGTTGTACTTAGGACTGGTTGTGCTTGTCTGAACCATCTCGTAGAAGCCTGCTGATCCTCCATCTGGCGAATAGGCGACTAGCTGCAGCCAGGTTCCAAGCGGGCTCACTACATACTGGGACCAGTCTGTCGCTCCCTGAACCCAGAGTTCGTTGGTCCTGGAAGTCGCAGAAGATACATACTGGTTGTATGGCAATGGCTGGCCGGTGCCGAAATATATCCTTGATGGCGTTTTTTGAGCAATGTCGAACTTGACCGGGGTACTGATTATACCGCCCACTACTGGCGTACTCGTGCTTGTATAATACTCGCTAAAGGATGAAAATGTGCTGTCATTAAACCTTTGGCTAGTGAAGGAAATATCAGAGCTGTACCAGGGGAAGTTGGGGTAATTTCCGCTAGAGATTGAGTTGGGGTTAAGATAATCTCCGCCTGATCCCATTTACCATCACTGTTTCCTTTGTTCCCATCGCCTTTTCCATTGTTCCCATCACTGTTTCCTATGGCACAAGAAATTCCCAAGAATGCGATAGCAGTAATGACTATCAGTTTATTTAGCATATTTTCTCACCTAGGTACTGTAGAATTTGATTGTTGGATATGTAATTATTGTTTCATAATAATGGCTGACCAAACATGCTAAGAAGTAGACCCTTATCATACCAAGACTGCGCTTGTACTTGATTTATTTCGATGGCCTTATCGTATGCATTAAGCGCTCCCTCATAAGGTTATGCAGCATGTTATTGCCTAACAGAGATATGTGAGATTGATAGTAGTAAGGCTCGATGGCCGAAATGTACCTACCATCAATCTCAATATTTATGTCAGTGATGCATTATCTCTAAGATATTGTATGTACAGGCTTCGTTGATCCTGCTGGAGACTGGGCAAAAACGTCCACAACGACCACGTTGCTGGGCTGGTTGTTAACCACGAAGTAGAGTGTGTGTCTTCCAACCTGGTCGGCATAGAAGTTCATAGTGTTATAACCTGGGTTGAACTGATAGGTATTGTACTTCGAACTGGTTGTGCTGGTCTGAATCATCTCATAGAAGCCAGCTGGCCCTCCAACGGGCGCATTGGCGACAAGCTGTAACCAGGACCCGACTGGGCTTACCACATACTGTGTCCAGTTTGTTGCTCCTTGGATCCAGAGGTCGTTGGTCTTTGATGGCACTGTGGATACATATTGGGTGTATGGCAACCCTTGGCCGGTTCCGTAGTATATCCTGGATGGCGTTTTCTGCGCTATATTGAACTTGGCAGGATTGCTTATTATCCCGCCAACTACAGGCGTACCGGTGGTTGTATAATACTCTCTGAAGGGCGAAAACGTTGTGTCGCTATACGATTGGCTGTAGAATGAACCACCCGAGCTGTACCAGGGGTAGTTGGGAACTGGCTGATCGAGCCACTGCATCATACTAGTGCACCATAACGCAAGTTTTAAATCTTATAAAAGGTCTAGAATATAGATCGTGGCAAGAAAAACAAAATTCTGTGTGAAACTGGAAGAGAAAGAACGAGAAGAGTTGAACCAGTACATCCGTCGTGGGAAGTCGTCTGCAAGGAGTTTAACTCGCGCAAGAATACTGCTCCTGGCCGATGGAGGGCAATCCGATGCGGAGATCATTGATGCATTGAAGGCGAGCAGAACGACAATAGTGAGGATAAGAAAGAGATATTTCGAGGGTGGCCTGGAATCTGCATTGAATGAAAGATCTCGCAGTGGAGCGCCTCCGAAGATAGATGCACGAGTTGAGGCTAAACTGACCGGCATTGCTTGCTCAGATCCGCCTGAAGGCAGATCGAGATGGACGCTGAATCTATTGGCCGACAAGCTTGTTGAGCTGGGGGAAGTGGACTCGATCTCAGGAATGAGCGTTTGCAGAGCGTTAAAAAAAATGAAATAAAGCCATGGCTCAAACAGCGATGGTGCATAGGGAGCATGACGAGCGAATATATCTGGAACATGGAAAATGTATTAACTCTGTACGAGCAACCATATGATCCGAGGCATCCTGTGGTTTGTTTCGACGAGAGGCCATGCCAACTGATAGGCGATGTCTTAGTGCCTATACCCATGAAACCAGGCAGTCCGAAGAAGGTGCATTATGAATACGTCCGTAACGGGACATGTTGCATCCTTATTGCTTTTGATCTTCATGCAGGAAAAAGAATGATTCGTGTCATGGAGCACAGGACAAGGGTGGACTACGCCCATTTCATGAAAGAACTTACCCAGCAATATCCAGGTGTAGAATCCATTCGATTGGTCCAGGATAATCTCAATACGCATACTTCAGGCTCATTTTATAATGCTTTTGCGCCTGAAGAGGCGTTTGAGCTGGCTAAGGAGTTCGAATATTATTATACGCCAAAGAAAGGTAGCTGGCTCAACATGGCTGAGATAGAACTCTCAGCCCTATCGAAGCAATGCCTCGATCGTCGGATTGGAGACATCGATACTTTAACCAAAGAGGCTTCGGTGTGGGCACAAGAACGTAACGCAAAAAAAACTACTGTAAGATGGAAATTCACGAAGAATGATGCAAGATTAAAGCTAAACAGGCATTATATTAATTTGCAAAATTAATGTTATGGTGCACTAGCTAGCCCTGTATCAGGATTTGTGTTCATTTGACTATCCGATAAAGGTTGTGCGCTTGCCTGAAACGCAAGGCAGACGAGCGCCGTCATAGACAGCAAAATTTTGCTATATTTCATTTTAACACCTACTATTACTTAAACCGGCTTCTTGGACTTTCTAAATGAAATTGAACTCAAAGTTTTAAGGGGACGGACAGGCAAATAGCGAAAGAATGTCAAAAGTCTTTTGAATCCATATCGGATCTGCCTGAATTGTTTTTATATTGTTTATTCAGCGTATCAGCCATCTTATTTTCTATGTTAGCTTTCGCTTTCTCAGCATCAGCTTTCGCATGTACCATCTTATTACCTACATTAGCCTTCGCTTTTGCTGCATCAGCCTTTATGTCAGCATTTGCGTAAGCCGCCTTCTTCTCCAGCTCATCACCATGCCCAAATTTGGCCTCTACCATCTCCACATCAGCCTTTGCATCGGCCTTTGCGTGGGACAATTAGATTCCCTATATCGGACACTGCATTCATAGCATCAGCTTTCATAATCTCTACATTTCGTTTAACATTTTTTTAATTCCACCTTTTATGCTTCTAACTCTTAGTACGATGTCTTTAAATAAAAAGCTTTTGGTACCTTAATTCTGTGGTACCACAAGCTATGCAGGTATAAACATCAATAAATTAAAGTGAGAGATCCATAATTATTTGCCCATCCAAATCGATGGCTGAAAAGGGTATGCCCAGAATTGGCATGGATTCCGTCTTTGGCTACTAAATATAGATCATTTTCCGTTGAGACTGCGATGCATCTTCCTTGCTAGGACCAAGAGGAGGGGGATAACCGTCCCTAACACAAACAATGTTTTTATAAGTTTCTTTATCATAGTTCGCCTCATTAAACTAATATTCCCGTTAAAGCTAAAAATTTAAGAGACCCTATCTTTTCTCCTCAGATCTAAGAAGGCCACTGCCAGAATCCCGGCTATCGCAAGGGTAGTCTCGAAGCCAGGAGTCGTGCTAGTAGTAGTTGTTGATTTAGACGTACTTGTAGGCCCTGTGGCAGGATTCGAGCTTGTTGTGGTCGTAGTTGATTGGGTAGCATTAGAGCCAAGAGCCGAGGCAGTTGTGGTTGTAGTTGATTTGGTAACATCGGGGCTGGGATTCATGCTGGTTGCAGTTGTAGTAGATTTACTTATATCTGCTGCTACACCTAAAGCTAGCAGCATCATAGTGGCGATAAGCATGGCCACTAATATCTTTTTCATATCGAACTTCCTTTCTATTGGGATCTTTATGAATCACGCCTGTTGCCCAAGCATATCCATAATGTGTTTAGGGCGAGTAATGCGCATCCTAACTTCCAAGCTGCAGTACAGCGAAGTGGAATGAGCCTCCAAATATGAGTGATATTACCGACAGTATGACGAATACTATTATTAGCCATTTGGCAATATCCATAGATATGCCTGCACCACGTACTCCCAATACCCCAAGTATCAGAGCTATTACAAAGAACACTATGGCCAAATAGAGCAAATCCATTTTTATACACTCCAAGATATTGATTATTGTTTAGTCTCACCTGTCGATTTTGACTCTCAGCCCAGAATCTACATGAATTAGTTATATATTGTTTAATCCAGTGAATCAGCCTTCCTATTTCCTATGTTCAGCTTTCGTCTTCTCCAGATCGACTTTTGCATGTGACAGCTTATTCTTTACATCAGCCATCCCTTTCTCAGCAGCCGCATTTATGTCAGCCTTTGAATAAGCAACCTTCTTCTCTACATCACTTTTGCCAAAATTAGCCTTGACCTTCCCTGCATCAGCTATCCCTTTCTTTACATCAGCCTTTGCCTCTCTATAGTTTCATTTGTCATTTTTCCAATCTTCCTTTTTGCGCTCTAACTCTTAATACGACTTCTTTGAATATAAGCTTTTTTTGATTCAAAATTTCCTGGATTTGAGCATAGATCATCCCTTGAGTTTGAGCTGGCGCAGAATCCAGCTCCGGCTGAGGCTTATTTTTGGAGGCATGGAACGATCCATTTTTTCTCTTATTCATTCAACACCGCGCCTCCTATAGTTCCTTCGCATCTCTTCATGTCAATGGCTCAGGCATGACTAGAGAGTGCCGAAGATACGTGGAACCAGTAGATCGTTGATTAACTTATAGCCCAAAAGGCCAGCGTCTATGGTGTCCCACTATGATGATCGATACTAATGCCAGAACAATGAGGATTATAACCAGCCATTGGGTTGACACGCCCAAGAAACTCACTCCTGCTATTGCTACTATAAGAGCGAGTACTAAGAGCACTGTAGTCCAGTTGAGCGGTTTCGCCATTTTTGTACACTCCATTCGTCTAATTCAAGCGTGATTGCAAATCGGAACGATGCCTTCGTCATGTCACTGTTGCGTTGCGCCTGAGCAAACACGTCCACAATGACCACGTTGCTTGGCTGGTTGTTCGCCACGAAGTAGAGCATGTGTCTTCCCACTTGATCGGCGACGAAGTTCATGGTGTTATAGCCGGGGTTGAACTGGTAAGTGTTATACTTCACAGTGTTTGTATCGGTCTGAACTATCTCGTAGAATCCCGCAGGCCCTACTACGGGAGCATTGGCGACCAACTGTATCCAGGTTCCGACTGGGCTTACCACATACTGTGCCCAGTTTGTTGCTCCCTGGACCCAGAGGTCGTTGGTCCCGGATGGCACTGTGGATACATATTGGGTGTATGGCAACGCTATGGCCGGTGCCGTAGTATATCCTGGATGGCGTCCGATGAGCTATATCGAACTTGGACGGTGGTGCTGATTATCCCGCTCACTATATGGCATGCCAGAGGTTGTAGACAATAAATCGGAACTTCAAAAATCCAACCGGATCAACCTGCGGAATTTCCTCGGGCGAGCCGTTGAGGAGAGGACAAAATTATTCGTTCAGGAGGGAATACGATGACGACATCACCCACAAATGAAGAACAACATGATATGATTCAACGGCTCCTAATTGAGATCGTGGCCAAAAATGGATTGCCGCAATCGAGATTGTCGATGCCACTAAATTATGAAACATCCTGATGACATAGGCAAAAGGCGCAACTACGGAAAAAGTTATAGGTGGTAAAAGAAATGATCGAGAAATGTGGCGATTGCTCGCGGTGGAATCGCTGTAAGTGGTTCATATCAAGCATCAATAAGGAGTCTGAATGTGCATTTGAATCAAGCAGATTCCAAAAGCAAAGCTAGGCCTGCCAATTTCGCAGTGCTTTTTGCGGGTCCTTAATTACATCAATCACAATAAATTTCCTGATGGAAAAAGGTTCAAGAAAATTCGAATGCTGAGTGGGCTAAGATCGCTGCTCGGACAATGAAAGGGAGGAGCGTGCTCTTGCCGGACATTTGTGCAGGCAACTTGCATTTACGCAAGGTTCCAGATTTCGGGGACGAGCAGATAGTTGAGAGTTGAGTGCATGTACAAAAAAGAAAGCTTTAGATGTAAAGGTTGTATAGGAATTCATGCTGGATGCAACCTCGTATCGCTTGACCCTCAAGTGAGTGACATGGTAGGGACAGGTGGTTTGGTCCATCCAGGCTTGATCCCGGCATCAACCCTTTGATTTTTGATTTACGCAGTTATGTGAATGCTATTGGCAGCCGTGAATGATAGAAACGCAGAGCTACAGTCAAGAATCTAGATACTCATTAAGGTCATTTCCACTGTAGACCGTTTTACCTTTGGACTGCTTTACTTTATGGAACTCCGTGGGAAAAGGGTTGCTATTTTCTAATTTCTTTCTTAGAACCCACATTCCGCGGTTCACTCCATCCCGTAATATTTTTGGCACTCGCTGCCTAATAATTCAAGAATAGTGCTCTGTGGGTCACTCAGATGTATTATAGTCTTAATGATTGTTCCACCATCCGTAACAGCCGATACAATGACGCCCATAAAGATCTCAAAGACCCAACGCATAGTAGGTCGCTGAGTTGGTTTGTTTACCTGATCAGGTATGGTTTGCTCTGTCTCTTTTAGTTCCTTCCTGAGCTTCCATTCAGCGAATGAATATATGAGAAGACTCAAGACCATGATCATGCAAAGTGCTTCGATCCTCTCCTCTTTTTTGAGATAGACCTCGGAAACATGGAAGCTCTTATCCTTCAAGAATCTGAATCCACGTTCGACCGCTTGCTGTCCTTTATAATAATTTAGCATGACCTCGGAGTCGAGATCGACTTGATTGCTGGCCAAAACAAATCGACCCAAGTTCTTGCGAGCTTCTATTAGAGCTTCCTCGTTGAGTTCTATCTCACTTTCAATCACGTAGCTCACGTTCAAAAGTTCATCTTTTTTCGGACGTCCTCGTTTCTTTTCTGCTTTTTCCATAACGGGCATGACCTGCACATTCTTGAGCAGATGATGTGGATGCGCAGATTGCCATAATCTCGAATCATTATCTGCGTCCGGTATGCAGGCAAATTTCTTTCTCATTAGCTTTTTGAGATCTTTTTCGGCCTCAGTCGTTTCTTTTTCAATTTTTTTCTCGAACGTTTTTTCGTTCCTCTTTTTCATTTCTTCAGACCAAACAACAACCGCACGCTGAGGAACACCTGCGTAATTGAGATCGGTTGTGAAAAAAGCGTATCTTGGATCGTTGCCAGGAATCATATTTAAGTTGGAGTTGAGTAGCTTTTGAGCTTCTGCTACAGTCGCTGGGATATGTGTAATCCATTTTGTATCTGTTCCCAAGAGTTTGATATTTTCTTCTGTGTACAATGCGCTATCTGCGATCCAATAGCTTTCATCGTCAAAATCAATCGCTTGTTGCGTTTTTTGTATCATTTCCATTATGCTCTTCTTATCCGATTTATTTCCTGAGTATGCTTTAGCAAAGAGCGGTAAACCAAATTGATTTGTAACCATGCCGAGCACGAACCTCTTCAGATCCATTCTACCGTCTTTGGCATGACCAAAAGTAACCCGGATTGAATCAGTACCATCTGGCGCATCATTATCATATTTTCCATAGACGCTGAAGTTTGTTGTATCTACATGGATCAGTTGAGTTCCAATGGAAAATTGTTTCATGATGTGCAAAGAGATCTCATTGAAAAGCTCAGTGGCACCGCTTTTGTAAATCGCATCAAGTGTCCTGCCAACGACATCATCATTGAGGTCGGTTGGACTGATGCCCTTACCAAGCAACTTTTCTGTAGGAATCGTCATGAAAAAGTTGGGGAAAAGGTACAGTCGCTGACCAGTAAAACCCAAGCCGTTCAGGATCATGGCTTTGATAATTACTGAATGAAGAAGATTTCGCGAACCTCTCTTGGGAAGAACTCGATCAATTACATCAGCGATATTCAATGAATCAAATATGCCAGCAACTATGCCAAGGTGACCTATCAAATATGATTGGACATCCATATCCATGCTACTTCCCTTCTTGGAAGCAGTAGGAAGTTGTTATTAAATAATCTTTCCCATTTTAATCGTAGGCTATTTCCGGATTATTTTAAAACGCAATACCCCGCAGCTTGCTGCGGCTGGGATAAAGAGCATGTAACTCCAACTTAAGGATGCTTCAGATTTCGTAGAGCATTTTTATGCGTCGGCGGGAACATGCCCCGCTGCTTGCAGCGGGGTCCGCCGACGCAACGTTGACTGATGCGAAGCGTGCTGTGTTGCATAACTCAGAACCACGATGTCGATTGCTATCGATTTTGCTCATTTACCTATCATTACTGATATGCTCCGATGCATATCGATTTTAGCAAATTTATGCAACACAGCAGCGAAGCGCGGAATGTAGGTTAGAACATTTTTAAATATGTATAAGGTCATCTCTTAATAAGATTACAATATGGTGGGATAAAATGTATAAACGGATTTTGGTCACCACGGACGGTTCTAACAAGTCAAGAATGGCTGCTAAAGAGGGTATAGAGTTGGCTAAAGCTCTAGGAGCACAAGTAATTGCGCTTAACGTTGTAAACGAGGTTGTAATTACAAGCGCAGTGAGACAGCTAGGATCTGATAGAAAGGATGCGGAAGCAAAGCTCATGGCTGGAGGCCAGAAGGCAGTCGATGAAATAAAGAAGATGGGCGATGACGCTGGGATCAAAGTTGACGCAATGCTGAAGATCGGTGTTCCCGCAAACGACATCATCGATGTTGCATCCTCGGAGAAGGCAGATCTTATCGTAATTGGAAGTCATGGTGAATCCGGAGAACAATCGATAGGCAGCGTAGTGCAGAAAGTAGTTTACTGGGCGACGATTCCAGTCCTAGTAGTGAGATGATACTGTCTTTATGCCGAGAATATTCCATATAAAAAAGAAAATGTTGTAAAATGATTGCATTCGGTAGTACTCCTTCGTGGGCTGGTTCGGCGGCAGAGCAGGGAAGTGAGGGTAATGCAGAAAAATGAACAAACAGCAGATGAGAGTGAAGTAGCTTCCATGAAGAAAGATATTAGTGATGCCTTGGGAGCCAACTATTACGATTGCATGCAGGCACTTGACAGCAGGTTTACCGAGCTAAGGTTAGGCACTCCCGTGCGGGAAAACTACGCGCTCATGCAGGATGCCATAGTCAGGCTGCAGGAGGAGATATTGGATAGCAATGACATGGAGTACACGGACGATGACTACGAGGAAGTGACCAAGGAGTTCTATGAAGAGCTGCTTGATGAGGAGACAGGTATAGATCTGCGTGGCCGGGCGGTCATTGACTTCGTGATCAGTAGGCTTAAAGGCATCCTCGAAGGCATTGAGAAAGAAAAGAGTGAAGAAGAGAAGGACGAGGAGGAAGAGAGCAGGTGATGAGAAGTTTCAAAATGGCAAATTTCAGCAAACAGGATTAAAATCGGCCTGGAATACCCCAAGCCTTTTGATCCTCTAAAAAAAAGGTGGTTATCAAAGCCACTACTTCTTCCCAGATGAGCTTGTGTAGCAAGTGTCCAGAAGAGAACTCTTCCTTACTACCTCGAGTCACCGGGTCTAATCGGTTCTATCGTGGCGGGTTTAATGTTTTCCTTGATTTTCTTTTCCAGATCAGGTGATATCTCCTTCACGCCGTGAGACATTTCCTGATGCATACGTGCAAGCTCAATGACCTCATCGTCAGTCTTCGCACGTACCGCGAATTCGCACCCAGGATACACTAGCTTACACATAAATTCCCTATAACTTTCCTCGGCCATAGATATAGTTCTTCACTTCAAGGTTAAATACATTATCGGAAAATATTTCGGGTACACGAATGGCGGTTGCAGTTGACTGATAAAAAGATTTGCGCAAATCAAATCCTCGGTGGCTTTTCGCTGCTTCTTTTGACGCGAGATGTGCACTGACCTTCCTGTTTGTAATTATCAATTTCGCGATTGTCTTTCCTTTATTTTCTCTTATGATTGAAGCTAGAAATGACACCAGCAAGGGGGGGCAATACGGTTACATACACAGCGTTTATCTCCAAAGACAGACTATCAACTATGGCTCCACATCAGCGGTGTCACACTTTATCTGAAGTTCCTGTAGTGTCCCATAAATTGCAGCTAGAGCCTTATTCTGAGCCGTCAAATGGTCTAAGATCACACGGGCCTCTTCTTCAGCTTTCTCATTGATCAAACAGTGTTGACGTGATTCGACCCTGTCACGTCTTTCTTGAAGGTTCTGGCTAATCAAGATGATAGAAGCGGCGTAGGATGCCAGCAGAGATAGAGTCAGGTTCATCAAAATAAAAGGGTAGGGGTCCCAATGGTAACGCCAACCTGTAACATTCATCAAAATCCAAAAACCAAAAATGACGGTCTGCAAAATAATGAACTTCCATGATCCAACCGTCTCAGCAACCCAGTCAGCGGCCTTCTGGCTAAAGGTGAGTTGTCCTTCAAAAAGCTCGATGGCATCGCAGACAGGAGGGTGTTCATGTTTATATGGTTCAGGAAACTCTAGCTTATTCGAGGGCATAAAGGACAAAATAGTAAAAGATCTTTTTATAGATATCTCTTCGATTCATTCTGCTTTCCCGTTCTACGCTCACAAGCAGGGATTCCTATTGCGCTTTGTCTAAAAGAGGTTGTTGGAGTGATTTAACTAAAGGGCTATTTTATTTCGGCTTTAAGAGAGCCGCTGAAAAAAAAAGGTTTATAGTTGCGAGTCAGATCACTCTTGGTCGAGTAACCCAGCATTTTTTGACCGACAGATATATAGTCCAGAGGGCCTTTTAGTAGTTAGCTGCATTGCATTGATTCAAAAAATTGTTGAAATGTTTTTGTGGCACGATCGATTCTTGAAATCGATATAAAAGTACGTAGAATAAAGATATTTGGAAATACAGTGATGGCTTTCATTAGAGGTCCCTAGAGAGATGACCTATATGACCTGTTCAGATTGTGGATGTCGTACCCAGGTTCCCTTTGAACCAGACGGATCTAGGCCTGTATATTGCCAGAAATGGCTACCAAGGTAATAGACCTGTTAGGTGGTAGCTAAGGCGATATTAAAAAGGATCTGATTATTATATTATCACTTCGTTTTAACAGAATTGCAATCGCTGTAGTGCCTCTACCTCCGGTTGAAGTATCTCTCTGGAATGCATTGTGTCAGATACGATTCAACTTGTTTTCACAGATGAGATATATCCAGGCAGGATCGATAACAAGAGCTTTATCTGGATATGTCTTTCAAATTCTGCCCTATAAGACTTCAACCAAATCAGAGAGCATCACCCAATAATCGTCAAGAGGTATAAATGTCATTTGGAAATTTAAATATCATAGATCCGCTTCAGCGGGCACTAACCAAAGAAGGATACATTACTCCAACGCCGATACAGATGCAAGCCATACCACATCTGTTGAAGGGAAAGGACCTGATGGGCATCGCTCAGACGGGAACGGGCAAGACCGCTGCATTCGTGTTGCCCATACTTCAAAGGATGTCTGAACAGCTCAAAGCCCCAACTCCAGGAACTCCACGCGTGCTTGTGCTCGCACCGACAAGAGAGCTAGCAGCACAGATAGGCCAAAGCTTTGCTACATATGGTCAGTTTCTTCGGTTCAGACATACAGTCGTATTCGGTGGTGTCAGTCAAGGGCAACAGGTCAGAGATCTTTCACGAGGCGTCGATATCCTCGTAGCCACACCTGGTCGGTTGCTCGACCTGATGAATCAGGGTTATATAAAGCTGAAGGGCGTCGAGTTCTTCGTCCTTGACGAAATAGATAGAATGCTTGATATGGGTTTCATCAGAGACGTGCGCAAGATCGTCTCGGCGCTTCCACTGAAACGTCAATCACTTTTCTTCTCGGCCACAATGTCGTCACAGACAGGTGAGCTTGCGAAAAACCTTCTCACTGATCCGGTACGAGTCGAGGCAGCCCCGCAGGCGAGCACACTTGAGTGTATCAAGCAGCGTGTTTTCTTTGTGGATCAGAACAACAAGATTCCGCTGTTGCTGGGGCTCCTAAAACAGCAAGATCTGAAACGCGCCCTGGTGTTTACCCGCACGAAGCATCGGGCGGACAAGGTCGCGCTGATGCTCAACAAAAACAGGATCAATGCCGATGCAATCCACGGAAACAAGTCGCAGGGCCAGCGCACCAAGGCCATGAGTAATTTCAAATCGGGCCACCTGCGAGTATTAGTCGCAACAGATATCGCGGCGCGCGGTATTGACATTGATGACATAAGCCATGTCGTAAATTTCGATTTGCCCAACGAGCCCGAGAGCTATGTTCACCGCATCGGTCGTACGGGCCGCATGGGGGCTGAAGGTAATGCATATTCTTTCTGTGCAGCGGATGAACGCAGCTCCCTTCGGGACATCGAGCGGCTCACGAGGGAGAAAATCGAGGTCATGGAGCACCAATATCATTCCGAACAGGCAAAGAATGCTGTCGGTGCAGCGGCAAAGCCGACGCCGAATAAATTTAGTGCCGTACAGAGAAGTTTCGGGCAGAAGAGCGTGCACAGATCCGGTCCTCGGAAGTCGCATCAGTTCGACGTCGCTCGTTGATGTAGGTTCAATACTGTGAGGCTATTTATATTCAAGAATAGCCAATTATTTTTTTATAGATTTGTCAAAACGCTTGCCACATCAAATACCCACTTCAAGCTAGTGTCGCGTCAGCTATCTAGTGTCGGATAAAGCCTAGATAGTTTAACTCTTGCATCCGCTGTAGTAAATTGCCAATTTACCTTTGCATTTTTATTATTTCTGAACTCCTGCCATGCCGCTACTTCATCCTTAACAGTTTCAATTTTATCGATTCGCCTATTCAGACATTGCCCTGTAAGGACATTCAGCTCTATCTCAGCCATATTTAGCCAACTGCCATGCTTCGGCGTGTACACAAATTCAAACCTATCCATTAACGCCTTTGCCTTATCTGGCGTAAACTTCTCATAAAACGATCCTGCATTATGTGTGTTGAGATTGTCCATCACCAATGTTATCTTTTCTGCATGTTCGTATTGGGCGGCGACATCTTCCATAAAGCAAGCCCAGTCCAGCGCAGTTTTTCTTTCAGTGACCTTTACCATACGCTTCCCGGCCAACGGTTCGCATGCAAGGAAAATATTTGATAAGCCGCAGCGTTTGTATTCATAGTCGTGTTTGGCAGCCCGCCCTGGAGATATTGCAATAGGTACTCTTGTCTCGGATATCAGCTGCTTTGGAGATTCGTCCATGCATACAACCGGATGATATGAATCAAACGGACGCTTATAAACATCCAATACCCTTTCCATATTTGCGACGAAGCTACCGTTTTGATTTGGCGGAATTACCCATCCTTTGCGTTGCCATGGCTTGATCTCGTTTTTTTAAAATTTGACGCACAGCTTCATGAGAAATGCTGTCAATGTAGTTGAGCTCGACGACCTTATCGGCTAACAGCCTCAAAGACCACCGCGCAAAACCATCTGGTGGTTCGCTGCAACTCAATGCAACTAAATGGGCTTCAAAATCTCCATCGGTCTTCTTGGCATAGATGCGGTTTCCCGTTCTTCTTTCAAGAGCTGAATCAAGACCTCCCTCTACAAATCGCTTTTTTAAACGGTCTATCTTTCTCATGCTTATATGGAGCACACGGGCTATTTCTTCATTCGTCGAGCCCTCTGTTTGGTACTCACCTTCATCACAACCGAGCAATATTAATGCATTGAGGATCTTCTGTGATTTTTGCTTTCCCTTGACTGTAAGGTCGCTAAGAGCTTTGCGCTCGTCCTCAGTAAGCGTTACGATATATTTCTTCATTGCTATTACCCCACATTGGATATGAAGATAATATATCTTAAACCTTATGTCACTTCAATATTGACGCGACACTAGGTCTAGCCAGCCGTTCTGGCGACTCTGCTCATCTGACGCGCTCCGCGTGACAGGAATGAATTATGTTAGAATTATGCCAGAAAGATAAAAGCAGAAAATTGTGAATCGGGAGCCGGATCAATCAGCCGTCATTCCGGCAAGATATGCCCGGGCTATGTGAGGATCGCATGCCAGCTCATTTATTCGCTGCTCAGACATTTCCCAGAGCATATCATCTATTTCGACCTCCTCATCTCTTTTCCGCCACCATGAGAGGCAGACGTCCGCCGCCTGATCGCAGGCGTCATCATCAGACAGATCGAGGGCGGCACAAAATGCTTCGCCCACGCATTCATTAACCGGTGCTCTAGTACAAAGATCACAAGTCATATAGCTCCTCACTCGAAATGTTGCATTCATAATCCTCCCTCCAAAGCCTGATACTTGGCTAATCCACCACGTGCAGGATATGTAAGAATGTTCGGGGCAAGATAATCTCACGCCGCATTAAGTTATTATTACTCAATATGATTCAACCGGATGTTCCACTGGCTCCTGTATCTCGGTGCCTGAAAGCCGTGTGTCCTCCCATTTCTCCTTACTAGCTTATAGGTTACTCAAAACACAACGCCTTTGGAGATAAAAAACGAATCAGGCAGTAGCAAGAAACGGCTCTTTCGAGATCCTATCGCAGAAGACCTTTATCTGCTCCTCGTTCATCATATTTTTGGGCACAACGAGGACTCGATATCCATCACCTTCAAGTCTGCTTGTCAGATCTTGGAATGTGTTCATTGCAATTTTATGTTTGCTCAGATCCGGCATCTTCAGAACAACGACCTTTTCAGATGGTATTACTGCGTCCACGACATAGCCCCACCGAGTAGGGCGATTCATCAGTACCACAATCTCCCTCCTCCCCAGCTCCAAGATTATGTCATCGAATTTCTTCATATCGGGATTTATGGCTTGTCTAATTTTAAATTCCTCCACACGTTGGATTCCAAATAGTGATATATTTATATATTATATTATTACTAAATTTCGCTATTATCATGATACTAGATGCAGCTAAATTCAAGAATTGCCTTCTTACTATATCAAGTAGCCTTTCGTAATCTCCGACGGGAAAGCGGATAGATATCGATAGCCTTATTCCATATAGTTCAGAGGGGTTTAATTATTTCAACAAAATCCCAGACCTCTTTTAGTAAGGGGTTGTCCTTCTTCAACCTCAATCATCTCATTTGATGTTTGGATCCAGAATTGTAACCTGTTTGTGCTCAATCATTGCTTTGTTCATTCTCATTTGATCCATTTGCCTCAAAAAAGTCTCCATTTAGACATCTTCCAAGACAGTTTTCACATCGGCGCATAGCCTTTAGCATGACAGTATGTCAGATATGCCTCAAAACAAATCTTCGAATGGCAGAGCAAATACAACTAACGCCAAAAATTTGAAGAGGGCACATGAAATTGCCCGGTGTTTGTTATTCCGCAGTTGCGGATGCGTTCAGGTAAAACGGATTTAATTAGCTGAATAATCAAATCGGTTAATATCTGGATGACCTTGCAGGCCTATGCTTCTGGTAGCACTCGCTGCAGTAAACCGGCCTTGATCCGTCGGGCTTGAAAGGAACCTGGGTCTCTTTCCCGCACTCTGAGCAAGTTACAGTTGTCATCTCTCTCGGGCCGCTGTTATAGCCGCCTCTGCTAGGTCCTCTACTGCCGCTACTACCGCTGCTGCTACTTCCGTATTTTCTCTCGAACATTTAATTCACTTACCTGTTGTATCGATTCAAGGAATCGAAACCTGCTACAAAAAACATCTCAACAAAATCAATTGAATCGACGCAAAATGTAACGTCTTCTAAATGACTCTTCTGGATGATATACTTGTCGGTCAAAAACTCAAGGAACTCGGTCTCGAAATTTGTTTATATTCATGAGTGAGCATTCGAGATGGCATCTGTTCTATCTCAAGTTGAGCCTTTGATACGAGCATTGTTAAAACAAATTCATGCGGGGGACGGGATTCGAACCCGCGAACACCTGCGTGACAGGGCCCTCAACCCTGCTCCTTTGACCTGGCTTGGAAACCCCCGCTCAATATGAGATGGGCCTAGTTAGCCCATCTAAGACAGCTCAGCCAGTTTGGCTTCCAGTGTCTCAGCTCTCAGCTTGATCTCCTCGGATGCCCTGGTCACCAGGTCCTTGGCATGCATGGAACCACTACTCTCAATGGCCAGCACGAAAGAGTCCAAAACCGGCGTGATCAAGACGGCTCCGGCTTCGCATTCCTCGACACAGAGCTTGCAAAGGGAGCATTCCACGGTATTTGTAGCTTTCGCTCTGCCGTCCTCCAAAACGAGGACTTTCCGCGGACACACTTCCACGCACTTCTTACACCCCGTGCATGCTTCGCTGACAACGATGCCGGGAAGGTTCTTGTAGCCGCAAAGGGTTCCGGACTGCCATTTGGCATGATCCCTCCCAACCCGTTTGGAAGCATAACCCTCTACCACCAGCTTTTCGCCCTCACCCAGAATAACAATGGGTATGCTGTCGAAAGCCGGCTTGACCGTAGGATCGGTGAACTTGATATCCTTGGAATAAACGGTGCACGGACCCTCAGCGGATAGCATGAAATCTACCCTGCATCCTGGACAGCCTTCACCCGCGCACAGGCAGTCATCGGGCCTCGAATAGACGTCTAGATCTTCAGCCTGAAGAGGTATCAAACCTAACCGGAGAGATAGTATCTCGTCGAACAACACCGATGTGTTATCATACAGAACTATCTCATCTATGGCAAGGGTAGGAACCTCGCTCATACATGCCCGCCTGATGCCGTTGGCAAAAGCGGCTGTAACGCCGCTGAGGAGGAACTCAATTCGTTCCTCACTCAGTTCTAACAGTTCAACCTTCAAATCTACACCCTTCGACCCCTCTTTCCACCCTTGGGCTTTGTGCCGTCGTGTGGGATTGGGGTCACGTCTTCTATCCTGCCTATCCTAAGGCCAGCCCTTGCTAGCGCCCTTATGGATGCCTGAGCGCCGGGTCCTGGAGACCTCTGCTTGTTGCCTCCCGGAGCTCTCACCTTGACGTGAACGCCGACTATGCCTTTGTCTTTGACCGACTCCGCAACCTGCATGGCCATCTGCATGGCCGTGTAGGGTGAACTCTCGTCCCTTGCTGCCTTGACCACCATTCCACCGGAGATCTTGGCTATGGTCTCCGCCCCGGTCAGATCGGTAATAGTTATCAGCGTATTGTTAAAGGATGAGAATATGTGGGCTATGCCCCATTTGCCTTCTGCCATTTATCCTTCCACCTTGGCTGTCCTGGATGCCCTCTCTGGATGGCCTTCCTTGGCCATAGGCGATCCAAGATAGTAGTCTATGGTCATCTCTTCGCCACGCCTAACCAGGTAGCTTGGAATTGTGACCCTGCGCCCAGAGACCTGAACGTGGCCGTGAGTGATGAACTGCCTGGACTGCTTCATTGAGTTAGCCAGACCCTGACGGTACACCTGCGTCTGCAGTCTTCTTTCTAGAACATCAGTAATCTTCATGGATAAAACTGCATCCAAATCGCCATCTTCCTTGAGCATGCCGTACTTCTTAAGGCGGTTTAGAATAGCTTCCACTTTCGGATCAGCCTGGCCGGATGCCACAGACGCAAGCAGCGTTCGGCTGGAGTGCCTGTACTTCCTGAGAACAGCCTGGGCTTTCCACAGCTCTCTCTTGTTTCGAAGCCCGAAGGACTTCACCAGCACTACCTCTCCGGCAATCCTCTCTGACTGGAAGGGGGTTCGCGGCCTGCTGTACGTTTTGCGGTTCTTTCCTGGGTATCCCATTTTTTACCACCTACTCCTTAGTTGCCGCCGGTGCCGCTACAGGTGCTCCTTCCTTCTTCCTGCTTACTCCCACGATAGCGCCAGTTCGCCCGGTGGAACGAGTCTTCTGGCCTCTAACCCGCAAGCCACGTTCGTGCCTGATGCCCTTGTAGGACCTCATTTTCTTCATTAGGTCCAGATCTTCTCTCAGGATCATGGCGAGGTCCATGCCCATGACATGCTTGTCCTGGCCGGTCTCAACGTCCTTCCTCCTGTTCATCATCCATACAGGCAGGTTTGCGCTGGCTTCTTCTATGACCTTCTTAAGATCGTTGATCTTCTCGTCTGGCAAAAGACCCAGAATTGCATATGGATCCACTCCGGCCTTTTCAGCAAAGATCCGGCCAGTTCTACGGCCCACACCCTTCATGCCAGCAAGAGCCATGTGGACCTGTCGCTTCCCCTCCAGGTCCGAATTCATAATACGAACTATGTGCTTGAGTTCTTCGGCCACTTCGGCCTTCTTAGGTTTCTCAGGCTTCTCTTCTGCCTTTTTAGGTTTATCTTTAGCCAAATTATTCCTCCAGATGTCTGGGTAGCCCAGAGAACACTTCTGGAGCAGCCCCGGTCTGTTGCCGGCGCCGCCCAATCACCACGTAGTGGGGCGAATGTCCATTGAGTCCAAATTGAAGAGACGCTACTTATACATAAGACTTATGATCTCTGCGTTGCTCCTTGGTCGGCATCTACTTACCTCCTCATTTCAGGCTCTTCGCAGGTGTCCTGACGCTACACATTCGGCCACTACCAGTCCAAGTCATTCTCAGACGCCGATCATCGCTCCTATGCTCGCCATCTCCTGGAAGAAACCCGGGTAGGAAACGTCCACACACTCAGCGGTATCTATTCGTGTCTTTCCGGTCGCCATCCCTGCAATGGCCAGGGCCATTACGATCCTGTGGTCATCGTAACCCTTCACGTCGGCACCATGTAGCTCGCCACCGACGATCTCCAGGCCGTCTGGTTTCTCCTTTATATTAGCCCCCATCTTGGAGAGCTCGGTTGCCATAGCATGAAGCCGGTCGGTCTCCTTGTGACGGACGTGCTCGGCGTTGGAGACAACGGTCTTTCCTTTGGCAAGTGCTCCCAGCACAGCAATCGTAGGAACAAGATCCGGAGTGAGGCTGGCGTCCACATCGACTCCGTGCAGTTCTCGACCTTTAATTCGGAGCACACCTTCGACCTGGTCCCAGGAGATCTCCGCGCCCATGCGCCCGAGGATATCCACGATGGCCGAGTCTCCCTGACGCGACGGCAGCACGCCTCTGACAACTACCTCTCCGCACGTCACTGCTGCTGCGGCTAAAGGATAAGAAGCTGAAGAGAAATCTCCGGGGATTTTGTAGCTCTTCAGGTTGTAGGATTGGCCTCCTTCTACCTCGAACTCCTGCTTATCGGCCTCGATTTTTGCTCCAGCATCCTTGAGCATGTTCAGGGTGATCTCTGCGTAGGGCCGTGACTTGAGTTCACCCTCTATTATGATCTTGGTATCGCCTTCAGAAAGCGGCGAAGCTATGAGCAGTGCTGACAGAAACTGAGAACTCACGCTGCCGTTCAGTTTTGCCACTCCGCCTTTCATGCGTCCCTGGACGACCAATGGAGCCTTGCCATTTCCTTTAATGGAGAAGGCGTTGACGCCCAGGTCGTTTAATGCGCTAAGCAACGGACCATTTGGCCTGGATCTGATCGACGCATCGCCTGTCAGCACGGCCCCATTGGTCAGGGAAGCCACTGCAGAACAGAAGCGCATGGTCGTTCCAGAGTTCAAGACGTTAATGACGTCCTCAGGAGTCTGGGGCTTGCCTGAAACACCCTCGATCTGGATATCTTCTTTTCTCGTGATCTTGGCACCGAAAGCCTCGCATGCGGCAATGGTTGCCCTGGTATCTGCAGATATAAGGGGCCTTTTGACAGTTCCACCAGGACCTAAGGCAGTAATTAGAATGGCCCGGTGAGTATAACTCTTTGATGGCGGAGCATAGACCTCGCCTGACACCACCGAACGTTCGACTGATACTATCATAGTCGCTTAGACAACCTATGAGTATAAGAAATGTTGCGCCAGAAGGCCTTTCTTTGGACTTTAGACCAATCAGCCTTGCAATTGAAATTCAATACTACTTACACTTGTGAATTTGACCCAAATCTGTTCCTGATAATATTCTTGCCGACAAGTATCTACACCTGGCCTAAGTATATCGTTTTCAGCTCGACAAAGGAGATCGTGGAGAAGACTCAACTAAACCTTACTGATAAGATCAGTGCATCCTATCTGTCACTCCAGGTAGCTAGTGTATCGCTTCCAAAATGAACGCACAATGGAATAATATGCACTAAAAGCATCTAATTGCTAGATTATTTTGGAATCGCTATACTAGATTTAGCGTTGAGTACGAGGAATTTTGAAAGAACTGGATGAGAAATTAAAGGAGAAGATGCCGTCCCAGAATAACAATTGTCCAAAAGAGCAAAATGGTGAGCAAAGATTAAGCCGCTTTGCTCACGTCTATCTCCAGTGCGTCACTGAACGTCCTTGATGCTCCTGATGCAGATGCAATTATTGTTGCCTTGTAGGCCCCCATGGTTGAAATGGCATTCCATATCCCTGCATATTTCTCTCCAGAGGTGTGCTCCAGATTCACTTTGCCTACCTCTAAACCATCAGAGTTTTTAATGGTCGCATAAGCCGTCATATTAGTCACGGGATTGCTCTGAGAGTCTGAACTGTTGTTTCCGAAAGTCGCGGTGATCATTACAGGGTTTCCTGAGTTTACTGGATTGGGCATAGCGTTTATGTCCTTCAGACTGACATTAAGCGTTGACGTCGCCGCGGGATTGTTTGTGCCACTGGCAGGGTTGCTAGTGCCCGTTTTGAGCAGATTGGAATTGAAATCTGAATTCATCTGTCTGATCCGCTCCGGGTTGCTCAAGCTTGAGGGCACATCATTTATGGGTTTGCCTTCCATAAAATTGTTTGCGCTTGCAGACCAATCCTGGTCGGCACTACCACACGTCGTACAAATTGCGAATGCATTAAAGGACAAACTTGCCTCTATCACCATGATGGACACTAAAACCAGAAGGATTACTGATTTTGTCATAACATCTCCTTTATCGCTCATTTGATTCGGGCAAAGTTCTTCTTACTGAGTGTTCATCGATGAAGATTTTCTTCGCCTTCTTCCTCCCGCTATCTATATTCAATTATATCTCCTTTACGCCTAAAGAAAGTACTCCACGTGAATTGCCGAATTCGGGTGTTGGCAGATCTACTGGATCTCAATCATGCTCTTGAAGGGCGCAATGACTTCAGAATTCTCGCTGGGCTAAATTGAGGTACGACTGGCCTCGTTACTCCAAATAATACGAGATAATTATCTTTGACTCCATTTGGATGTCAAGAACTGAATCTTAGCACTTGCCAGATACGGACTTTTACGAATGTGATTCATCAACTCCGAACGATCCGTCCTGGAGAGAGTTTAAATTCAGGTAAGAGAAACGGCACGGGAAATATGGAGGAAAATTGGTGAGACGTTTAATGGGATTTGGATTTGTGCTCTTATCGATCATTTTGGCTCTTTCTTTTGGGGTAGCCTCAGCAGAACAGGTCGAGCATAAGGTCAACTCTACCAGTTCGTCGGATCAAATCACCCCGACAGGGAATATTACTCAAGAATCGAGGGTTCTTCTGAACGCTACGAACACAACTGACACCCTGAATTCAACCAAGCTCAAAAATGCGACTATGCTTGAGAATTTGACCATACCTGAGAATGTCAGTTCGAAGAACAAGGTCGTTATCAATGTATCTGCTATTCCATTTGACATCGGACCTTCCAGCAAGACAGTTTTCGCGATTGACGACGGAGTGACCCCGATCAAAAGTGCAGGAAATATAGGGCAATCTTCAATTAACGGCGCTTCACTAATGCGTGCAGTTGATGGAACACCGCATGGATACACTACATATTATAATTGAATCGTTCTCCGAAGATGTGCAGCGAAATATAGCAGGAAATGACGCCTCGCATTGTAGACAGGATAAGTACTGCAGTTCCAGGATAATCTAATGTTGAGGATACTTCAATCTATCAGTGGCCATTTTCAGCTAAGATTTGAGGAACGATCAAGCTCATGTGGATTTCGAATCCCCTTTTAGCGACTTTCGGCCTCAACGGAGATGAAGATAGAGGAGAGGCGCTGGAGCACTGCCTGCGATCATGATCGTTGAGTATTAATACCAAATAAACGAAGGGTAACGGATTAAGGAATTTATCAGCAGGAGGTCTTTATGGGTTACACCTTGACCGAAAAGATCCTGAGAGCGCACCTCATCGATGGATCTTACAAGCCCGGAGAGGAGATCGGGATAAAAATAGATCAGACTCTCACCCAGGATGCCACAGGCACCATGGCCTATCTCCAGTTCGAGTCTATGGGCCTATCCAAGATCGCCACTGAGCTTTCGGTGAGCTACGTGGACCACAACACCATCCAGGTGGGCTTCGAGAACTCTGACGATCACGCCTATCTTCAGTCTATCGCCGAGAAGTACGGGCTGTACTTCTCAAGACCAGGAAACGGCATATGCCACCAGGTCCACCTGGAAAGATTCGCTCGACCTGGCAAAACGCTGCTGGGCTCGGACAGTCACACGCCAACCGCCGGTGGCGTTGGCTCCATCGCCATGGGCGCAGGCGGCCTGGATGTAGCCGTGGCTATGGGAGGCGGCGCTTATTACATTACCTGCCCCAGGGTCATCAACGTTCACCTGACTGGCTCGCTTAGGCCTTGGGTCACAGCCAAGGACGTCGTTCTCAAGGTCCTGCAGATCCTCACCACCAAAGGAAACGTAGGCTACGCATGCGAGTACACCGGTGACGGAGTTGAGAGGCTGACCGTTCCGGAACGTGCCACGATAACCAACATGGGTGCAGAGACAGGCGTAACCACGTCCATCTTCCCTAGCGACCTTCAGACCAAGCGATTCCTTGATGCCCAGGGCAGAGGAAACCAGTGGATTCCTCTCGCACCAGACAAGGACGCAGTTTACGATAAGGTCATAGAGATCGACCTCTCACAGATCGAACCCCTGGCGGCTGCTCCCCACAGTCCCGGAAACGTCCTGCCTGTTACCGAGCTGAACCTTCCCGTGGACCAGGTGATGATAGGATCGTGCACCAACTCATCTTACGTCGACCTAATGACAGTGGCTGAAATGGTCAAGGGCCAGAGGCTTCCAAAGGGTATTAGCCTGGGCATAGCTCCAGGCTCCAGACAAGTGCTAAACACTATCGCCAAGAACGGAGCTTTGAGCGACCTGATCTCCTTTGGTGCCAGGATCCTTGAGTCTGCATGCGGCTTTTGTATCGGCAACAGCCTTTCGCCACGCACAGACTCTGTCTCGGTGCGCACCAGCAACCGGAACTTCCTGGGCAGATCGGGAACCTCTGGCGCCAACGTCTACCTGACGAGCCCGGTGGTGGCAGCCGCTGCGGCGCTCACGGGCATTCTGGCCGACCCCAGAACGCTTAAGATCAGCTATCCGATGATCGAGATGCCTGAACATTTCGAGATAGACGACAGCATGATCATCCCACCCTTGCCAGGGAGCGCCCGCACCGAGGTGACAGTTCTCCGCGGTCCGAACATCGGTGAGCCTCCGGTAAATACTCCCATGCCTGAGGACATCCGGGGCGTAGCCACAATAAAGGTGGAAGACTACGTTACCACCGACCACATCATGCCCGCTGGCTCTCGCCTTAAGTACAGATCGAACGTGCCGAAGTACTCTGAGTTCGTCTTTGAGCCTCTGGACAAGGAGTTCAGCACCAGGGCCGCATCACTTCGGGACAATGGTGTTCATAACCTGATAGTCGCAGGCGTCAGCTACGGTCAGGGGTCTTCCAGGGAGCACGCAGCCCTCTGTCCCATGTACCTTGGGGTTAAGGCTGTGCTGGCCAAGTCCATCGAGAGGATACACGCTTCAAACCTGGTCAACTTCGGGATAGTCCCCCTCGCCTTCGTTGAGGATTCTGACTACGATTCTCTTGAGAAAGGGGCAGAGATCGTCATCCCCGGAATTCACAAAGCCCTAGAAACAGGTGCGGAATTTATAAAGGCCATCTCAGACAAAAAGGAGATCAAACTTAAGATGAACCTCAGCAAGAGGCAGAGGAAGATACTTCTGGCTGGCGGCCTTCTGCCCTACACCGTTTTGGGAAATAAAAGATGAGATCAATTCTGCTGATCTCATCGTATTTTATCCGACGCTAGGGTTGATCAATAGCTGAAGAGCGTCTTTATTCCCTGGGATATGACCTGTCCAGATGAGGAACTGTCGATTGCGGAGGATGTAGCGTTCTTCGTCAGGGAGAAACTGGATTCTTGAACACTCGGGGTGTAGATCTGGGTGTACTTCCAGCTCTGGTCTATGTTGAAATTCGTGAGCGTGTTTCTCTTCAGAAGCATGCTGTTCCATTGATCTGGGCTGTATTTGCTTGCTGTTGGGACACCAGTCGTGAGTGACGAACTCTTTAGCTGTACAGGCTCGTTGAAGTTCAGAGGGAATGTGTTGAACCAGATGTTCATGCTGGTTGCAGGATTGTACGTCGGCCCTGTCAAATTCGGGGCATTGTGAATGTAGGAGTCCCAGTACTTCTCCACGAAAGGTTCGAAAGGTGTTGTGCTTGGTCCGTTGAAGAAGGCAAGCTGAGAGGCGCCGTACCCTTCTCCAGTGAACATTGCCTGTGCTGAAGCTCCGCCGATTAGGCAGATCAGCGATAGTAGAACTATGCATCTCATTTTAATACATCTCTTTTTATATTTTATGTTGTCTTCTTATGCTCATCGGTCCCAACCTATTTATCTCTTATTGGTCGAGAAAAGATCCATGCCGGATTGTTTCGAGATTCTGCACAAGGATTTGGCAGGTAGAATCGGCAAGCTTTCCACACCCCACGGTACAGTGGAGACTCCAGCCCTCATGCCCGTGGTCAACCCCCACCTTCAGCTCATACCAGCCCCCGAACTCGGCAAAATGGGGGCCACAATGCTGATCACCAATAGCTACATCATCCGACAGGACGAGGCATTGCGAGTCCAGGCTCTTGAAAAGGGCCTTCACAGCCTTCTGGGCTTCCACGGTCCGATCATGACAGACTCAGGTGCCTTTCAGCTTTCCGTCTACGGCGACATAGATGTCCTGCCCCAGGAGATCCTCGAATTCCAGTTTGCTATTCAATCCGACGTCTGCGTTCCCCTGGACATTCCCACACCTCCTGACGTGACCAGAGAACGAGCCGCATCGGAGCTGAAAGAGACTGAGAGAAGGCTGGAAGAAGCGCTGAAAAACAAAGGCGCTTCCCTTCTAGCAGGGCCCATCCAGGGGTCGACCTATCCGGATTTGAGAGAGGCAGCGGCCCGCTTTTTGAGGGACAAGGGCTTTGACGTCTATCCTGTTGGGGGAGTCGTACCTCTAATGGAGACCTACAGGTTCAGCGACCTGGTGGAAGTCGTGACTGCAGCAAAAAAAGGTCTCGGCCCTGGAGCACCGGTCCACCTGTTTGGAGCGGGCCATCCTATGGTCTTCGCCCTCGCCACAGCCATGGGATGCGACCTCTTCGACTCTGCGGCATACGCCCTTTTTGCCAGGGAGGGAAGATACCTGACGTCACGGGGGACTTGGAGGCTTGAGGAGATGAGGTACTTACCCTGTTCCTGCCCTGTATGCCAGGGCCACAATCCAGAGGAGCTGATGAAGAGCCCGGAAAGGATTAAGCTGCTGGCAAGGCACAATCTCTACATCTCATTGCAAGAGATCAACCTGGTCAAGCAGTGCATCCGTGAGGGGTCTCTTTGGGAACTGCTGGAAACTAGGTGCCGATCTCACCCGCGTATGCTCGACGGTTTTAGAAAACTTGGCGAAAAGGGCGAATGGCTGGAGAGCCTGGACACCTCGTCTAAATCCACTCTTTTCTATCTCAGTTCGGAATCGGCATCGCGGCCCGAGGTAGTCCGATACGGGTCCAGGATAGAAAGGCTAACACTATCCGGAAATGTCCTGATCACGGACGATACGAAGACCAAAGCGGATGGGTTTGACACCGTCCTTCATTTCAAGCCACCCTTCGGTCCTTACCCGGCCGAGTTAGCGGAGACTTATCCATTTAACGCCGAAGTCCCAGTCAAGGCTGATCCGTCGTCCATGGAGAGAGCGTTATTGAACACTAAAAGATTGATAAAAGCCAATCCCAGTGCCAGGTTCAGCCTCCAGATCAAGGGCTTGACCCGGGAGGAGAATGACGAAATACTTTGAGGTGATCAGACGCGACGGACCCGCACGGCTGGGAAAGCTCTCCTTAGAGCGGACCATCCAGACTCCGGCCATCATATCCAGGGATGATTATCTCTGTAGAGGCAGCGTGTTTGGCTTTGGATCAACAGAAGAAGCCATGAAATCTACTCCATCCTCGAACGGAGATAAGAAGCTGGTAATACTTCCGTACGTCCCCTCAGCACTTCACGTTGAGCCGCTTCTCGAGCTTCCCGACCGGGAGCTGGACGGACCCAAGGGCATAGTTGTTCACCCCCTTTTCGGCAGCAAGCCGGACAATGCCGATGTTTATGTGATGAGCTCGGCCGGCACTCTCAAGAACCCAAGAGATCTGATCGGTGCAGTTGTCTGCGTTCGAAACAGGATACCCGCAGACACCGCCCTCTACGTTCCAGCTCTGGCAACCCCCGCAAACCTGGCATTTTTAGTCTATCTGGGGATAGACCTCATTGACACAACCCGAGTCGTTGCCGATGCCTACTTTGGGAGATACCACACCCGAGACGGAGTTCGGTCATTGGCCGACTTCGACGAGCTGCCCTGCAAGTGTCAGTTCTGTCAGAGGCTGGTCGAAGAAAGCGAGGATGCAGAGATACTGGCAGGCCACAACGTCTTGAAGCTGGAAGAAGAGCTGGCAGTAGCCAGGGAGATGGTGAGGAGAGAGACCATTCGGGAGTACGTGGAACGCCAGGTGAGGGTCACCCCTGAGCTGACGGCAGCGCTCAGATTAATCGACCAAGAGCACGCATACATCGAAAGCAGGACGCCTCAACACAGGCGCAGCACTCTGTACGCCAATACCGCAGAGTCGCTGAACAGAGCCGAAGTCACACGATTCGCCGAGCGGGTACTGTGTAGATACACCGCACCCAAAAGCGATGTTCTGCTGCTTCTGCCCTGCTCTGCCAGGAAGCCCTACTCTACCTCGAGATCTCACAGGTTCTTCGCTTTGGCCACAGGCTTCAGCCGCAGGTACCTGAACGAGCTCATCCTCACCTCGCCCCTGGCCCTGGTGCCTAGAGAGCTGGAGGAGGTTTATCCCGCTGCCAGTTACGACGTGCCTGTCACAGGACACTGGGATCTGGAAGAGAAGGCGTGGTTGCTGCGCTGTCTGGACGGTTACCTGGAGAAGAACAGATACGCTAGAATTGTTGCACACCTGGATGGAGAGCTGGAACAAACTGTGAAAGACCATGGAATAGATGCAGTCTACACTGGCGGCGGAACCAGCGATTCTGCCCTGGCCATGCTATCCGATGCCGTTGGCGAGGCCTGCCAGGGAGCTGTGCGCCTAAGAGACATGCGCCTAGGACGCTACAGGGCTGTGGCGGATTACTATTTTGGATCTGGAGCAGGCGATGCTTTGCTGGCAGGAAAAGTGAAAGTGAAGGGCCGGGAGATCCAGAATGAAAAAGGAAAGACTCTCGTCATGATCACCCCCAACGGCACGATCGCCATGTCCCCAGAGGGAGCCAGGAGGTTGGAGCCCCTGGGCAAGTACATAGTGACCATAGGCGATTTCCTGCCCAAAGGATCGCTGCTCGCTCCGGGCGTCATTGAAGCAGACGAACAGATCCGGCCTGGAGACGAAGTGATAATCCGTGGGGAGAAGGCCTTCGGTGTAGGGCGAGCCAAGATGTCCGGCTGGGAGATGGTGGAGTCAAAGAGGGGCGTGGCTGTGGAGCTGAAGCAAATCGAGAAGATATGAGTATATGAAAAATATGAAAATGCGTGCCGGCTTTCAGGATGCTTCAGAATAGCACTGATTTGATTGAATCATCATCACTTTAGCTCGACATCATATTCGGCATCCTTCAGCGCATTTGCAATCTTGGCTATGTGATCGATGCCCCGCGTCGCTAGCTCTAGTTCAACCCGCATTTGGAAGATGGGCAGGTCCCTTTCGTTGCGAGCATGATAGATGTGGATAATGTTCGCCTGCGTCCTGGCCACCAGGTCCAGAAGCCCAGCCAGCGACCCCGGCTTGTCCGCAAGGGTCACAGAAAGCCGCATTATTCGTCCGTGCCTCAGCAAGCCCTGCCTTATTATCCTGTCAAGCAGAGGACTGTCTACGTTTCCTCCGCTGATCACCAAGACCACTTTGCTTCCTTTGGGGAGGACAACAGATGAACCCAAGAGAGCTGCCAAGGGAGCTGCTCCTGCTCCTTCAGCCAGGACTTTCTTGCGTTCAAGGAGGAGCAAGATAGCGGCTGCAATCTGCTCCTCGCTTACAAGGACGATCTCATCAACTTTTTCTTTGAGGATCGGGAAGTCTGCATCACCCACCTGAGTAACCATGATGGCATCTGCGATGGAGCTCTTCTCCTCGACGACTGATGGCTTGCCTTCTCTGAGGGCCACGTAGGCTGAGGGACACGCTTCGGCCTGAACCCCGATGATCCTGATCCCAGGCCGGAGGGCCTTGGCGACGACGGCAACTCCGCCGATGAGACCACCGCCTCCAACCGGTACTATGATGGCGTCTACGTCCGGCAGATCTTTGAGGATCTCCAGGCCGACCGTCCCCTGGCCGGTTATGAGGTCAGGATCGTCGTAGGGATGGATGAACGTCTTTCCAGAGGAGGCCGCCATCTCCTGCGCAATTTGAAGGCTCTCCATGAGGGTCTGGCCTTTCAGAACGACCTCTGCTCCGTACTCCCTGGTAGCCTCTTGCTTTGTTATAGATGTCCAAACCGGCATGACTATGGTGGCCGGTATCCCCTCTGCTCTGGCTGCCATGGCCACCCCCTGAGCGTGGTTGCCTATGGAGGCTGCCACGATGCCAGGGCCGAGCTGGTTGCGTTTGGTCAGGATTTTGTAGGTGGCCCCCCGGATCTTGAAGGAACCTCCCTTCTGGAGGTTTTCCAACTTAAGATACACTTCAGCTCCAGTCATCTTGCTGAATGTGGGAGAGTAGATGAGCGGAGTACGCAGTACGCGGCCTTTGATCAATCCCGCTGCCTTTTGGATTCCGTCCAGAGAGACCATTGGCAGAAATACGCACTGTCAGAATTTAGCCTTTCTTGTTACAGTTTACCGGCATACGGGCTTGAGTAGGGAGGCTATGGCAATTGTATAAAATGCCGACTCACTGATAACGCACTGATATTTCTGTCTTTATACGGACATAATTTGTGTAAACAAATTGGTGTAGAGCAAATTAGCATAGAACAATTAGTGTAGAACATTCGAAGCCAATGCATACGGCGCTATATCTGCCACGGTTAAAGCAATTATCGCCGCTATCCAGTACATTGGTTTATGAGACCACCACACCCTCCTATTCCTGGCATAGATGTAAAGCACAAAGGGGAGAATTGGCGCGATGGAAACGATGGCCTCTGGCTCTACCTTCAGGACATAAGTGAAAATGTACCCCTGGAAGAGGAGGCAAATGACTGTAGCCAGGCCAACCATTGACTGGTTGCTCAATTGCATAACGCTTGCTTGGTTTCCTTGGTTAATAAGCCTTTCATGATTGGCCATGATTTCGCGAACCCGGAAAGACGACTATTTTGTCCCGTGGAGCCTCCAACTGCGCACAGTCAAAGCGTTCCTCCAGAAATTTTTGATTCTTGGACGTCTCAAAAGATTTTCTGCTCGAACTGTCCAGGTCGTGTTCATATTTACGATTTTTAAAGCATGTGGACCAAAAAGGCCGAAATTAAGACTGATTCTATCTTTGAAGCTTTCAATTAACCTGAAAAGCGCACGAAACCGATCTACATTTCGGTATGAGAAGGGACTTTCTTAACATTGGACTATCTTTATATATCATTAGAGACCCTAGTTATAAGTGGAGGGGTTAAGCATTAGCTCTCTTAAACTAAGTATGGTACTTCTTGCCCTCTTAGCGCTTTGCACTTCGTGGGCTGCTGGTCAAGGTTACAGTCAGAATTACGGTCAAGGTTATGGACAGAGTTATGGATTTTCATATCCATCACAGTATTCATACTCATATCCTTATCCGTGTCAATGCTACAGCTATCCCTGTACTTGCCCGTATCAATATTACCCAAATCAATATTGCCAAAGCTGCACGTCATATCAGACACCTTGCTACTACCCGTGTAACTACCCTTGCTACTATCCGTACTCCTGCCAGAACTGGCCTTGCACGGACTGTGATTCATGCCGGGATTGCGGCTATCCAGGCCACGGCCTAAACCCAGTTCCACCAGTTCCTTACTGAGGATGCCTTAAGCACAGCCAAGTGACGTTGGGCAGTTTGCTTGATCAATAGGTAGAAGATAGCCGAACTTAGGAGTTCGGCTGCTGATTCATAATTTTCTTCTATTGAGAATACAAGAGACGCCAAAGAGACCTGCTAATGCAAAGGTCAGCTCGAATCCCGGCTGCTTTTTCGCTGGCGTCTGGTTCTCTTTTCCGGAGGTTTGGTTGTTCTGAATTGCTACAGAAGTTGCTGAATATTCTACAGGTATGAATCCATTCTCCTCAGCGATCTTCTGGCCCTGAGGGCTTTTTAGGAAGTCGATGTAAGCCTTAGCACCCGGATTTGGAGTGCCGAATGTGACCAAATAGAGCTTTCTGGCTAGAGAATAAGACCCATCCTTTATCGTCTCTACGGTCATTTGCTTTCCATCCAGAGCGACGGCATCGAGATCTTTTCCCTGGATATAGCTGAAGCCCAGATAGCCAATCGCCTTATTGCTGCCGGTTACCGCTGTATTAACTTCTGCACTGCTCATAGCTATGGTCTTAACACCAGGAGTTTCAGCTTTGCTGTTTCCCATGATGACTTCATTAAAAGTGTCCCGTGTGCCGGAACCCTGTTCTCTGGCAATGACGTAGATATCACTGTCCGGCACACCCAATTGGCTCCACTTTGTTATTTCTCCAGCGTAGATCTTCTTGACCTGATCACGGGTCAAATTCTTGACACCCTCGTCATAGATCGCCTTGCTCACCGCAACTCCTATCCCATCGTAGGCTATGAGAAACACCTGGAACCGGTCGTTATACTTTTGCTTTTCATCGGTGGTTATCTCTCTGGAGACCATAGCCACTTCCGAACGACCTTCCGCTATGTTCGTGAATCCTACGCCAGTGCCGCCTCCTGTGACCGAAATGTGGAATTCATTCTGCTGAAGATTAAACGCCTCAGCTGCCATTTCTCCAAGAGGCAGAACTGTAGTCGATCCAGAAACAGATACTTCTGTAGTGGTTCCCAAAGAAACGCCAGTCGATCCAAGAAATAGAGATACAACCAATAGTATTAGAAGCCTGTTTATATTATCACCATTTTCAGGGTACAAGAGAAATATCTAAACTTATCGCCATAGAGAAAATAGATCTAAATATTTTATATACCGATAAGCTATTTCGAGCAGAAATTTCGCTGATGTTATAAGCCAAGTTACGGTGCTACGCGCCTAGCTCTCTTAACCTTCGAAGTGAGCATTAAATCACAAACCACCATATAGCGTTGTTCTCTAGGATCTCGACATGTCCATAGAGCATAGTCGAGGTTGTTGGTATGCCAAGCATGGGAGCAGTGCAGACGATGTGGCACCATTCGCTCGTAGTGAGTTTTCCAGGACATATCTTCTGCCTCACAGAATCAACTAGAATCTCTGCAGCGGTCCCTGGCATGGAGCCCAGGCCGCTCTTCTTAAGCTCAATCAATGCATTCTCCACTGGGACTCTAGAGTACCTTGCTACAACCCGTGTTACTACCCTCGCTACTATCCGTACTCCTGCCAGAACTGGCCTTGCATGAACTGTGATTCATGTCGAGATTGCGGCTATCCAAGCCGCGGCCTAAACCCGGTTCCACCAATTCCGTACTAGGATGCATCTCCGAGGCGGCCTAAGCTTGGCCAGAACAGTCCCGCCTACTTGTAGTCCTGCCCGGCCAGGAGTAGCAGGATGCACTTCCCACGGTCGTCCTTGGTTGCTTTCAGCAATCTGGCGAACTCTTCTGGCTTCAGGAACTTCTCGGCTTCCATGCACAAGAGGATTAAGTTCAAGCCATATCAGTTCGACTCTTCAATGGATACTGTACTTTCCAACTTTTTCGTATATTTATAATATCATCAGATTAAATTAGAATATAAATTTAATAAAAAAAATAAAAAGTAAGGGTTTTATACTAGGATCAAATTCTCTCTTTTGGGAGTAGAATGATCAAAATAATAAAGGTACCATTACAATTAGAGCCGTTCTTGAATGAATTTCAGGATCTTTTTACGAAACCGAGTTATGGATCGTTTCGAGATTTGTGTGGAGCGTTAAGCGTGTGTGATAAATCCAAGACCGTTTCCAACCTTTGTGATACTATGGCCGAATGTAGGAAAGGAAAAAAAGCACGCTCTTCGTACAATTGGTTCTTTAGCGATGCGAATTGGGACGAGGATGAAGTTGCTCAACGCAAAGTGGACCTTTTTATTGAGAAATTATGTTTAAAAGAAAATGATAGAATGTTGTTAATAATTGATGACACATACAATGAGAGGGAAGGAACTCAAACGGAAGGTGTAGGAAAATTTTATGATCATAGTAAAGAAACCTACATTTGGGGTAACAATTTTGTTACCTCTGTTATCCAATCCAAAGGATTATTCATACCACATAAAGCTAAGATGTATATCAAGAATGATGACGAAAATGAGAATTTTAGAACAAAAATGGAGATTGCCTTGGACGAGATCATTGAACCATTAGAAGTACCAAAAAGCATGGACCTTTATATCGTTTTCGATAGCTGGTGGTTTTCTTCTGATCTCTTTAACAAGTGTCTCAAATTAGGGCATAATATAGTCTGCCAAATCAAATCTGATAAGAAAATCAGGATAAATAAGGACATGTGTTTTCAGGTTAGAGACTTAGCAAACCAAATTGAGGATAAGTATTTTATTAAGACAACTATTAGTGTTCGGGGCAAAAAGAAGACCTACTATGCATTTGAAAAGAAGGTAGTCATAGACAAGGTAGGCGAAGTTAAACTTGTAGTCTCAAAGAGAAAAAAGGAGAGCACTACAAAATATTTTATAAGCACTAATGAATCGCTTTCGTCGAAAGAAATACTCTCAATTTACGAGGATAGATGGGATATCGAGACGGCCCACAGAGAGACAAATCAAAAATTAGGATTCAAAGATTACCAATTAAGAGAAAAACAATCAATTGAAAGATTTATTCAGCTAGTCTTCTCAGTATGGACTGCGATTCTCTTATGGGAAATAGACAATCCGCCATCTGGGGACGGTTCAAATCCAAGAACTATGGGCGACATGATCGACCTAGTAAAAATGCAAGCATTAGGTGAAACATTTGAATATGTGCTGATGTATTTTAATACACCCGTACCGGAAGGCGGATTGCTTTATATACTCAGAAGCATGGGATTGAAAATATAATTTGATATAATTTAGAAAATATAAATAAAGGAGAAACTTGGAAAGTACAGAATGGATAAAGATAAATTATTAACATCGATCAGCAATAAGTACGTGGTGAAGCTCATTGCCATACCAGACGGAGATCCATACGAAATCTATTAGTAGACAGAGTGAGAACCGCCAGGAGGCTCTTGAACTACTAAAAACCCCATTTTCCAAAAATTTTGGACAAAGCTCAAGCCTGGCAGGATCTTCACAAGCTAACTCAGGATAAAAACAAGTTCGTTCGATGGAAAGCTGCATATGTTCTGGAAACGGTTTTTGGCCAAGTTCCTGACAAAGTCCCGGCCTGGCACGATCTCATCAGGCTCGCTCAAGATGAAGACGCTCTCGTGCGATGGGAAGCTGCGGGTGCCCTAGGAAGAGCTTTCGGCCAAGTCCCTGACAAAGGTCAAGCCTGGCAGGATCTCCAAACGCTAATTCAGGATGAAGACAGTTTCGTGCGAAGGGGAGCTGCAGATGCCCTGGGAAGGGCTTTCAGTCATGTACTTAACAAAGCTCAAGCCTGGCAGGATCTCCAAACGCTAATTCAGGATGAGGACAATTTCGTACGAATGTATGCTTACCACTCCCTGGGACGAGCTTCAGTGCTCAAGGCTACAGAGGCAGATGGAAAAGTGATATTGAGGAAGGAATTAGAAAACGCAGTTGTTTATTTCGAAAAATCAACTCAAGAAGTGAGTTTTTTCCACGCCGCCAAGTTTTGCCATCCATTCTATCGCACATACCTTGCTATAACTTTCCAAGAGGCAAAGGAAGATGAAGTTCAAAGGTACCTTGCTGAAGCTAAAGAAGCTGTAGGTGGCTCCGAGAGCAAATATGAGCTTCTCAAAGCGGTCGAGAACCTTGCCAGGGCCCTTCAGGAGTCTCAACGTTTGAAGGACAGGTCTTTTCAGGAGGTTGCCAACGAACTAAACGCCTACAGGTGGTACTGCGATAAGGCATCTGAGTATATGATTGCAGCCGAAGACAAAGCACCTGGAGCTGTCAAGCTGCTCAGAAAATGCAACCCTATTCTTGATGAGAGAATACACGCCATCATTGCCGAGATCCAGGAAAAAGCCTGGCAGATCTGTCAGATTACTCGTGGCAAGGGTACTGATTATGAATATATTGGTGCCGAGATCAATAAAGCCGCCAAAGTGCTTTCAACCGAGGATATTCACAACATCCATAAGAACGTCTCTATAATCACTTCTCAGTTAACCGAGTTATGCAGGATTCTGCCAGATAATACAAAAAAATTGGCTTGTGAAGCTGTCGATGGGATTCAGATGGCTGCTGAGTTTCCGGAAAAGCTCGATAAAATGAAAGAGGCCCTTGCATACATCGTACCTGTCACCGAATTATCTCTTCAAGTCAAAGATGTCATGAAGGAAATTCAAACGGCGAAAGATGACATCTTAGGTCGTCTCAGCCAAAGCGAGAAAAACACCGTTGAAGCACTACTCAAAGCGCTTGGTGAGGAATACCAGGATTTGCAGTTCCAAGATCAGATGAAAGAAACACTCGACGCTTTGGTGGAGCTGCTAGTCCAGATAAAGAAGAAAAAAGCCTTAGACTCAGATCCGACCATGACGGAAAAGGTGAAGAGCACTACTAAAATTATCGAAGATTACAATGTAAATCTCAAACGCAAGATGGAAGTTACCATACCCTTGATACCTGTTCTCCTTAACTACAAATGGGAAGTCGAGTTAGAAGGTGGCGATATCAATCTAAGGGCTGCCTGGAACAAGCTGAGGAGCAGCCTTCGCATGTGAAAATGCTCGTCGATTTCGGTTTCAGAGAATCTTACATTCTGCCTATAGCAAAGGGTTTCCAGAGCGGAGAAGAGCCAAACAATCTGGAGGCTTTCACATGATCAACTGGTTATGGAAACGAGAGGCCAGAAGAGTTCTAGAATGCCCTTCTAAGCGATCAATTTGTCCCAGGATTCAGATCAAGAATAGATAACCTTTTGTGATTATCAAGTGAAACGGCGGCTGTGCACCCCGCGGCAGGGCAGTGGAAGCATGCGATTCTTAGCTGATGCGGTTACTGAAAGGTAGATTAGAACTGCCAGCATCAGAGCCAAAAGTCTCATAGCTTGCTTTAGCAGTGAAGAGAAAACTTTGGGGTTAGGGATAAAAGGCAATCATTTGAGGATGGAGATAAATAATCCAAGATAAATTACCCCTACAAAAAGTCCAAGAATATAGGATGCAGTAGCCGCTATTAGATATTTTTTAGTATCATCCTCTAGGATAATAAATTCGTTTACTAATCCAACCCAGGCGCCTGCCGCAATCGCTTGTTTATGAGCCTCTTCGAACTCGGCATCGAAATTGGCCAAAAGACTTATTGCTTGGCTAGGATCAGATTTTGCTAGTTTTTGCTTTTCAGAGATCGTCTTAAACCTCGCTGCATATAGCTCTCTATTATAATCGAACTTATAGCTATTATAGTATAGCTTTATCCTAAAATAAGCAAATATCGCAGCAGATATGAACAAGAGTACCATGGATAAAACAAATAGCCATTTATTCGGCAATGCGCTTTTTATTACAAATGAAGAGTCATCGACGGTATTTATATAACGTGTAGTAAATTTATCGAAATTTCCCACAAACCACAACAAAGTTCCCGCACTTACCGCCAGCCCCCAGTTAACAAATCGCTCGAATGATGCTAGGCTCTTTTCCAGCGGGTTTTTTATTTCTAGAAGTCTTGCAACTTCTTTAGAACCATCACCGTTTTGAGGAGATCTCTCTACTTTTCCACCAGCCATGCTAGATCATCGACCTCCTATTTTAAAAAGATAACTAGCAATTAGAAACAGTCAAACAGCGCACCGCAGCAAGCAGCAGAGTAATGATTTAAAAAATATAATATAATCTCCGATAAATTTTATCGTAAACGCTCGTATAATGTCGTCCTCTGAACCGCAGTTCTGCCATGATCCTCGATGATGGCCCTCAGCTCATCGGGAGATAGGTACTGTGCCTCCTTTGAACCCGCACTCCTGGATATGTTCTCCTCCATCAGCGTCCCTCCAATGTCGTTGACACCCCACTCGATGGCAGACCCTGCTACGATTCTCCCTAGCTTAGTCCAGCTTGCCTGGATGTTGGTGATGTAAGGATGTAAGGCAACTCTGGCTAATGCATGCATTTTGAGATGGTGGAGAATACTTTTGGGCTTCGCCAATGGGCCTAGCGGATTGTTGCCGGACATGAACGGCAAAAGAACAAACTCGGTGAACCCGTGAGTTCTGGCCTGGATCTCCCTGAGGACCTGAAGGTGCCTGAGGCGGTCTTCCAGGCTCTCGACATGTCCGTAGAGCATAGTCGAGGTTGTTGGTATGCCGAGAGTGTGGGCGGTGGAGACAATGTGGCACCATTCGCTCGTAGTGAGTTTCCCCGGACATATCTTCTGCCTCACAGAATCAACGAGAATCTCAGCAGCCGTCCCGGGCATGGAGCCCAGTCCGCTCTTTTTAAGCTCGACCAATGCATCCTCCACAGGTACGCGAGAGTTCCTCGACATGTGGAGAACCTCCATGGGAGAGTAGGCGTGAAGGTGCATCCTTGGGTAGCTTTGTCCAATCAGCTCCAGGATATCACAGTAGTCCTCAATGACCATCTCAGGGTCCAACCCACCCTGAAGGCAAATCTCAGTGGCCCCTATCCGCTCAGCCTCCTCCACACGGCTTAGGATCGCATCTAGAGATAGCTTATAGCCAACATTTTGCCTGAAGGCACAGAAGCTGCAGCTTCCAACGCAACGGTTGGTGAAGTTTATGTTCCTGTTGATGACGAACGATACCTCATCGCCACAGCTTTTCTGTCTCATTCGATTTGCCAGACGAAAGAGCCTCACCGGCTGACTCCAAAGCTTCAGGAGCTCACAGTTATCGATTAGACCCGAATGAGGAGGAGAAGAAGAAGAAGGATTGAGTGATTCAAGGGACTCCAAAAAGGGTTCATGCAATTCAGAAGATTTTGAAACGCTTGATAGCTTTGATAGCATTCAAATATCCATCTCCGCATCGTCGCTGATCCTGCGCTCCTTGGGAAGCTGGGAAACCAGCTTTCCATGAGAGTACAGCCCGCAACCTAGTACGTCCCCATTATAAAATACTACCACATACCCCGGTTCGACGTTTGCTTCAAGGACCTGACTCTTCCCAGCAAAGAAGATCCCGGATTGCTCCCTATTCAGATGTACAGCGTTCTTGGTGGCATGCCTTCCGAAGACCTGAAGAGCGCAGCTTGTGGGTTTCCAGGGTTCTTCTTTGAAGTTCATCATCCTGAGACCTATCGCCTCATAACTTAACTTAGGCAGGGCTGTGTCACTAAAGGCCCAGACGTTTTGGGCGCGCCTATAGAATGAAAAGCTATCAAAGACCTGCACAGGAATCCCGAACCGCTCTTGCCATAGCCCGGCGATTTTGGAGCGATCCTCCAGTTCAAAGGCTGTCCTATTTCTTGACAAGCTTGGCGACAAAAAACCCCCCTGTATCGTTCTGATGAGGATAATACCTGGCACAGTGCTTTAATTCATCGCAAAACTCTTTGCCGTTCCACTCAGTGAGACCTGGACATCCTTTCAGGCCCGGAACCGACGCTTCCTCAAGGCGGACCGTGTCCCGATACTCGCTTAGCACATCGTCAACTACTGCCTCGTTCTCTTCCGGAGCGTAGGTACAGGTAGAATAGACTATGAGGCCCTCGGACCTTGTTAGCTGGACAGCTCTCTTCAGCAGCCCGATCTGGAGCACCTGGAGGTCGAGAGATCTCTTTAGACTGCACCTGCTTAGGACCTTCGGGTCCTTTCTGGCCATCCCTTCGCTAGAGCATGGAGCATCCACTAGGACCCGCTCGAACTGTTGATGAGGAAACCTCCGGCCGTCGTATCTTGTTATGGCCACGTTGATGGCTCCCAACCGCTCGCAGTTTGACCTCAAAGAGGTTACTCTGGCTAGAGATGGTTCATTAGCTATTACCAGACCACGGTTCTCCGTCGCTTGAGAGATCTGGGTAGTTTTGCTGCCCGGCGCTGCACACAGATCCAGAACCCGATCACCCGGCTGAGGGTCTAGCACGATTGGAGGGACCATGGATACCTCTTCCTGGATGTGGATATGTCCCAGCAAGTGCTCGATCATCTTTCCAGGACGCTCAACGTTCAATCTAAGGCCCAGAGGATACCAGTCCAGAGATGTGTACTCAACCCCAGATCTATCCAGGCGGTCTAGAAGGCTTGATTTGCTCGTCTTCAGGGTGTTTATCCGAACCGATGCCGGCAGCGGCCTGTCCAAAATGGACAAGAAGCCATCGAAGTCCGGAATGATCTCCCGGTACCTCTGAAGATGATCCATAGTACCCGATTGAATGTCGTGCAGAAATATCTTCTCTTTGGCTCACGGATAGACATTCTCCCGTATAAGCAAAAGGATTTAATAGTCGGGAATCAGCAATTTAGGCGCGAAAAGTCGTTTTCGAGGTTTTTCGCGAAGGACGGTGAAGATTTGTTTAGAAGTGATGGAGGATCTTCCATGGGCGGATCCGATCCAGCTGCTCCGGTAGAAGCTGGAAAAGAGTACGATGTTGAGATTCAGGACATAGCCCGTGAAGGCGATGGCATTGCTAGAATTGAAGGATTTGTGATCTTCGTACCCGATGCAAAAGTCGGTGACAAGACCAAGATCCAAGTCGACAAGGTAATGCGCCGTTTCGCTATTGGCCATAAGGTTTAAGACGATTTTCGTGAAGGAAGGTGAAGGTTTTGTTCAGACGTGAAGAGGGCTCCTCCATGGGCCAAGCTGCGCCCGTCGAGGTCGGAAAAGAGTACGATGTCGAGATTCAGGACATAGCCCGTGAAGGCGATGGCATTGCTAGAATCGAAGGATTTGTGATCTTCGTACCCGAGGCAAAAGTCGGTGACAAGGTCAAGGTTCAGATCGACAGGGTAATGCGGCGCTTTGCTATTGGTCACAAGATTTGAGCTGAGAAAATTTGTTGCTGCTTTAAGGTTTCTGGTTCTTCGAACCAGGCCCAAAATATTTGTTTACAGCGTTTTTATAGGTTCTTCAGCACTGCTTCCAGATCTACCAGGAACAGATTGATGTTCTCATGGGTCATGTGCGGCATCAGTATTAACCTGAGCGCCCTATTTGGCTCTCTGGTCATGGAAACATGCCAACCACGCTTGATAAGCTCCGATCTTACTACGGATGTCGATTTAACCTTGAGAGCAACCACGTTCATTACCGGCTCGATGACCGGATTTATGCCAATCTGTTTTGAGCCTGCTACAAGGTGTCTGGTCAGATCCATGCAGTAGCTGACCACTTTCCTGAAACCCGACCTTCCAAGATGAATCATGACAGCATAAGTGGCTGCTGCTGCTGCTCCGCTCCTGGTACCTGTGAGCGATGCCTGCCTGGCAACAGTCAAGTAGTGCGTGTCAAGCTCCAAGGCGTTCATGTCCCTAAACGTCCTGAAGAGCAGGCCGCCTGCAGGTATGGTGCTCATGCCCATCTTGTGAGGGTCAATGGTGATTGAGGATACACCGGCAACACGGAAGTCCCATCTGTAATCTCTGTCCAGGAATGGAAGCACAAACCCGCCAAAAGCTGCGTCCACGTGAAGGTGGATCCCTCTATCCTTGGCGATCTTGGCCAACTCGTCGATGGGGTCAACTTGACCAAACTCTGTTGTACCTGCTATCCCGACCACAGCCACTGTTCGATCGTCCACCAACCGCTCAACGGACGATATGTCCACGCTGAGATTTTCATCAAGATCGGCCTTGCGAACCTCCAGGTTGAGCAGATCCCCGATTTTGTCGAAGGAGAAATGGGCGGAGGCTGGGACAACTACGTTGCCATCTCTCACGCGCGATGCGCTCCTTGCGGCCCTGATGGCCTGGATATTGGACTCAGTGCCGCCGGTGGATATGTATCCCACTGCATCGGGACATCCCAGAAGGTCTCCCATAATACTGATTGTCCGGGCTTCCAGCTCGGCTACTCCCGGGAATAGTCCCGGATCGCCAAGGTTGGTCTCCAAAAAGAGGTTGTGCGCCTTGACCGCGATTGAGTGCGGCCTGGTGCACATGGTGGAGAAGAACCTGTCGTACTGCAGGTCCCGGCCCTTCATATCCTCCAGGATCCTGAGGACCTCTTCCTCCGGAATGGAATCCTCAGGAAGAGAATTCTCCATCAACTTTTATCCCTCACCGCCTTCAGCATCAGGATCTTCTCTGCTCGGGCCACTGTCTCCCTGACAACAGCAACCGCATCGATATTAGCGGATATGCTGGTGATGCCTATCTCGACCAAGCGCTTGGCCATCTCCGGGTAGGATCCAGCCTGTCCGCAGATGGAGGTCTTGACTCCCGCCTCGTTGCACCTCTCAACGACGTACTCTATCTGCTTGAGTATGGCAGGATGTAGCTCAGTATAAAGTCCGGCTACGTTTTCGTTGTTCCGATCGACGGCCAGGGTGTACTGGGTCAGGTCGTTGGTCCCGAAGGAGACGAAGTCTAGGCCGTCATCGATGAAGTCTTCGATGGTAAGGGCCGCTCCTGGAGTCTCCACCATTATCCCCACATCGATCTTCTCCAGGTCCAGGCCTTCGTCGATCATTATGGCCTTGGCAGCCCGCAGCTCGCGGACGTGCTGAACCATGGGCAGCATTATTCCAACGTTGGTCAACCCTATTTCGTGCAGCTTCTTGAAGGCTCTGACCTCCAACCGGAAATGATCAGTCTCGACCAGGTCTCTGCGAATGCCGCGCCAGCCAAGCATTGGATTGTGTTCGACCGGCTCGCCCTCGCCGCCCTCCATTGCCCTGAACTCGTCCGTCGGGGCATCGAGAGTCCTGACCCAGACCGGCCTGGGATAGAATGCATCGGCGACTGTCTTGACGCCCTTGACCAGCTCGTCGATGTACTCCTCGGTCTTGCTGTTCTTTATGTACCAGTTGGGGGTCTTGCCTAGGCCGAGGATCATGTGCTCGATTCTGAGCAGCCCGACGCCGTCCGCCAGAGTGGCAGCAGCCGCTTGAGCGCGATCGGGCTCGCTGATGTTGACCTTGACCTCCGTCGCGGTAATTGGCTTGGACACCATGACGACTGCCCCAGACGCGACCGCCGGTTTGGCCGACTCCGGAGCGGCAACGCGGCCCTCGTAGACCATGCCCTTGCTTCCATCGACCGTAACTTCCATACCGTCTTGTAAAACCGAAGTTGCCTTCTTGGTTCCCACAACAGCCGGGCAGCCCAGCTCTCTGCTGACTATTGCCGCATGACAGGCCATGCCGCCCTCATCGGTGACTATTGCTCCGGCCCGCTTCATTCCGGGAACCATGTCTGGCATTGTCATCTTGGTAACCATGATGTCGCCCTGCTTGATCTTGCCCAGATCCTTTCCGGCGGTGATGAGTCTTACGATACCTGTAGCCACGCCGGGGGATGCTCCCAAGCCCGTTACCAGTATCTTGCCTTTGACGGCTGCTTCCGCAGCAGGCTTTTTACCATTGTTAATCGTTGTTATTGGCCTGGACTGTAGAATGTAGATCTTGTTCTTCTCCACGCCCCATTCGATGTCCTGGGGAATTCCATAGTGTTTCTCGAGGATCTCGGCATAGCCAGCAAGTTGGAGAATCTCGTCATCCGTCAGCACGACTGCCTCTCTCTTTTTAGCCGGGACCTTGATGGTGACAGTCTTCAGGGATTTGGGGTCGCGTAAGATCTGGATCTCCTTGGCAGCGATGAACTTGCTCACTATGGTCTTCTTGGTCCTGTCGACAACGTAGTTGTCAGGAGAAACGGACCCGCTGACCACTGACTCGCCTAGACCCCAGGCTGCCTCAATGACAACTTGGGGTTCGCCTGTGCTTGGCTGTGAGCTGAACATCACTCCTGACTTCTCAGAGTCAACCATCTTCTGGACGATGGCCGAGAGGTTGACCTTCTCGTGATCGAAGCCCTGCTCAACCCTGTAGAAAATGGCCCTGGCTCCGTAAAGAGATGCCCAGCACTTCCTGACCGCCTCGAAGACCTGATCCGCTCCGCGCATGTTGAGGTAGGTTTCTTGCTGGCCTGCGAAGCTTGCATCGGGAAGGTCCTCTGCTGTTGCGCTAGAACGAACCGCCACGAAAACCTCCCTGCCCTCGCGCTTAGACAGTTCTTCGTACCGGGAGCGTATGGCCTGTTCGATGTCCTTGGGGACCTTGGCATCCATGATCAGCTTCTTGGCCTCTGCTTCTGCCTTGAGAAGCTGGGACTGATCGTTGACATCCACCTTTAGAGCATCAAAGAGCTTCTTTGAGATGCCAGAGCGATTGATGAAATCCCTGAAAGCCTGAGCCGTTACGGCAAAGCCTCCTGGAACTGGCACATCGATGTTGATCATTTCACCGAGGCTTGCGCCCTTCCCTCCAACAGTGGCAAGGTCCTCCTTGCCAACTTCTTCCAGCCAAACAACAGCGTCCATTTTGAAACCTCCACCTGACAAGTCTGCCCGACCATCCAGCTATTACAATATATCAAGGTTTCACAGGGTATATAGGATATATACAAAAGGATAATATCCGCGCCGGCATTTCCCTGACAGACCATGTTCAAGCGATTCATGTGGGCAATGGAGGCCCTGGAAGCCCTGTTAGGAATTATTCAGCCAACCAATGCCCAGGAGCACATTCCCGTACAAGATTCTGTTGGAAGGGTATTATCCGAGGGGATCGTCTCGGCCGTCGATCTTCCAGAGTTCAACCGCGCGGCCATGGACGGATATGCTGTCAGATCCAGCGACACCAGGAGCGCGAACACCACCAACCCGGTCTATCTCCACCTAGGCGAGAACGTCACGCAGGTTCGAACCGGCATGGCCGTGCCCGAAAACTTCGATGCCGTTGTCATGCTCGAAGAGACTTTTTTGCGCGGAAACCGAGTGGAGGTCATGGGCGAAGTTCATCCATTTCGAAACGTCTCTCGGATAGGCGAGGACATCGCCATCGGGGATTTGATCTTCGAAGGGGGACACAGGATTCGACCGCCTGACATCGCCCTGCTGGCGGCCCTGGGTATAAAAGGGGTTTTTGTGTACGCGCGACCCAAAATTGCCATTCTGCCTACGGGCAGCGAGCTGGTGGCTATAGGCGCGCGGTCGCTCTTACCAGGTGAAGCATACGAGATCAACGGGCTCATGGCCCGGCTTTACGTGGAGAAGTGGGGCGGTCTGGCTACGGTGCACGACATAGTCCCTGATGATCCAGAGCTGATCCGCGCGGCCATAGAATCAAACCTTGACGCAGACATGATAATTCTCATCGGCGGCACGTCCGTTGGAGAGAAAGACTACGCTCCGAAGGTCCTGGCAGAAATGGGCCAATTGCTGGTTCACGGAGTGAGGATCCAGCCCGGGAAACCAACAGCCTTCGGCTCTGTCCAGGGCAAACCCGTGGTCTGCCTGCCTGGCTATCCTGTAGCTGCGCTTGCCGACCTTTACCTGTTCGTCAGACCGGCTCTAAAAAAGCTGGCTCACCTTAACGATGCTGTGCCTAAGACCACTGCCAGGCTTGCTCGCAAGATTGCCTCCAAGACCGGCTATCTGAGCATTGTCAGGGTCAAAATCGATGGCGAAATGGCAATGCCAATCATGACCTCAGGCGCGGGCATTCTCAGCTCGGTAGCCAGGGCCGATGGCTTTGTGATCGTGCCTGAGGAGCTGGAAGGGATCGAAGCTGGAGAGACGGTTGAAGTCATGATGATTGAATAATTAAAGTGTCCGGCCTCAACTCAAGGTACATTCCATCTTCCTCAACCTCTCCGGTTTCCTGCTCAATTACTCTGGGAATCCCGAAGGATTGCATATTGGAAGAGAAAGATTCGTACCGATATTGCCTAAGTCCAACGCCCAAGCGCCGCAGAAAAGATTAAAGGCCTCCTAGAATCCGTTTATGAATCAGGGAGGACCTTTGGTTGATCTTCCTTAATTGTTCTTGCCTTTTCCTTGATTGCCATGGTCCCCTTGGTCTCCTCCATTGCCTCCATTTCCTCCCGAAGACACGAATGTCCCATGGTCAAAGCCATTGGAGCCAAAGAATCCGGGGAAGTTGTTGTAATATGGCATCTGATAGTAGGAAGGAAGCAGGTAGTAGTTCACTGGCGGCACATAAGTTCCTGTTACATCTATGATCACGGTATTGCTTACCTGACCGTTTATGCCGAAGGAAAGGACGTGACGTCCTATTGTGTCAGCATAGAATGTGAACATGCTGTACGGGAAGAAGTAGAAGTTTGAATTGTACATAGATCCGTCCGGGCGTATTTCATTGAGATATCCGTTTCCTCCGGTTGGCGAGACGGCCAGGAGAGACACCGATGCACCCTGGGGAATCGCAGCGTACTGTGCCCAGTCGGTTGCACCTTGAATCCACAAAGAGTAGACTCCAGTGTTGGCTGGATTTGACATGTACTGTGGATAAGGTACAGCCTGATTCAGAGTGCTGAAGTAAAGGTAGGACGGCAACTTCCCGGTTATATCAAATTGCGCTGGGGCACTTATATGAGTACCAGGAACAGATCCTGGCATCGTATAATACTCTGCGTACTGCGAAGTCGCCCCCACCTGAACCGTGCTCGGACTAGAAGACGTTGCATACTGCCCTTGGGCCCCGAACGAACTTACAAAAACGATCAGGACCAGCAAGGCCGGGAAAAGTCTGGATAATTTCATAGTTCTATGCTCCTATTGTCGATTATTAGTATTAATAATAGGCCTCAAAGGAATAAATAGATTTTGAATTTTTTTGACTGTTTGGGCGCAATTTTTGTCCATTCAATTTTGATGCGGCACAAAAATAACAACAACCTCCTAAGGTTTTTACCCAATTGTGATACAATCTTATCTTGGCTGAGGAACCAGAGGAATCGAATAACGATAGACTATTTGATTAACGCAACCTAATGAGCCAAGATCAAATGAGTGGCAGTGTAACGATTTTTCTGTACTTTGATAATAAGAATGATTATCGGCCCTGTATCCTATCCAATCTTGAGAAAAGGAGGACACAGGACCATGATACCCATAGCACTCTTGGAAGATTACCTTATCGATCAGGAAGATGGACTAAAGAAGCTTCTGACCTGGTTCTTGAACCTTGTAATGCAGCTAGAAGCGGCGCAACAGGCAGATGCAGAACCGTATCAGAGAGTCGAATCCCGAAAGGCACATAGGAATGGCTACAAGGAAAGATCTCTGAAGACGCGAGTTGGAGAGCTCCGACTCAAGAAACCTCAATTCCGTGAAATTTCCTTCGAAACCAAGGTGTTCGACAGATTTTCGCGCGTAGAGAAGGCTTTGGTCAACGCTGTACTCGAATCGTATCTCCAGGGGGTTTCAACCAGGAGAATCCAAGATATTGTCTCTCGATTTGGCATCGAGAATTTATCTGCCTCTAGCGTTTCCAGGATATCCAAAGAGCTTGACGAGAAGGTAGAAGAATTCCTGAAGAAACCTATCGAACGTCCTATTCCTTATCTTTATGTAGATGCAAGCTACTTCAAAGTAAGAACAGAATCAAGATATGTTACCAAAGCTTTCATGATCGTCACAGGTGTTAGAGATGACGGTTATCGCGAGATACTTGGCGCAAGAATAGCTGACAGTGAAGATGAACTCTTCTGGTCGGGATTATTTCAAGATCTGGCGGATCGTGGGTTGTCCGGAGTAAAGCTCGTGATATCAGATGGTCATAAGGGAATCCAGAAAGCGGTTGAGAAATCATTTCTTGGTGCTTCATGGCAAATGTGTCACGTTCACTTTTCAAGAGCGGTCTTGAGAAACGTTGCCAAGAAGTATCATAAGGAGATCGCCGATAAGATCAAGATCGCTCGGAAAGACGAAATCAAGATACAGGACTTAGCGAAAGAATTGAGGGAAAGAGGTTATGCGAAATCTGCTGACACTATCGACCGCTTCAGATTCAGTCTGTGGAATTACAGGGCATTCCCCAGAGGTCACTGGAGAAGGATTCGGATGACAAACGGGCTGGAGAGGATCAACAAGGAGCTGAAAAGAAGATCCAGGGTAGTCGGTGCCTTCCCAAGTGAGAGCTCGTTCATGAGGTTAGGGGTTTCGATCCTCATCGATATCAACGAAGAATGGCTGACCGCTAAAAAGTATTTATCTATGGATGCTGATTGAGTATGTTGGGATACAGGGCAACTCCAAATTACAGAAATCTCGGCACACTACCAAATGAGTTCCATAGGATAGAATAGATGGATGAATATGATATCTTTAACATTCGTCGCTGACTTTGTTATCTAAAGAAAAAGAACGGTGCCCACTAAATGCCGCTTTACCGATAAACAAGTAGACTTGATTAAAATAAGGTATCGTTGATTTAATATACCCAGACGGCCAGGCATAGATCATGTCCAACTGGATCTACCCTGATTTTGAGTTCAAGCCCAAGAGACCGCTCTTCATGTGCATCATGTCCAACACCGACACAGGCAAGATTCCCGGAATAAGCGCCGCAGGAACAACGCCATATCTCACAGACTACACCCCAGGTGGAGACGCCGAGCTGGTAGAGACGAATAAGATAATTACCATGCCCGAGCTGCCCGAGGCCCCGGGCGGCTCGCCGACGCCCGCCATAGTGACAAAGGCAGCCCTCAACCTTTCAGGCATACCTTCCCTATTCGTTGCCAGCGGCCTGCGAGTAAAGCCTGCGGTTCCCTTCATGGAGATGGGAGGATCGCCAGGGCACGACATCCGGAACGAGAGCGCTGTTGAGGGCGTGGAGGGCATATACCAGAGGGCGGAGCTGGCTGGCAAGAAGCTGGCTAAGCTCTCCGACTGCGTCTTCATAGGCGAATCTATCGCCGGCGGGACGACCACTGCTCTGGCAGTCCTGAAGGCCCTGGGGTACGATGCAAACGTGAGCAGCAGCTTTGCCACTAATCCGGTGGAGCTGAAGCAGAAGGTAGTGGTTGAGGCCATGAAACGCTCCGGGATATCCTTGGGCGGTTTTAAGAACGATCCACTGCGGGGCCGTGGCCGAGATGGGTGATCCCATGATGCCCTGCGCCCTGGGCCTCATGAAAGGGCTGAAGGGAACAAAGGTGGTCATGAGCGGCGGAACGCAGATGGCAGCGGTCCTAGCGTTGGCCAAGGCCATGAACATAGAAGGCGACATATCCATAGCCACCACCAAGTACATCGACGATGACAAGAGCGCCAGCTTCCGCAAGATCGTGGAGGAGACTGGCCGGCCTTACTACTTCTCTGATCCTGGCCTGGAGAGGTCAAAGATTCCACCAGTCCAGATATATGCCCAAGGGTATGTAAAGGAGGGCGTAGGCATGGGAGGAGCCGTCCTTGCTGCCAGCCTTTACGGCGTCACACAACAGCAGATAGTGGAGGAGGCCGACCGCGTTCTGATGACCGTGGAGCTGCCTAAGAAGTGAAGGAAAGTTCCCATTTTTTTGCTTGATATGAAAGCAGCTGTTTTGAAGGCCCCGGGCATTCTTGAGCTAGAGGACCTCCCCGACCCGGAATGCCCGAAGGGTGGTGCCCTAATCGAGGTTAAGGCCTGCTCCGTTTGCGGAACGGATGTCAAGATGCTCCAGAAAGGCCACAAGGACCTCGTTTATCCCCGGGTTCTGGGCCACGAGATCGTCGGCGAGATCGCTGAGATCGACCAAGAGTGCAACATAGTTGAGGGAGACTTAGTCCAGGTCTGGCCCGGGATCGCCTGTGGCATATGCAGGCCCTGTCTTCGAGGAAATGACAACCAGTGCGAGAGAATGAAGATCCTCGGCTTCAATCGGGATGGCGGTTTTGCCGAGCTTGTCGCCCTGCCAAAAGAGTGCATTTCCAGAGGCATGAACTTGATCGACCGCCGTGCGATCAACCTTGACGTCATCTCCCTTGCCGAACCGTTAGCTTGCTGCTTAAACGGCCAGGAGTTGACGGCGATCTCGGAAGGCGATGTCGTTCTCATAATCGGCGGCGGACCCATCGGATGTCTTCATGCCGTCCTGGCAGAGCTGCGTGGTACAGAAAAGATAATAGTAGCCGAGAAGCTGGAAAACAGGATCGGTAAAATCAAGAGACACACAGCTTGCAGAGTATTGGATGTCTTTCTGCCATTGCAAGAAGCCGTCTTCGAGGAAACCCACGGAAAAGGCGTAGACGTGATCCTGATGGCTACGCCAGAGGTCGGGATCGATAACTCTCTGTTAAAGCTGCTGGCTCCCGGAGGAAGAATATGCATCTTTTCAGGTCCCAGATCAGGAGACTATGAAAGGACGATAGACATCAGGTCTATGCACTACAGGGAGTTGACGATTGTTGGAGCCTACGGATGCTCCAGTCGCCAGAACAAGCAGGCTGCACAGCTGCTTGCCTCAGGCGCTTTAGACGTCGACTGGATCATAACAAAGAGGACTAACCTTGAGAATATCGGGGAAGCATTGGACCATTCTTCAGAGAGAAGAGGACTGAAAGCTGTAATTAATGGGGTTTAGGTGTTTTCTATGGAATCTATGGAAGAAAAGATGATGTATTTCGGAAATAAGGTGGATTCGTTGATAAAGGGCCTGAACCTTGACAGGTCGGAAGCCAGGGAGTTGTTTTGCCAGATTCTTCTGAATGTTCAGCCCGACCTTCAGCAGGGGGCATTCCTGGCGGCAATTACAGCCAAGGGCGCCACCCCTGAGGAGATCGCTGGAATATGGGAGGCGATTTACGAAATAGATACAGTCAAAGTCTGCCCGGAAGTCGACGGTCCACTTGTGGAAAATTGCGGAACGGGGATGGACGCCATCAAGACCTTCAACATCAGCACTGCCGCATCGATAGTGGCCGCATCCGACGGCATAATAATGGCCAAGCATGGGGCCAGAGCTATAACATCGAAGTGTGGGGCAGTGGACATCCTGGAGGAGCTGGGCGTCGACGTGGAGTGCGATGTCGCCCTGGTAAAGAAGAGCATCGAACACGCTGGCATCGGCATCTTCAACGGCATGAGCGGCAAAGTTCACCCTCAGGCCCTTTACAGGATTTTGTCTCAGATCAGATTTGGGACTATCCTCAACATCGCTGGGTCCCTGGCAAATCCGGCCCTGCCTACGCTCGGCGTACGGGGCGTCTATTCCAGAGAGATGGTGTTGCCCATAGCCAGGGCAATGAGAGAGATCGGCTACCGCAGGGCCTTTGTGGTCCACGGGCTCTGTGCCGACGGGACAAGGGGCATGGACGAGATATCTACCCTGGGAGAAACCATAGCTGCCGAGCTGAACGATGACGGTGAGATAAACGAGTTCACCATCTCCGCCAGAGAGATGGGCATCGAAAAAGGTGATGAGACGTCGATTCTCCACCAGGCAGACAGGAAGAGGGAAGCCGTGAGGCTTCTAAGGATACTGTCCGGCGACGAAGTCGGCCCCAGGAGAGAGATCGTCTGCCTGAACGCAGCCCCAATCCTCTACATCGCAGGCCATGCCTCTGACATGCTGGATGCCACAGAGAAGGCCGCTGAGATCATAGACAGCGGAAAGCCCATTGATAAGCTGAAAGCATGGGTATCGGAACAAAACGCGAATCCGGGAGAGCGACTTGAACACCTTGAAGAAATGCTCGATCTGGCCTCCACCGAATCGTGACTTTCTTTTCGACATCTTTTTTTTAAAAAAATTTTAATATTATTAAATATTAATGTTCGGCTGAATAAGTCATTCGACAACGTTCAATTGGACAAGTCGTTCTAGAAAATTTAATCCTAACGAAGGCGAATTTTCTAGTAGTGCTCACCAAATTCGTGCTGAGTTAGTTGTGTCCGAGATGTTGCTGGGCGCAAAATTTACTTAATCGTCTGCAGTACAACAAGAACAAGCAAGGGAAATATCCGTAATCGTAGCTAAGATATGAGATTTTACATAGAAACCTACGGGTGCACATCAAACATGGGGAACTCGATGGATGCAGCTTCTGCCCTGATCAGCCTTGGGCACCGGCCATCCAATATCGAAGAAGCCGACATAATAATAGTGAACACCTGCGCAGTTACCCAGAAGACCGAAAATAAGATCGTCAAACGCCTGCACCAGCTTCCCCCGGATCGTCTGATCATTTCGGGTTGTCTTTCTACTGCCATCCCAGGGTCAACGGAACAAATACCATGCCGCAAAGTAATGGGCCGGCTGAACAGATCCTCGGCCTTGGAGATGGTTCGTTCATTAGGCGACGAGTTATCAGGCCATCCTGCTTCGAACAACCCTTATAATTTGATTGCTGATAAAAAGGCCGTTCATGACGTTATCGCCCCTGAACACCTCTGCGCCATTATAAACATCGCCGAGGGCTGCCGGGGCAGATGCAGCTACTGCATCGTTCGAAGGGCCAGGGGAAAGCTGGTCAGCCGCAGTCCGAAGGATGTTGTCGAGCAAGCTCGGTCTATGGTCGATTCTGGAGCTGTCGAGCTGCAGCTTGCAGCGCAGGATACCGCCGCCTATGGACTGGACATCGGCTCCAGCCTTCCCGACCTTCTGAACAGGATTGTCGAGATTCCCGGTAGGTTCATGGTAAGGGTGGGGATGATGAACCCGGACACAGCAAAGCCTATCATGAACGAACTGATCGAGGCCTTAAGAAGCCCAAAAATCTACAAGTTTCTCCACATTCCAACCCAGTCTGGTTCCGATGAAGTCTTGAAGAGAATGTGCCGCGGGTACACGTCTGCGGATTACATCGATATACTTCGCCTGCTTAAAGATAAGCTGCCGGACTTCAGCTTCGCGACGGACGTCATTTCTGGCTTCCCGGGAGAGACCGAGGAGGACTTCGGCATGACCATGAGGTTATTGGAGCAGACTAGGCCGGACAAGGTCAACATAACCAGGTACTCAAGGAGACCTCAAACTCCAGCTGCCGATCTTTACGACATGCCTGATCGCATCAAAAAAGATCGGTCCAGAAAACTCACCAAGCTCTGGTTGGACATTGCCGGGAAGAATAATGAACGTTGCCTGGGGCGTGCGTTACAGGTCGTTGTCACTGAAAGAGGAAGGGGCAGGACTATGAAGGCCAGGACAGAGAACTACACCGGTGTGGTAATAAAAGGTGTACCACCCCTGGGAAGCCAACAGACTGTGAGAATCGTAAGTTCTGGGCCGTACTATCTAACGGGCAGTATAGAATCCCTGGCAGCCGAACTGTTTTAGGCTATCGGCGCGACTCTGTTCGCCATCCTCTGCCAGCCATCAATTTGCTTATTAATAGTGAAAATAATTAATCATGTATTTATCTGTACTAATGCTCAATGACCACGACTGCTGAGAATCACGGCCAGGTTGAGCTGTGAAGAGAACCAGAAGGTATTGTGATAGAATAAGAGATGAGAACAAGACAGATAGTGAATGGAAGGCTTATTCACTGATTAGTTATTATCAATTATTATAATAATTTATAATTATTAAATTCGTTCTCGATAACTATTTAAACGAAAAATCAAGATAATGATCGTTCATCACAGTGTTTCCGTGAGCCTCCTGAGATCGATGCATTGCGATCTCAGCTGAGAGTTTTGAGGGGCGGGCCCAAAGGAGAACTATTTAGAGGTGCCAACTGCCTGGCCCTTCCAGAGGAAGTCTGGAAACACGTGGGGATTTAAAGGAGGATTTAAATTGGCTGAGCAAAAAGCAACGGCAAAGACTTCAGTACTATATGAGGAGACGAGAGTATTTGAGCCCTCAAAGGAGCTCGCCGAGAATTCTAATGTAATGAAGTGGATGAAGGAAAAGGGTTTCAAGACCGAAAGGGAGATGCGCCTGTGGTGCTCTGCCAACTACATCCAGTTCTGGGGCGAAATGGGCAAGACCTATGCAGATTGGTTCGAGCCCTGGGCCCAAACCTTGGAGTGGAAGCCGCCCTATGCCCGCTGGTTCCTAGGTGGCAAGTGCAACGTGGCCTATAACGCCGTGGATAGGCATGCCAAGGGCGCGAAAAAGGACAAGGTAGCGTATGTCTTCGTGCCGGAACCAACAGACCAGCCCACTCAGAAGATCACTTATGGACAGCTCTATAAGGAGGTCAACAAGTTCGCCAACGGCCTCAAGAGCCTGGGCATCGGGAAGGGAGACAGAGTCATGTTGTACATGCCCATGATCCCCCAACTGCCCATAGCAATGCTCGCCATCGCCAAGATCGGAGCTATTCACTGCATTGTGTTCTCAGGATTTTCCGCCGGCGGCCTTAACAGCAGGATCCTAGACGCCGAGGCCAAAGCAGTGGTAACCACGGATGGTTTGTACAGGCGTGGCAAGCCTATCCCCCTCAAGCCCAATGTGGACGAGGCCACAGCCAATACTCCGACGGTTAAGAACGTAATAGTGGTCAAGAGGACAGGTATTGAAGTCCCTATGAAGCAGGGCAGAGATATCTATTGGCAAGACCTAGTGGCCAAGCAATCTGAGGAGTGCGAGACTGAGAAGATGGACTCCGAGGACAGGCTGTTCATCCTATACACCTCCGGAACTACAGGCAAGCCCAAGGGCATCGAGCATGTCCATGGTGGATACTGCGTCGCTCCGGCTCAGACTTTGCACTGGGTCTTTGACCTCAAGGAAGATGATGTGTGGTGGTGCACAGCAGATATCGGATGGATCACCGGCCACAGCTACATAGTCTATGGGCCGCTCGTACTGGGTGCCACATCAATGATGTACGAGGGTGCTCCAGACTTCCCAGACTTCGGCAGATGGTTCAAGATAATCCAGGACAATAAGGTGTCAGTGCTCTACACAGCACCTACGGCTGTGCGGATGTTCATGAAAGCTGGAGACCAGTGGGCCAAACCGTACAACATTTCCAGCCTGAGGCTGCTCGGATCTGTCGGTGAGCCCATCAACCCAGAGGCCTGGATATGGTATAGAAACACCTTCGGTAGAGGCAAGCTGCAGATCATGGATACCTGGTGGCAGACTGAAACCGGCACATTCCTGGTCTCACCCCTGCCAATCACGCCACTCAAGCCAGGATCGTGTTGTTTCCCGTTGCCAGGATTCAACATCGATATCTTGGACGAGGATGCTAACCCTGTTGCGCCAGGCACTGGAGGCAATATAGTCAGCAATACACCCTGGCCGTCCATGCTCAGGGCCTTCTACAAAGACACCGTGAGGTACCAGAAGGAATACTGGTCCACCTACTGGGAGATCAGGCCTGGCACATACCTGGCGGGCGACAAAGCCACCAAGGATAAGGATGGATACTTCTTCATCCAGGGCAGGATTGACGATGTCCTAAAGATTGCTGGACACAGGATCTCCAACGCTGAGGTCGAATCCGCTCTGGTGTCCCATCCCAAGGTCGCTGAAGCTGCGGTCATCGGCAAGCCTGACGAGGTCAAGGGCGAGGTCATCGTGGCCTTCGTCATCCTCAGAACAGGAAACGTGGAGAGCGAGGAACTGAAGAAGGAGCTGGCCAAGCACGTCCGAACTGTGCTGGGACCAGTAGCTTATCCAGAGGCCGTTTTCTTCGTCAAGGACGTTCCCAAGACCAGGTCCGGCAAGATCATGCGCCGGGTCATCAAGGCCAAGGCCCTGGGCAACCCCACTGGCGACCTATCGGCCCTGGCTAACCCCGATGCAGTCGAGGCCATCCCGCTCATCAAGTGAGCGGGCCAATCCTTTTTTGTTTCTTTTTCATTGCACGGTTCTTCGAAATCCTCAAGCTCATACATTTGACAGCAGTTATAACGCGCTCATCAACACGCTATGAAAGTTTAGAAAATTGGATTTAATAGTTATAAATAATGATAATTATCTATAATTTGTAAAGATCTCTTCGACAGATTTATAAACGAAAAACCAGGATAATGATCGATCGCTAAAAATGTCTTCCTGAGCCTCTTGCGTTTAGCGCAATGCGATCTAGAGCGAGGCACTGGAAGGTCGGACGAAAAGAGACATCCTATTGGCACGAGTTGTCCTTTTTGAGGGAGTCCGAAAACAAGTACCGGTTAAAGGAGGTTAAAAATTGGCTGAGCAAAAAGCAACGACATCTGTTCTATACGAGGAGACTAGGGTATTTGAGCCACCTCAGGACCTAGTAGAGAACTCCAACGTCATGCAGTGGATGAAGAAGAAGGGGTTCAAGAGCGAGCGCGAGATGCGCGCCTGGACCGGCCAGAATTTCATCACATTTTGGGATGAGATGGCCAAGACCTATGCCGACTGGTTCGAGCCCTATGGCCAGACACTCAACTGGCAGCCGCCTTATGCAAAGTGGTTCGTGGGCGGCAAGATCAATGTTGCCTACAACGCCGTTGACAGGCACGCCAAGTCCGCTAAGGCCGACAAAGTAGCTTATATATTCGTCCCTGAGCCAGTCGACCAGCCAACCCAGAAGATAACCTATGGCGATCTGGCCAAGAGGGTCAACAAATTAGCCAACGGTCTCAAGAGCCTGGGCGTTACCAAGGGCGACAGAGTAAGCATCTACATGCCCATGATCCCCGAGACGCCCATAGCCATGCTAGCCTGTGCCAAGATTGGTGCAATCCACTCAGTAGTGTTCTCTGGGTTCTCTTCGGGCGGCTTGAACAGCCGTGTTCTTGATGCAGAGTCTAAGGTCGTAATTACCACTGACGGATTCTTCAGGCGCGGCAAGCCGCTGCCCCTCAAGCCCAACGTGGATGAAGCAACCGCCAACACACCGAGCGTCAAAAACGTTATAGTGGTCAAGAGGGCAGGCATCGACGTGCCCATGAAGGAAGGCAAAGACGTCTGGTATCATGACCTGGTTGCCAAGCAGTCAGATGTGTGCGAATCTGAGAAGATGGACTCCGAGGATAGGCTGTTCATCCTGTACACCTCAGGCACAACCGGTAAGCCCAAGGGTATCGAGCACGTCCATGGCGGCTACTGCGTAACTCCCGCTCAGACACTGAATTGGGTCTTCGACATCAAGGACAACGATGTCTGGTGGTGCACAGCAGATGTTGGATGGATCACCGGCCACAGCTACGTTGTGTACGGCCCACTCTGTCTAGGTGCCACATCGATGATCTACGAGGGTTCCCCGGACTACCCCGACTTCAGCAGGTGGTTCAAGATAATTCAGGACAATAAGGTCTCCGTGCTCTACACAGCACCTACGGCTGTGCGGATGTTCATGAAGGCAGGAGATCAGTGGCCTAAGACGCACGACATCTCAAGCTTGCGCCTGCTCGGATCTGTGGGTGAACCCATTAATCCAGAGGCCTGGATATGGTACCGAAACAACTTCGGTGCTGGCAAGCTCCAGATCATGGACACCTGGTGGCAGACCGAGACCGGGTGCTTCCTTGTGTCGCCCCTGCCAATCACACCATTGAAGCCGGGCTCCCCAACCTTCCCGCTGCCTGGGTTCAACATCGATATCCTGGATGAGGATGCAAACCCAGTGGCACCAGGTTCCGGAGGCAACATCGTCAGCAACACACCATGGCCGTCCATGCTCAGGGCCTTCTACAAAGACACCGTGAGGTACCAGAAGGAATACTGGCAGATGTACTGGGATATACGGCCCGGCACATACCTTGCAGGAGACAAAGCCACTAAGGATAAGGATGGATACTTCACCATTCAGGGCAGAATCGACGATGTGCTTAAGGTAGCAGGACACAGGATATCCAACGCAGAGGTCGAGTCCGCTCTGGTGTCTCACCCCATGGTGGCTGAGGCAGCCGTCATCGGCAAGCCTGACGAGGTCAAGGGCGAGGTAATCGTAGCCTTCGTCATCCTCAGAACCGGGAACCAGGAGACTGAGGATCTAAAGAAGGAGCTGGCCAAACACGTCCGCAAGGTCCTTGGACCAGTGGCCTATCCGGAGCAGGTGTTCTTCGTAAAGGATGTGCCCAAGACCAGGTCCGGAAAGATCATGCGCCGTGTCATCAAGGCCAAGGCCCTGGGCAACGCGACGGGCGACATCTCCGCTCTCGCCAACCCAGAGTCTGTCGACGCAATCCCGCTCATCAAGTGAGCGGGTATCATCTCTTTTTTCAAACGATTGTTTTTAGTCCTGGGATTTTGCTTTTTTTGCAGCGGAAGAGATGATTTTCATGTCTTGTTCGTTCTCCCTATGCTTATTAATCCTTAATTATAAAAATACCCTTAATTTTGGGCGTAAACTGAGAATCTTTGTCTATTTTCTATTTTCTTCAAAATTTTTGGTGCATGTTGTCAAAAATCTGTATTAATCATTATTATGAAAGATCGTGAGGAATTGTATCGCGATACATTTATAAATGAACAAGTAGGTCTGGGCTCAGGGTTTCCGAAGCCTCCAGAACACATTCGGTCAAGGCTGAGTTGATATGCATGAATTATTCATCAACATGCCTGACCATTGCTGGAGGGGGACACCCGATCTAGTCTAGATTCAAAGGAGGTATGAAATTGGCTGACACAGCAAAGACTGCTTCTCTGCAGGAAGAAACCAGGATTTTCAACACACCACAGTGGATTGTTGAGCACTCCAACGCGTATCAGTGGATGAAGAAGAAGGGCTTCAAGAACGAGAAGGAAATGCGTGATTGGTGCTCCACCAACTACGTAGACTTCTGGGATGAGATGGCCCAGAGCTTCGCTGATTGGTTCCAGCCCTACACCCAGGTTCTCGACGACTCCGGCAAGCCTTACTTCAAGTGGTTCACCGGCGGCAAGATCAACGTAGCCTACAACGCCGTGGACAGGCATGCCAAGTCCGCAAACAGGAACAAGGTAGCCTACTACTTCATCGGCGAGCCTGTGGGCGATACCAGGACCATCACCTACTATGAGCTCTACAGAGAAGTCAACAAGATGGCCAATGCTCTGTTAGGAGCGGGCGTAACCAAGGGCGATAGGGTAGTCGCATATCTCCCCATGATCCCCGAGCTGCCCATCACCATGCTCGCCTGCGCTAAGATCGGAGCCATCCACACCATAGTATTCTCCGGATTCTCCTCCGGTGGCCTGGCCAGCCGTGTAAACGACGCTGAGGCCAAGGTTGTAGTCACCGCTGATGGATTCTTCAGGCGCGGCAAGCCACTGCCACTCAAGCCCAACGTAGACGAGGCCATGAAGACCGCACCATCCGTCAAGAAGGTAGTAGTCGTCAAGAGAACCGGCGTAGCAGTCCCCATGACCGAGGGACGCGATGTCTTCTACGATGATTTCGTGAAGGGCCAGTCCGCTCAGTGCGAGACAGCCCAGCTCGACCCAGAGGACAGGCTGTTCATTCTGTACACCTCCGGAACAACCGGCAAGCCCAAGGGTATTGAGCACGCTCACGGCGGATACGCCGTTGCCCCGGCTCAGACAGCCTCCTGGGTACTGGATATCCATGCCGACGACGTCTTCTGGTGCACAGCAGACTGCGGCTGGATCACTGGCCACAGCTACGTGGTCTACGGCCCGCTCTGCCTGGGTGCCTCCAGCATTCTGTACGAGGGCTCTCCCGACTTCCCCGACCTGGGCCGCTGGTGGTCCATAATTGAGCAGTACGGCGTATCTATCCTGTACACCGCTCCCACCGCCATCAGGATGTTCATGAAGACCGGCGAGGCCTTCGTGAAGAAGTACGACCTGTCCACAATCAGGGTCCTGGCATCAGTCGGCGAGCCGTTGAACCCAGAGGCCTACATGTGGTACAGGAAGAACATAGGTGCAGACCAGGCTCCAATCATCGATACCTGGTGGCAGACTGAGACCGGATGCCACGTCATTGCCCCGTTGGTCATGACACCCGAGAAGCCCGGATCCGTATGCTTCCCGCTGCCTGGATTCAACACCGATATATTCGACGAGGACGCCAACTCCGTGCCATTGGGCTACGGCGGCAACATCGTCCAGAAGACCCCATGGCCAAGCATGCTCCGCGCCTTCTTCAGGGATACCGTCAGGTACCAGAAGGAATACTGGGAGATGTACTGGCAGACCAAGCCCGGCACATACCTCGCTGGAGACAAGGCCACCCGTGATAAGGACGGCTACTGGTGGATCCAGGGCAGAATCGACGATGTGCTGAAGGTAGCCGGACACAGGATCTCCAACGCAGAGGTTGAGTCCGCCGCTGTCAGCCACCCCAAGGTAGCTGAGGCAGCAGTCATCGGCCAGCCCGACGAGGTCAAGGGCGAGAAGATCGTCGCCTTCGTAATCCTCAGGGATGGAGTCCAGGAGTCCGACGACCTGAAGAAAGAGATATCCAAGCACGTAAGGACCGTTCTGGGTCCAGTCGCTTACCCAGACACAGTCTACTTCGTCAAGGATGTTCCAAAGACCAGGTCCGGAAAGATCATGCGCCGTGTCATCAAGGCCAAGGCCCTTGGAAAGGAGACCGGCGACCTGTCTGCTCTGGCCAACCCAGAGTCCGTAGACAACATCCCGCGCATCAACCTGTAAGCGGATTTTCTCTCTTTTTTTTCAGTTCTCTGCCAGTAGTGTTTCTGATTTGTACGACTTTTCAATCTACGCATAAACAATCTATATTTCATCCAAAAACTATTTCGTAGGGTATGTCAATGGCCTTCTAATATTGCGGGAGCAGGACATGGCTAAGGGAAGGGGAAACAATATCACGAATAACAAAGGCGAAGCTTTAGGCATCGAAGCCATCCTATGGGCATCTGCCGATAAGCTGCGAAACAACATGGATGCAGCCGAATACAAGCATGTAGTTTTAGGTCTCATTTTTCTCAAGTACATTTCCGATGCCTTCCAGGAAAGGCACAGCCAATTGATCAAAGAAAAAAATCAAGGTGCTGATCCAGAAGACCCAGATGAATATCTATCGGAAAACGTCTTCTGGGTGCCGAAAGAGGCTCGTTGGTCCTATTTGAAAGCCAATGCCAGGCAGCCGAATATTGGAAAAATTGTTGACGAGGCCATGGTTGCCATTGAGATGGACAACAAATCGCTTAAAGGTGTCCTGCCAAAAGACTATGCAAGGCCTGCCTTGGATTCCCACCGCCTAGGAGATCTAATCGATCTCATCAGCGGGATTGAGATGCTGGATAAAAAGGATAAATCAAAGGATGTCCTGGGCGATGTTTACCAGTATTTTCTGGCTCAGTTTGCATCTTCTGAAGGAAGGAAAGGCGGTCAGTTCTACACCCCTCAATGTGTAGTTCAGATATTAGTCGAGATGCTGGCGCCATACAAAGGCCGTGTTTACGATCCCTGCTGCGGCTCCGGAGGCATGTTTGTTCAGAGCAAAAAATTCGTGAATGCTCATGAGGGTCGCAGAGACGACATCAGCATTTACGGTCAGGAGTCTAATCCTACCACCTGGAAGCTTGCCAAAATGAACCTGGCTATTCGAGGCATCGATGGGAATCTGGGGCCTGAGCACGCAGACAGCTTCCACCGGGATCTGCACAAGGATCTGAAGGCGGACTACATCCTGGCCAATCCGCCCTTCAACAGCAGCGACTGGGGAGGCGAGCGACTAAGAGACGACGCCCGCTGGAAGTTCGGAATCCCACCGGCAGGAAATGCCAACTTCGCCTGGGTGCAGCATTTCATTTACCATTTAGCGCCGTCGGGCATTGCAGGCTTTGTCCTGGCTAACGGCTCTATGTCCTCCAACCAATCCGGCGAGGGCGAGATCCGCCGGGCAATAATCGAGGCCGATCTGGTAGACTGCATGGTAGCTCTTCCGGGGCAGCTCTTCTATTCGACGCAGATTCCGGCGTGTTTATGGTTTTTGGCCCGTGACAGGAAGAACAGCAGATTCAGAGACCGACGGGGCCAGACGCTCTTCATCGATGCCCGGAAGATGGGTTTTTTGATCGATAGAGTGCACCGGGATCTGATGCCTGAGGAGATTGCCAGGATCACCGGCGTCTATCATGCCTGGCGAGGCGATGCGAATGCAGATCAGTATGAGGATGTGCCGGGATTCTGCAAGAGCGCAACAATTGAGGAGATCAGGAAGAACGGTTGTGTGCTCACGCCTGGCCGCTATGTCGGCGCTGAGGCCTTGGAGGAGGATGGCGAGCCCTTCGAGGAAAAGATGCAGAGGCTGACGGTAAAGCTTGGCGAGCAGTTCCAAGAGTCGGCGCGGCTGGAGCAGGAGATTCGGGCCAACCTGATGGGGCTAGGGTATGAGATCTGAGAAAGATGTAAACTCTCAGGAAAGCGGCTTGGGCATCAAAGACATCTTGCTATCCAAAAGAGAGGAGATTTTGCGGATCGCAGCAAGGCACGGCGCCCGCAACATTCGCATCTTTGGCTCAGTTGCTCGGGGGGAAGCGGGCGAGAATAGCGATGTAGATTTGCTGGTCGAGCTTGAGCAGGGCCGAAGCCTCCTGGATCAGGCGGGGCTGATGGTGGAACTGGAAGACCTCCTGGGACGAAAGGTGGATGTGGTTACCGAACAGGGCCTCTACTGGCTGCTCCGGCGGCGAATCCTGAAGGAGGCCAGGCCGCTGTGAGCAAAGACCCTCGCGTCTACCTCGCTCATATCATGGAGTGCATCCAAAAGATTGAGCGCTTCACAGAGGGCGGAAAAGATCGTTTTCTTCAGGATGAATTGATTCAAGATGCAGTGTTGAGGAACTTTGAGGTCATCGGCGAAGCAGCCAAGCGGCTGGACGATGTCTACCGCGCTGCCCACCCGGAGATCCAATGGCGCGCCATAGCCGGTTTGCGGGATGTTCTTATCCACCAGTACGAAGAGGTAGACCTTATTAAGGTCTGGGCTATCGTGGAAAAAGACCTCCCTGGCCTCAGGCAGTCCATCGCCGACCTGCTCCCACCCTTAGAGCAGCTTGAGCGCGAACTCGCAGGCGAGGAAGAGGCCACGGAGGAGCGGTGAGCTATCAGATCTGTGCTGGCCAGCAGCTTGCTGGACAAATGCCCTGGTGGAGGGCATGAAATCGGAGGGGCGCTTGGTGGAACTGCCTGCTGGCTATGCAGCGGTTCTGGCGGAATTGAAGGATCAGATCAGAAGCGCAAGGATAAAGGCGGCGCTGGCGGTAAACCGCGAACTTATTCTCTTGTACTGGAGAATCGGGAGGCAGATATTAAGGCAGCAGCAGGAAGAGGGATGGGGCTCCAAGGTTATTGACCGACTGTCTCTGGATCTCCGACGGGAGTTTCCGGAGATAAAGGGCTTGTCATCCCGGAATCTAAAGTACATGAGGGCATTTTCCGAGTCCTACCCCGATGAGTCAATTGTGCAGCAGCTTGCTGCACAAATACCCTGGTTTCATAATTGCGTCCTTCTCGACAAGGTGAAACGACCAGAGGAACGCATCTGGTATATTCGCCAGAGTATCTCTCAGGGATGGAGCAGGAACGTGCTGGCTCACCAGATTGAGAGCGGCCTGTATGAGCGGCAAGGGCGGGCGGTGGTAAACTTCGACCGGACGCTGCCTGCTCCGCAGTCTGATCTGGCAAGGCAAATTCTCAAAGATCCATACAACTTCGATTTCCTGACTATTGGCAAGGAAGCGCAGGAGCGAGACCTGGAAACGGCACTGCTAAGTCATTTGCAGGAATTTCTGCTTGAACTTGGCGTGGGATTCGCCTTCGTGGGAAGCCAGTATCACCTGGAGGTTGGAGGCCAGGACTTCTATATCGATCTTCTATTTTATCATCTGAATCTGCGCTGCTATGTGGTTATCGACCTGAAGATCTCTGATTTTCAGCCTGAGTTTGCGGGCAAAATGAACTTCTATCTCTCAGCGGTGGACGACCTCTTGAAGCGTGCTGAGGATGGGCCATCGATTGGGATCGTACTCTGCAAGGGGAAGAACCGGGTAATCGTCGAGTATGCATTGAGGGACACCAATAAACCAATGGGTGTAGCTGATTATCAGCTCTCTGCGGCGCTGCCCGAGAATCTCAGAGGGAGTTTGCCTACTATTGAAGAGCTGGAAGCGGAGCTGGAAGAAGCTGGTGGAGAAAAGAAATGAGCGAACGGACCAAACGGGGGCTTTTATACTGAATATTTCGTCAAATAGCAGGACAAAATATGGAAGCTATGAAGCAAAACGACGACGGGTCCCCAATCCTAGCTGCAATCCGAAATGTTTTGCTGCCGAGGCTACTGTTGGGTGAGAACCAGATTAAAATGTTGCGAAGATACAAAGAGGCCGTTTAATGGACATTATTTTTCAATATCCACCAGATTTGATGAACCTTCTGATTGATACAATTCCGCGCATTTGTCGATCAAAGAATGATGTTTTGCTTTTCTTCAAAGGCGCTGAAGTAAATCCCCTACTAACAAATGACCTTGCAGTTCAATTAAGAATGGACAAGGCCAGTATCAACAAATATGATATTGCCCGCACTGTGCTGACCAGGCTCAATGAAAAAGGAGAAGCGACCCTAAGGGAACGGCGAGAAGTATTAAAGCGCATTACCGAGTTTGAAGATTTCTCAACCTGCTGGCCAAAAGACCAATTAGTAGCAAAAGGATTTGTTGGGGAGATCAGGCGAGTAATCAACGTCAAAGATTCATTTACACGGATGAATCAGGAACGTGAAACAGAACAAAAAAACCGTCTCGCAGAGCAACAAGTAAAGATTGTTGAGGTTCAGATACGAAAAACATGCTGTGTCGCATGATTATTATAGTATTATTTCGTTATTCAAGAATTCATAATTTATTTTAACTAATTACTTATATGCTCCTAAGTATATCATACAAAATGAATGCTCTTTTAATCTCGGCGACCATTCCTTCTGGTGAAGATGCCCGAACCGTCTCACCAAAGATACGCTTGATCGATGAGAAGAAGCCTTCAACTGCCCACCTTCTACCGTACTGATGCATTTGCTTCCAACCCTTGTAGCCCATTTTTTTGAATTCCAGAACAGCTGTTGACCTGGCTGATGCATCTTTGCCTACTATCGCGTTCTCTCTGATCTTAATCCCTGGACAATCTACACCTTTCGATTTCATAAATTCAAATGCGTCGTTTGTGTCATATGCGCCATCCATCAACCCCTCCTCAATATTGACGTCTTTCAACAAAGGGCGCAAAACCTCGCTATCCGAGGTGTCTTCTTCTGTAACTTCCATAGACAATAATCTCTTTGATTCAACGTCGACTGCCACATGAACTTTAAGCCATCCTCGCCGCTGCTTTCCGTGTTTCTCGCGCATCCAATCCCCTCTATTTGTTACCTTTATCCCAGTTGAATCAACTGCAACAACAGCGTCGTTCTCTGGTATCTCTATTCCAAGATCTTGCTTAGAGATTCGCTTATGGAGGGTGGTATAATCTGCCGCCACCAATCCTGGTTCATAGGTCGAAAGTCGTCCAAAGAATCCTTCAAGTTGACGATATGGCATTCGAAAAAAAGAGTATATTATTGATGCAAAAGTTATAAAAGTGTTAGGTATTTGTATGGAGCGCCTGTTTTCTTTCTATTCATTTCTCTTAATTCCCAACTCCAGTTCTTCACACAACTCAAATCGAGATAGAATTCGCCTCTTCGAACAAGTTGGGCATTATATTCTGGCCAGTCTCTATTATCAACATAGTTCATGACACAATATTTATATTTAAACTATTTAAGCTTAATCGACACAGCAGAAAAACAAAGTTGTCTACTGTCAGAAGAGACATTTTTGCTTTATTCGGGGAAATCAACAGTCAAAAACGTGGTAAGGCTCTTGAAGGCATCCTTAATCGACTTTTCGAAGCTGGTGGAATCCTTGTTCGTGAAGCATTTACTTTAAAGGGATCTCATGGAGAAGGAATAGTTGAACAGATTGATGGTGTAGTTGAAATCGAAGGCGCGTTATACCTTGTTGAAGTGAAGTGGTGGAATGAGCCCCTGGGAGTTGGCGAAGTCTCCCATCACCTTGTAAGACTCTTCAATCGTGGACAAGCTCGTGGAATTATTATTTCAGAATCAGGTTATACTGAACCAGCTATAACCACATGCAAAGAGGCGCTTAGTTCGATCGTGGTAGTTCTCTGCAAATTAGAAGAAATTGTGCTACTTTTAGAACAAGAGAAAGATCTAAGAGCTTTTCTCAAAGCAAAGATTAATGCTGCAGTCGTGGATAAAAATCCAATGTACGAACCATTTAAGGATTTGGGAAAAGGCACATCATGAGCCATGTTAAGAATCTCGGAAATAGCATTAAAATACCAATTAAGCCTGATGAAGAGGGCTATATCGGTCGTGAATGCCCGAATCCAGAATGTGAGGGGTACTTCAAGATTACTCCTGGAACTGGCCTGCATAACATCACTTCTTGTTATTGTCCATACTGCGGACATTTTGCAGAACAGAAATCATTTTGGACAAAGGATCAAATCGAATACGTAAAGTCATATGCGCTAAGTAAGATTATGGATGCAGTCCGCAAGGATATGAAGGAGTTAGAATTTGATATTAAACCAAAAGGACCTTTTGGTATAGGCTTTAGCATGAAATTTAAGGAAGGCAGCCCGGTTCCGGTTCGTTGTTACCGAGAGAAAGAGCTAGAGACAAAAATAATTTGTGATAATTGTACATTACGCTATGCAATTTATGGCGTCTTTGCCTTTTGCCCTGACTGCGGCACACATAACTCAAAACAAATTTTGTATAAAAATCTTGAATTGGCAGAAAAAGAGATCGCATTGGCTTTAAATCTGGAATTAGAGCTTGCTGACCATCTTATTGCTGACGCTCTAGAAAACGCAGTTTCATCATTTGATGGATCTGGCCGTGAAGCGTGCAAAACACATGCTTCCATTTCTTCCAATCCAGACAAAGCCAAAAAGGTGTCATTTCAGAACCTATTTAGGGCACGCCAGAAAGTTCAAGAATTTTTTAGTTTTGATCTGGCATTGGGAATAGTGCCAAAAGATTGGGATTTTGCCTTTAAATGCTTTCAGAAACGCCACCTTTTGGCCCACAAAATGGGCGTAATAGATGAGGAATATGTTATTGCGACCAATGACCCAGAGGCAGTTGTTGGTAGGAAAGTTTCAATTAAACCAAAGGAAGTTATATCTCTTATTGAAGTCCTCAAAAAGATGGGTTCATATTTCGTGATGCAGCTTTCAGACCGTTCATCTTCGATCAACTCTAGCGAAGATAGAATGCATGAATGAGACGAGGATCGTTGAGTCCCTAGTTGGGGAGGTCACGCTACCTTGGTACGATCCATATTTCTAGAGAACGCTTGTTTTCCTCATGATTCAGTTTTCCGACTCTAATTTGCGCTCATTGCTTCAACAAAGATCTTTATCGATATTTCTAGCCAAAATCTATTAATAAAGAACATTAACAACAAAATGATCTTAAATCGAAATCATAATCATAAATGGAGCGCGACAAATTTTATATCCATTGATATCATTGGTAAAACATAGTTTACAAGGCATCGAAGAATTTAATCAATTTGATATGGTAAAATGACGTTCATTAAACATTTCGATGCCTTAGAAAAATGCATAAAAATTAAGGCGATTCAAAATGTCAAACGAAATAGCAGGAAAAGGTGTTCAGGCTGAGGAGAAGAGGCTATACCTCCCGCCTCGTAACCTGGTCGAGAACTCCAATGTCATGCAGTGGATGAAGAAGAAAGGCTTCAAGACTGAGGCAGAGATGCGCACCTGGACTGGCGAGAACTACGTCGAGTTCTGGGACGAGATGGCAAGGACATACGCAGACTGGTTTGAGCCGTACAAGGCCACCCTGGAATGGAAGCCGCCAATCGCCAAATGGTTTGTTGGCGGCAAGTGCAACGTTGCTTACAACGCCGTCGAGAGGCACGCGAATTCCTGGAGACGGAACAAGGTCGCATACATCTTCGTGGGCGAGCCTGTCGGAGACGTACGCAAGATCACCTACTTCGAGCTGAACAGAGAGGTCAATAAGTTTCGCAAACGCGCTCAAGAGCGCCGGAGTCATAAAAAGGGCGACTGTGTGGGCATTTACCTCCCCATGATCCCTGAATTGCCCATCGCTATGCTGGCTTGTGCAAAGATCGGTGCCATTCACGTCGTTGTCTTCTCGGGTTTTTCAGCTGTGGCCGTAAGAGACCGCTTAGAGGACTGCGAGCCAAAAGTGCTTGTCACCTGCGATGGGTCTTATCGCAGAGGAAAGCCCATTATGACCAAGGGTCAGGCCGATGAGGCAATTCTGGGTAATAAGTCCATCGAGAAGGTCGTCGTAGTAAAGAGAAACGGCCAGGAGATCCCAATGAATGAGGGCAGGGACGTGTGGTGGGATGACTTTGTGAAGGGCCAGTCCGGCTCCTGCGAGTCGATGCCCATGGACCCAGAGGATCCGCTCTTCATTCTTTACACCGCGGGCACAGCCGGCAAGCCGCGTGGCATAGTACACGCTCACGGAGGCTTCTGTGTGGGTCCGGCCTTCACTACCTCTTGGGTCTTCGATATCAAAGACACTGATGTGTACTGGTCAACTGCGGACATCGGATGGATCACCGGGCATAGCTACATCGCCTACGGCCCGTTGTGTTTGGGCGCTACAAGCATAATGTACGAGGGCTCGCCCGACTACCCGGATTTCGGAAGATGGTTCCAGATAATCGAGGAGTACGGGGTCTCGGTTATTTACACCGCCCCAACTGCCATCAGGATGTTCATGAACGAAGGACCCGAATGGCCCCAGAAGTATGACCTGAGCACAGTACGGCTGATGGGCTCGGTAGGAGAGGCCATGAACCCGGATGCCTTCGTATGGTGGCGCAGGTATGTGGGCAACGGGTCAGCGCCCATCATGGACACCTGGTTCCAGAGCGAAACGGGATCCCAGGTCATAGCGCCCTTGCCCATAACTCCCCTTAAACCGGGATCGCCCAGTTTCGCCCTGCCAGGGTACAACGTGGAGGTCGTAGACGATGCCGGCAAGCCAGTGCCTGCTGACACCCCGGGAAACATAGTCCTGACCGAGCCCTGGCCTTCTATGCTTAGGACGGTTTACAAGGACCCAGCAACGTATCGGGAGACGTACTGGTCAACCTTCCCTGGAAAGTACCTCTCGGGGGACAAGGCCAGGGTGGACAGCGACGGTTACATCTGGGCAATGGGTCGAGCTGACGACGTCCTTAAGGTGGCGGGACATCGGATCTCCAATGCAGAGGTAGAGGCCTCGGCTGATAAGTATCCGGCCATAGCCAGCACTGCTGTCATCGGCAAGCCGGACAAGGTCAAGGGAGAGAACATCGTTGTCTTCGCCGTCCTGAAACCGGGATTCAATGGAGATGCAAACCTGCAGAAGGACATCAAGAACTTCGTACGGAAGACCTTGGGTCCGATAGCCATCCCATCGGATGTCATCTTTGTGAAGGACATCCCCAAGAACAAGGCGGGAAAGCCCGTCCGCAATCTGATCAAGGCCAAGGCTCTTGGACAGAACTTGGGGGATACTTCGGCAGTGTCCAACCCAGACGCGATAAACGACATTCCGCTCATCGCCAAATGAGCGGATTTAATTTTTCAGCGATATTGATGAAATGCTATAAGTCAAAAACGTGAACAAAAAGTTTTAGCTTAGCTGCACCCGCAGTCTCTATCCCCGTGGCCACAGCCGCCGTCGTTATCGTGTTCGCACGATTCCGCGTCGTGATCGCAGGTGTCAGCGTGGCCGCATGCGTCGCAGCCTGAAACATCGTCCAATGGACCGCGAATGATGAATCCAGTCCCGCGCTCGTCGTTCACATAGTCGACTATGGTCTCTCTGAGCAGCTCTGTGTCCTGTGGGCTCATATGGATCTTCACTCCGTTGCTCTCGAAGACAACATCGTCCTTCTCCTGATCGCCCAGAGCCAGACCGTAGTTCGCTCCACTGGAGTCTATGGCGGCCAGGAACATCCTTATTACCTTTCCTTCTGCCTGACTGCGCTTAATCATAGCGGCTGCAGCATCTGTGACCTCTATCATATAGAACGCTCCAGATCTTATATCTCAAAACAACTCTTATTTAAACAATCTTGAACCGGGGTCTATCCCGGAGGACTAGCCGTGAAGATTTATAAAGTATGCAGGCGATAAAGAAGCTGATGTATACCAGAGATGTACTTCTCTCCTTGGTGATGGTCGCATCCGCTTTTGTCCTGATCTATGCCCACCTGGAGGCCCTCGACAGAACCGACCCTGTGCAGATAGTCTCAGCCGTTCTGCTCATCGCCGCTATGGCGATGTTGATGCTCAGCACCAGCTCGAGGCTGAGCATGGTTGAGCAAGAGCTAGAGGCATCTCAGAGGGCCATGAGGATAGGGCTTCAGGGATTGGAAGGGAAGATGGACAACGCCAACTTCAGGTACATGGCAGCGGTGGAGGATATATCCAAGAAGCTCTACAGGTAGCATGATATGGGCGTAGACTTAGGAGATCTGCTGCAAAAGAAGAAGATAGAGATAAAGGATCTATCCGGCAGATGGGTGGCAGTGGATGCCTTCAACACCCTATACCAGTTCCTGAGCATAATCAGGCAACGGGATGGGACGCCGCTCATGGACAGCTCGGGCAGGGTCACGTCTCACCTTTCTGGAATACTCTATCGCACAACCAGCCTCATAGAGGCTGGAGTCAAGGTGGCCTACGTCTTCGATGGCAAGCCTCACCCGTTAAAGTCCGGCACGCTCCAGGAAAGGTCCGATGTGAGGGAGAAAGCAGCCGCTGCCTGGGAGGAGGCCAAGGCCGAGGGAGAAGACGGATTCAAGTATGCCCAGGCTGCGTCGCGTCTCAATGCCGAGATTCTTGACGACTCAAAGCGTCTTATTCAATCGATGGGACTTCCGATTATTCAAGCTCCCTCCGAGGGCGAGGCCCAGGCTGCTTATATGGCGGCACGAGGAGACGTCTACATCGTGGGAAGCCAGGATTACGATTCTCTGCTGTTCGGTGCGCCCCGCGTGGTTCGCAACATGGCCATAACAGGAAAAAGAAAGCTGCCCAGGAAGAACATCTACGTAGATGTGGAGCCTGAGGTCATGATCCTGGAGGACGAGCTCGCAAGGATGGGCATTGACCATAAGCAGCTTGTGGAAATAGGCATTATGTGCGGCACAGATTTCAACCCAGGGTTAGCCCGGATAGGTCCAAAGACAGCTCTAAAGCTCATCAAAGAGAAAGGAAACCTGGAGGCGGTTCTGGACTCTCAGGACGAGACCATTGCGAACTACGCCGAAATACGAGATTTATTCCTCCATCCGGACGTCACTGACGATTACACCATCAAGATGAGCAAGCCAAAAGTAGAAGAGGTGGTGTCTTTTCTCAGCGGGGAGAGGGACTTCGACGTGGGACGCGTGGAGAAGACTGCTCATAGGCTAGAGGAGGCTTACAAGGTTGGCCAGTCCACCCTCGACCGATGGTTCTAGCCCTTTTGAGCTGGACCTAAACAGGACGGTTGAGCTAATTTGTCGCCGTGGAGCAAGGTTGGTTGGCCTCCAAGTTCCCGAAGGTCTTAAACGGGCCGCTTCCGGCATCGCCAAGCAGATCAGAGATCAAACTGGCGCAGAAGTCATAATCTCAGGCGATCCCTGCTACGGAGCCTGCGACATCGACATGGCCCTTTGCGATGAAGTTGACATAATGCTCCACCTGGGCCACGCCGAACTGGATGAGACCCCAGAGAAGGTCATCTTTTTAGAAGCCAGAATGTCTCAAGATCCGAAGGAGGCTGTGGAGAAGGCGATCCGGCTCCTCAGATCCAAAAAAGTTGGTGTTACTACAACAGTTCAGCACGTCCATAAGCTCGACCGGGCAATCGAAGTTTTGAGAGAGAATGGAATTGAGGGACTTGTGGGTCCTGCCGGGGGCCGGATCAAGCATCCAGGCCAGGTTTTGGGCTGCTGTTACAGCACGGCCCGAGAGCTTTACCTGGACGAGTATCTTTTCATCGGCACGGGTCAGTTTCACCCTCTGGGAATCGCTCTGGCTACGGGCAAGAGGGTAGTAACCGCAGATCCAATTACGTGCGAAGTTTCGCTAATCGATCCCGATCCAATGCTCAGACGCACGATTTGGGGTCATTACTCGAGCAGCGGACGCAAAGAGGTTTGCCGTTCTCGTCTCAAAGAAGCCGGGGCAGAGGCGCATGGAACTGGCAAGACGGATGAAGGATTTGGGCGAGGCCAGAGGTTTGGAGATGATTTCGGTCTATCTGGATAACATCGAGCCGGACAGACTGCTGAACCTCGGAGTCGAGGCAGCCGTATCCACTGCCTGCCCCAGGATTGCGCTGGATGATGCAGCCAAGTACATGATTCCCATCCTCACGCCGCCGGAGTTCGAGGTGCTTATCGGTGAAAGAAGATGGGAAGAGTACGCCTTTGATGAAATGAAATAACAACTAGTATAATGATTCCAAATTAACATATCAATAATCCGCGTTCCTTATCAACAACAATCCCACCAGCCATTTTATCCATTTTGTATTTCCATTTAAATAAGGTGGGCATTTTATTCATATCATCTATATATTGACTGATGCGTTCAATCAACTCTTCTTTGGATGACACTCGTATTTCTCTAAGCATGCTTCTAGTCATTTTACTGAATAAGCTCTCAATTATATTGAGCCACGATGCATGCTTAGGCGTAAAGACAAATTGAAAGCGTTGAGGAATAGTTTCAAGATATTTCTGAGTTTTCTTTGAAGTATGCACACGAACGTTGTCCAGAATTGTAATTATTTTAATTTCTTTTGGGTAAATTGAATCAGTATGCTTTAAGAATTCAATAAATTCTTCGCTTCTATGCTTGTCGAATATCTTATAATGAACCGTTCCTGTTAAGAGATCGATTCCCGCAAGCAATGATACTGTGCCATGCCTTTTGTATTCATAATCTCGCGAAAGCGTTGGATATTGACCTGATACAGGCATCATATCAGGATATTTATTTTCGATTGCTTGAATTCCTGGCTTTTCATCGTATGAGACAATAACCATATCGAGCGGCTTGCCTTCTTTAGACATCCTCTGGAGCAATTCAACTTGCTTGTAAGTATGTAATACAACAGCGCTCTTCGGTTCAAATTCAGGGTCTACTTTGGCGATGTACGAAGATATCTTATGAGGTTTAACATTGCTCGCTCCAAGTATTTTTGAAATAGTGCCACGAGATATCTTTGATAACTCTGGGAATCCATTCGCTGCACAGTACTTTTTGATATGGTCTGTTAATAACCGTTGTGTCCATAGTTCATATGAATATCCGTATTTGAGCGGTTTTGTGCATGCAAGAGCTATAATCCAAGTTCTAGCATCTGACGATATTCTTCGCGATCTTCCACTTCTGGGTAGATCCACCAATGCGATATAGATCCCATATGCGAAAGCTTTGTTGATTACGCGTTCTACTTTAGGTCTATTTGTCTCCAATTCCCTTGCAATTTGGGAAATTGATTTATGGCTATAATACTCAAGTAGGATCTTGGCACGCTCAACGGTTCGCTGTGGTTGCGTTCGAGATCTGCTTGCTTTTTCTAGATCTTCAAGCTCTTCCGTTGTCAATTGTAGTGTAGGGTGAGTACTCACAAGTGGCATAACAATATATTTGGAGTACTACCTATTAAGCATTGCTATGTTATTTTGGAAGCTAAACACTAGTTATTCTATGTATGAATCTAGAATGCTTAAGGCCCTTCTTTCTTAATGCTCTTGTTATGGACGACAATCCTAGGCAAACCACGAAGTCACATAGCTAATGCGGTCGGATACCAACATACGCGGACATTGCATGAATACATTTTTAGCAGAGATTATACCATACATTATATAATTATCGTCAGAATCTTTGCTGCTATTATTGTTGGCTCCTTTCCAGTTACGACGCTCGATGATACTAAGCCTTCTATTGTACGATGGCTTCATAATGCGAAGAGTCTTGGCTTGCCTTGAGAGATTGACATCGTCAGATGTTTCTCTGAAACATCCAGATATTGATTCTGCTCTAACGTTGAATGATTATTGTCTCCCGCATAAATCAATATAACATCAATTATTTTATTTAATTATCTACTAGTTTCTTTTACTAGTCCTTATTTAAATTAAATTATGCCTACTAATGCAAATGACTATAATATTAAAAACGCGGGCTTAACCCGCGCCGAACGCGCCTGTTAATCACAGATCTCTTTCTTTCTTTCTCATCATGTCTCTATGTTGGGCGCTCTATCTCTTATATCCCAGATCCTAAGGTTATCAAAGCCTATTGTAACGGCTCCTGGTGTGTAAAGAGTCCCTGCTGCCAAACCGATCATGCCTGAAGAGAAACTGCCATCGGTATAATTATCGAGTCCAATGTTGTTGTTACGTAGAAGAAGAGCTTATCTCCATCGCTAATAACTCTGATCAGGTTTGTTGCATTTCCTGTGTGAATGGCACTGGACTTCTTCCAATTCCAGCTTGCGGGCGACCAAAGTATTATTCTGGAGCTTGGCCATGCATAATAACCGTCCCCAGATATTGCAAAGAAGTAATAGTTATTCCAATCTACCTTCCTGACAATTACTCCATAGTAGTTATCGTTCTGACCAGCCTCTTGAGTGGTTTCAACTTCTAAGATGGAGTTGTTATAATTCTGGCCGAACGATACAGCTCTATAGGAATTATATTGATTAACATTCAAATGATATTTCCCGTTCTCAAAATAGTAGCTGAAATTGGCACTCAAACCTCCGCCCCAAACACTTCCTTTGCTTGAAGAAAAGTTCTCTTCGTATAACAGCTTGCCCTTGGTCGCATTATTTCCATTTTGATCGGCCAGGGCAACCGGAATAACTATGCTTGAAAGGGCAACCATAACCAACAACGTCACAAGCCCAAGACCAAACCCATGTTTGAATAGCATCTCCATCATCAACCTTCGTAAACTCAGGATTGAGGTTAAATTACAAACCTTTCTACTTGAGTTCAAATGATACTCTTCATTTGATATAACTCTTCCATATTATTAGTATTTTCTGGGATGGTAAGCCGTTCCAGATCTATGGACGAAGCCTACAACTGATACACCGGAGCCACTCGTCGGAGAAAAATAACGTGCCTAAATATAGAATATCAACCTAGAACTCGTGATGTGATCAGAGCCAGCCTCTAGAAAGAGCTATTAACTATCCAATCAATTAATTCTAAGGTGCAAAATTGTTCGAGATCTTCCTCCTGCCTATATTCATTGTCGCACTTCTCCTGATCCTGGCCATACCAATTATCTTCATCTATCTCTTCCTCAGGCTATCGGAGACGGCTTTCGAGCAGGTGGGTTTCGATCACTGGCATGCCTCGTTGGCTGTCTTCGGCTCCGTTGTAGGAAGCCTTTTCGACATACCACTTCACGCTGGACCGATCAGCTCTTACCCCGGCTGGTTTGTATCTCTGGTAAGTGCTACGGGTCTGGACTTTACCACTGCTTTTCATCCGTTTTACCTGACAGTTAACCTGGGTGGGTGCCTGATTCCTCTTGCGGTCTCCCTGGACCTTTTACGGCGAGGGCGAGCATCCATCTCAAAGGCCGTCCTGGGCATCGCGATTGTCACTGTGATAACCTACTACTTCGCCATGCCCGTAGCAAACGAGGGCATAGTCCTGCCATTCTGGCTATCGCCTGCACTTGCTGCTATTTGCGGCCTGGTCTTGGGCAGGGGTTACGACAAGGCTCCAGCCCTGGCGTACATAAGCGGCTCGATGGGGACCCTTTTAGGTGCCGACATTCTCAACCTAATCACGCCGGGTGTCCTGCCAGCGCTTTCGCCCCTGGGATACCATGCAGTGAGACCGCTTGTCATGTCCATAGGAGGGGCAGGGGTGTTCGATGGCATCTTTTTCGACAGGAGTGCTGGCGGTGCTCTTTGCTGCAGGCATAGTCTGCATATTCCACCGCTCCTGCGATGGCGTCAGGATGCACAGGTCGTAGCTCTGACGAACGAATTGCAGTGGTGGTGGGGGGGGGTACCTTATTGACTATTACAAATACGCGAATCGAGCAGCCTAAGTCTAATGATGCGATCTTCTGCAGGAATTCCTGTTTTTCATCTTCCTGTGCTGTGTCGATTAAGCTTAAATAGTTTAAATATAAATATTGTGTTATGAACTATGTTGATAATAGAGACTGGCCAAGAATATAATGCCCAACTTGTTCGAAGAGGCGAATTCTATCTCGATTTGAGTTGTGTGAAGAACTGGGAGTTGGGAATTAAGAGAAATGAATAGAAAAAAAACAGGCGCTCCATACAAATACCCTAACACTTTTATAACTTTTGCATCAATAATATACTCTTTTTTCCGAATGCCATATCGTCAACTTGAAGGATTCTTTGGACGACTTTCGACCTATGAACCAGGATTGGTGGCGGCAGATTATACCACTCTCCATAAGCGAATCTCTAAGCAAGATCTTGGAATAGAGATACCAGAGAACGACGCTGTTGTTGCAGTTGATTCAACTGGGATAAAGGTAACAAATAGAGGGGATTGGATGCGCGAGAAACACGGAAAGACAGCGGCGAGGATGGCTTAAAGTTCATGTGGCAGTCGACGTTGAATCAAAGAGATTATTGTCTATGGAAGTTACAGAAGAAGACACCTCGGATAGCGAGGTTTTGCGCCCTTTGTTGAAAGACGTCAATATTGAGGAGGGGTTGATGGATGGCGCATATGACACAAACGACGCATTTGAATTTATGAAATCGAAAGGTGTAGATTGTCCAGGGATTAAGATCAGAGAGAACGCGATAGTGCAGGTAAAGATGCATCAGCCAGGTTAACAGCTGTTCTGGAATTCAAAAAAATGGGCTACAAGGGTTGGAAGCAAATGCATCAGTACGGTAGAAGGTGGGCAGTTGAAGGCTTCTTCTCGATCGATCAAGCGTATCTTTGGTGAAACGGTTCGGGCATCTTCACCCGAAGGAATGGTCGCCGAGATTAAAAGAGCATTCATTTTGTATAATATACTTAGGAGCATATAAGTAATTAGTTAAAATAAATTATGAATTCTTGAATAACGAAATAATACTATAATAATCATGCGACACAGCATCTTCCTGTAGTTTTCTGGTCCATTCAGGGATAGTTGTGCAGCCTTTCAGGTCGGGATTCCTTCACACAATCATCCCACAGAAATATTGCATTTGACTGAGTCATGAATTAGGTTCAATTTATCGCCATAACGGTAAAATTAAGTATTATAGCTTCAATTGCCAAGCAAAAGGAGGTCTCAATACGAAGATTCGTTCCAAGTTATCCATTGCTTTTGTCCTGATCCAATGTGTCCTGAATGTAGGTTTTGCATCAGATACTATGACGGGAGGGAACGCGGGACTGCCTTCATCTCATGTGATCGCCGATGTTCCCTGGCACCAGCAAATGAATGGGCTGTTTTGCGGCGAAGGAGTCCTGGAAGGAGTATATGACTATTGGGGACCTGACATCAATCAGAAAGAGATTGCAGATGTGGCCCGAAGCTCTTCTGCAGGAACTTGGTCTTTCGATATGGTCAGAGCAGGTCACTTCAGCAATATGAGTTCAGCTCAAGGGAGATTCTTCCCTAATGAAGCACCCATTGCAGGATATCCTGAAAGGGCTTTGGGTTATGCATCTTTCCCCCATTCCTCCGATAAATTCTGGCTGACGGACTTGAAGAGTCTTATCGCTGCTGATACTCCCGTAATTCTACTCATGACTTTCCAGCCGAATGGTGGAGGCGGCCATTACAGGACGGCGATAGGATACGACGACACACAAGGCATAATTTACTTCAGCGATCCCTGGGGAAGGGATCAGAAACACCAGACCAATAAGACGGGAATTACCGCTTGGACCTATGATGAGCTGCAAAGTGGCTAGAACTACACAGCCGAGGGCGAATCTTATCCTTATTGGGGAATGGTGATGATGCCGTGGAATGTCAATGTTAAGACTACAGGGTCGCTAAAGCCAGGCTCAACGGCTACTGTTACCGCAGACATTACGTATCCATGCCCTTCGCCATTCAACGCATCCATGTATCCTGTAAAAGATGCTGTGGCAATGATAACCTTGCCCAGTGGCATGAGCCTTACTTCTGGATCTATGAAAATTTCCCTGGGAGACATGAAGGCGGGGTCAACCGCTAAGTCAAGCTGGAAGGTCAGCATTGATAAACCTGTTAGCGGACAGTCGATTGTGGTACAAGCCCAAGGATTGGTATCCGGACATGTGCCGGAAGCGCATTGGGCTGGTATGAGCGTGGCATATCCACCATATAGCTACACAGATGCCATCGGAGGAAATGGATTTATTCAGCTTTAATGCGAGCAATTTT
>CAVWIG010000024.1:0-123039 GCA_963754945.1 Methanotrichaceae archaeon
CCTATATTTATTATTTATTGGGCGAAAACGCTTGTCGGGCTAATAGAAACAACTTCTTATAATCTCGTCGCCAATATTATTGCAAAATTGTTAAAGGTGGTCTCATGAAGAGCTCCATTTTCGTGGCTTTACTGGCAGTGGTAGTGCTGTTCTCTTTGGGCTGCATATCGTCACCCGAGAAAAAAACAGATAACATCACGACTCTGCATATCGGCTACCAGCCGAGCACCCATCACATTGCAGAGATGGTGGCAGACGAAAAAGGCTGGTGGCTCGCCGACCTAAAGCCCTTCGGCATAACAGGCATTAAGGAGTTCCAATTCCAGAATGGGCCGCCTGAGATGCAGGCTATGCTCGCGGGAGACCTCGACGTTGCCTACGTTGGAGTGGCTCCGCCGATCTCCGCAATTGCCCAGGGCCTGGACGCCAAGATCGTAGCTGGCGTGAGCGTAAACGGGTCGAACCTCGTCTTCAGGTCCGGCCTTAACTACAGCGGACCTCAGTCCCTGATGGGATTGAGCGTAGGCACGTTCCCGCCAGGCTCCATCCAGGATATCACCCTGAAGAAGTGGCTCAAGGAGAACGGCGTGGACGTTTCAAAGGTTAAGATACTCCCAATGGGACCAGGAGATGCTGTCACGGCTATAACAGCCGGCAAAGTGGACGCTGTCTTCCTGCCCCAGCCGTCGCCCGCTATAATAGAAAGGGAGGGCAAGGGCAGGTCCGTTGTGGCTGCCGGCCAGATGTGGCCCAATGCTGCAGCGAACTGCATAGTCGTCAGCGGGAAGCTGATCAGGACCCAGCCTGACCTGGCCGAGCAGATAATCCGGACCCATATCAAGGCCACAGAATATGCCAACGCAAATCCAATGGAAGCCGCCAAGATCTACTCCAACAGGACGCACCAGGATCTTCAGACCATCGAGTATTCTCTGCAGACCTGGGACGGGAGGTTGATCAGCGATCCTAAGGTGGAGATACCCTCTGTTGAGGAGTACGCCCGTGTCAACTACGAGCTGAACTACACATCCAAGCTGCTGACAGCGAACGACCTATTCGACACTAACCTTTACGAACGGGTAATGTCAAAGAACAGCTGAGATAAGATCCGTGGAGGGTGCTGCCAGGTATCGAACATCCTTCTGCTCCCTCTGCGGAACCTGGCGGTCGCTCTGGGCCATTTTTTTGGCGTACTCCAAAGTAAGGCCCCACTTGATCGCGAAATCACCAATTCTACTGCTACTACACGAAATGTTCTTGACGATTGCAACAAGTCCTTCATCTTACGATTTATCAACGTGCCCTTAATGTAATTGGCTACTCTATAACCGATAGCCGATCCAGGGCAAACGTGCTCATGAAATTCAACTGTATTATTAAATTCCTCGCCCACTAACATCACGCTCAGGATGATTTCACTATTATCAATCAAAAATTATCAATCAAAATCGACTTTACATTCGCTTCACTTTGACACGTCACCCTCGATGATCAAGTTCAGGACGTAATCATAATCCAGAGTTTGGCACCATCCTGCCTTCTCGAAGATCGACATGAAGCAGACACCGATGAGCTGCTTGTATTTTATCGTGGTTAGAAAATCCTTCATTTCTTCCGGCTTTACGCCAATCTTGGGCATGGCCATACCACCCAAAACGACGACAACATCAGCGTCAGCAGTGCTCTTGTCCCCGAGCTCCAATCCGTACTCAGTTGAGACAATCCTGCGTGCCTTTTCTTTATTCAAGCCTGGAACAAAGGCCAGCTCTTTGTCTCTCACCGGATAACCCAGGAAGAGCGCGAAGGGAGTACAGAAGCCTGGAGAGCCCACGAAGGTTATTTTCTTATCATCTTTCACGAGTTCTCTGAAGCCGTTCAGCATGCCGCCAAGGCCTTTCACGTCTTGAACTTTTTCCATTGAAGATCGGTCTAAAGTATGTGGTTCTCAGGCTTTAACTTTGGGGAGACAAAAGTGATGAAATCCGAATAGGTGATTTACTCCTGAAAGTTTCAGGATAGGGGTGCATAGCCAAGGTATATGATTTTTCAGTTGATCTGGAATGGGCCATTGCATATATTATTGAACCCTCAGGGACTTGGGATAACAGGGACAGAAGCTTATGCCCGCAGGGTGAATTCCCAAGTTCGCGAATTATGCGCAGTTTTGAAGAACTCCGTGGCTTCCAAGGATACTGCCAATGAGAGGGTATTACTGATGAAGGACCGGGGCGGCAGTGGATGGGAGGCGCCAGTGTGGAATGTAGGCTTCAGATTATGCTCCTGTCATATGGCATTTTGAGAATTCGGCTAAATACGTCATAGAAATCTCACACGTACTAACACTGTTTGTTGCTCAAAAGATATTATACTACCATACCATAAGATCCAGCCAAGACGCTTTTTAGCTTTACAAGTATCCCGAAGACTATAGGCGCAAATCCGTTAGCTCGCCTGCTATTGATTTATTGCTGCGTTACATAGTATTTTTGGTAATATAGGACCAGGAGAGCAAAGGCAGCGGTTTAGGCTGAAATGATATCTTATAAAAATATACACTGGTCACGGAACACAAAAATGAGAAAGATGGAATAAAAAAGGTTATATGCATTTAGTAGAGTACTTGCTTCGCTTACGTGGACTGTCAACTCCAGTACGTGTAAGCTAGGACAGGATGATGTTAACCTCAACAAGCGTTAATTGAATATTGATAAGTTCACTGAGTACACTCGGACAGATCCTTGTGCACGCTTCAGTAACACTCGATTCTATCAATTTTTCTGTCAACGGAATGATCAGATGGCTGAGGAAGGTCCCGGCCAAGCAATAGAACACAGAAGAGGTATCAGCTGGAGATTGCATCCACACTGTAGAGGGATCCCAATGCACTCTCCGTATCCATCTCGAACTTCGCTTCTCCCACGGTAAAGACCTTGATCCGGGGGTGGACTAAGATGAAGAATATCAGAGCAGTGAGAAGCATCTTACTCTCCAGGCTCGGCCCGGTCTCCGTGGTTGTAGTCGTGGTGCTATTGGTTTCCGTGGTCTCAGAGCTGCCCTTGGTGATATTCTTGGAGATATCCTCCTGGACCACTGTAGTCTTGTTGTTGACAAATGGCAATATCTCTCCTCCTGAAAAGGAGGTGGCAATCATATTGGCGATCATCAGGATCAGGGCGATGACCAGCAACCCACCCACTAGACCCCGGAGCCGGGATTCAGACGATCGGAGCTTGAACCACCAGTCCCACCAACTGGTATCCTCTCCCCTCAATCGACCCAAGTTAGCGTTCGCTGCCTCGGAGAGAGGGTCCAGGCGGAGGGCGTTCTTGAGGTAGCTCTCAGCCTTCTCCTTCGCTCCCTCCATATTGGATACGGCTGCCAAATTGTTGTAGGTCTCAGGGAGTTCCTCCGATTTGAGAGCAGCCTCAAACTCATTCTTTGCCCCTTCAAGAAGTCCCTGCTTAAAATATAATAATCCTAAATTATTATACAATGCGGCGATGGTCTTCTTTTCCTTCCTCTTCCCCCGTGGCGTGAGCTGATCGATGTACTTCTGGCACTCATCCCTCTCGCAGATGGCCAGACCTTCCTTAAATCGTTTCTCAGCCTCTCGATAGTCACCTTCTACCATCTTGATCCGGCCTAAGTTGTTTAAGGCAGAGGCCTCCATCAGCCCATAGAAGGGGGAGAGATCGGCCTGGAGAAGGTTCGCTTGAGTTCGGAACTTTCTCCTCGCCTCCTCCAGCTCTTTTTGGGCAAGTGAGAGTCTCCCTTTTTTGAAGAGGACTAGGCCGCGGAAGAAGTTAGCATGGCCGGTGTCAGTCTCTCCTTGACTTTTGTTCTCGATAGCCCTGCCGTACTGCTCTATCGCTAGGTCAGGCTTGTTCCATTTGTAGTAGGCCCAGCCGAGATCGTTTCTGAAGAGGTTCTTATCGGACTTTTTCAAGGCCTCCAGGAGACATCTCACTGCCTCAACATAGTTGTCCTCCAACAGATAGGCCATCCCCAGGTCGTGATAGGCCCAGGCCAGATGACCATTGTCATCTTTCTCCTTCTCAAACTCTCTTGCCTCTTTGCCGTAGATACTCGCGTCACATCTGTTTACAAGATCGTTGTGGAACTTCCCAGGTCTTCTCTCTCCCTCCCTTACCACCAAGGACAGTTCTAGGATCGCCTCTTTGAACTCCTCCTTCTCCAGAAGGACTATGCCTAGGTATCGATGGGCATTGAGGTATTCGGGATCTTCTTTAGCAAGCTCTCTCAGCTTTAAAGCGGCCTGGTCCAGGTCCTTGTTCTTTCCCTGGAAGAGCTGGAAGGCCTCACAGTACTTTTTGAGCAAATTATCGGATTCCGCAAGAACCATCATCATTTATTGAGCAAGCTCTTTATTTAATCCTTTTGTCCCCGCGAGGCCTCTTGATAGGATCAAAGAGGTGGTGTGATTAAAATTTATTCTTTAATATCAATAGTTGGTAGGGGTGGATGGAGAGGACGACATAGGTCCGGTCCTGCCTATTTAGCACCGGGGCTCTTGGTCCCCCTTCCAAGAGGCTAACCATTTCTCCCTCGGAAGGATGAAGCCCCTCCTCTACTCCCACCCAGATCATCCTCTCCTCAGAGGAGAGGTTGATGGCCACGAGGATCTCGTCCCGGTCAAGGAGGCGAGAGAAGGCGATCATTGCGAGGCGGTTTGCTAGGGAGGGATGCTCAAAGGACCTGCCGTCCAAGGATACCTCCCGAAAGTGCATCCGGCCGTATCGCAGAGCGGGCTGCTCTCTCCTTATCTTGGCAAGTGCTTTGATGTGCTGGTAGATGGGGCTCTGGTCATCGAAGAAGTGAACCCCAGTCGTGTCAAAGGCCCCCCATCTTCCGCCGAAAAGGCACTCCCTCACATAGTAATCTTTATCGCCGTGGCCATCGAACCCCTGTTCTGTTCCATAGTAGAGGCAGGGTATTCCTGAAGAGGCGATCAGGTATCCAAGAGCTGCCTGGGCCAGATTGGTTGATGCTAGGCCGTGCATGAATCGTTCGTTCCGGTCGTGGTTGTCCAGGAATGTGACGAGATGAGAGCCGGGGGAACATCGGTCTTGATAATACTCCTCCAGCAGCGAGTACCTCTCCCTCAGCCGGGCGGGATCCCCTCCCATCTTGAAGACCATCTCCAAGGTTTTGTTGAGGGGAAAGTCCAAGGCCGCCTCCAGGGAGATGGGGCAGTCCTCTCTTCCGGTGATGGAGACTCTCCGGCAAAGGTAGCCCTTTATCTGTTCGTCATCCCCCGCGACCTCCCCGAAGATTGGGAAGTTGTGCTTCCCGATTCTCAGGCAGTACTCTTTAATGGCGTTGCAGAATTGGGCGGAGGGGCCGGGGCCAAGATGCCTGGCCGTGTCCAGTCGAAACCCGTCCACATCGCTGATCGCGATCCAGTATTTATATATTTTTATGAGGCTGTCCATCACAGAAGGATGGCTCAGGTCCAGCTTCTTATAGGAGGCAAAGTCCCCTTCTTCTATTTCTTCCTGTTCCGCTGCCTTAAAGTCCCGGATGAATCCCCTCCTCTTGTAGTAGAGAGGGTTCTGCAGCTCCCGGGGCCAAACGGCGTCATCTTTGCCAAGAGCTGGCCCCTTCCGTCTCCAGAACCCGAAGCTGTAGGGGCAAGTGCTCCTATAGGCTTTCTCCCCACTCAAATATGCCCAGTTGTCCCCCGTGTGGTTGATGACGATATCTAATATGACATAGATCCCCCGGCCATGGGCCTCTTTCACCAGCCGCTCCAGGTCTTCCCGGTCTCCGAAGCGAGGGTCTACGGAGAGAAAGTCCTGAATGCCATAGCCGTGATAGGTGTCCACCATCTCCGGCCGGTTCTTGAAGATGGGGCTGATCCAGAGGGCGTTACATCCAAGATTTTTTATATAATCCAGCCTTCGGGTCACTCCCTTCAGGTTGCCGCCCTGAAAGACCCCACCTATTCGGGGATCTCGGCCTTTAGGGGTGAAGCCGGGATTGAAAGGGGGGATGTAGCGGCGGTTGTTATCGAATCGGTCGACGAGGAGAAAATAAATAAAAATGTCTCTCCAGTCCCTTGGAGAGGGATAGACCTCTCCTCGGGGCTCAAAGTCCAGCTCAGAGATCGATTTGGGCTCATCTATCTCTCTGTCCATCCATCTTCATAATTCCCTCTGATCGTAAATAATTATGGGCGAAATCTACCCTGCGGTCGAAGCGATAAAAGTGCGTTCAGAATCACGCTTAGAGTATGCCCTCGACGATGCAAGTTGTTTCAGAGTATCTAATGGTTTTATGCGCAGCATCGGCTCAGTAGGTCGTTAGCAAATTTCGAGATAATGCTCCTTGTAAAAGTTTCGTTGGGGACGTCAATGCTTTCCATTTGGACTCGTGGAATTGTTCTATTTCGCTGTCAGGTTGTACAATATAAATTATACAACCAGCCAGGCCGGTAAAATAAGCTATAAAATTTTATAAATCTGCTTTCGACCCCGTAAAGCCTCTTGCTTTTGCGCTCCAGGTTCTGCACCACAGCCGATAGCGGTTAAATCGAGGTCGGCCAAAGGGCTCAATCTGTGCCTATAGACTATATGATTTGCTGGAAGGAGTTGGGAGGCTCGTCGGGGCAGGCTCGATCTTGCAGAAGGTTCTTGCAAGTTACATTCACTCAGGCCATCAAAACAGTATCGAACAGTACTTCTAGGCATCATCGCGAGTACAGCACGGTTAGACGCAACTTCAGCTAGCCCAAGGCGGCCATAACTCCCTGTCCCGGACATTAGTGCTACCTAAACGGCTTATTACCACAAATCCTGGGCATCCAAGGATGCCGCTCCATTAGAAATAGAATAATTAAAAATAGATAAAAAAAAGGCGTTAGTTGGTTATCCTTTAGCAAGGCTGGTTTCAAGTCTATTATATAGCCTCTCTTGCTGAGCCTTTTGACAAAAACAAGGACAAGGCTCATGCCCGAAGGATGAAGCGATATTTTTGGCACTGCATTCATAAGACATCAATCTACATCAAAGAAAAGTTGAACAAAAAAGAGAATCATTTCGATATTATCTTCTGCATCAACGTCATTATTCCCGGCCCAGTATTCCTATTGGCTCCCGACTGGCAAGTGCCCATCTCCATTCCCGGGAATCCACCCAGTATCTCCCTGTTGAAACGGTCGGTTATCTCGTCGAATATCCTCTTGTAGGCAACGCAGTGAGGATCGACGCCCTTTATTTCGCCGCTCGAAGGAACCATTGCGTTGTAGGGGCACCCTCCCCTGCAGTATCTGATGTGCTTGCACTTCTTGCATTCAGTGTTCACATAATCCTTGAACTGGTGCATGTGCTTCCAGGCCTCAGACTGGGCCAGGTCTTCCATGCTCGGATGGTCCCGGACATTGCCCATGACATACTTGGGCATCCCTACAAAACGGTAGCAAGGATAGATGCTCCCATCAGGCCCCACAGCAAAGGTATTGTCCATGCAGTCCACGAAGGTGCAGACTGTGCCCCTGCCGGTAAAGACACACCTGCAGTAGTCATCGATGTTTCGTACTTCAATCCGGCCCATGTTCTCCAGATACTTGTCAAGGAGATAGACCAGCAATTCTCCATACTCCGCTGGGTCAAGCGCCCATTTCTTGGGGTTATCGCCCTTCAAGGAGGGCAGTGCAGGGTGCAGCTTAAGGGTCAGGCCGTTCTCCAGAAAATAATTGAAGATATCCTCCTTGAACTTCACAGAATGGGAGGTGAAGGTGCAGATGAATTGCACACTGAGGCCGTGGTCCTTGGCGATCTCATAGCCGCGCATTGTCCGCTCGTAGTAGCCCTCCGACCTCTGGAGGTCGTTCAGTTCCTGGGGGCCGTCCAGGCTGGAGCCTATGGGAATGCTGTGTTCTGCCAACACTTCGGCCAGCTCCGGTGTGAGCTTCCAGAGGTTTGTCTGCAGGGCAAAATTCGGTTTCAGGTGAGGCAAGCCCTCGGTCAGCATCGGCAAGGCCTTCCGGTAAAAGTCCGCGCCTGCCAGAAGCGGCTCACCGCCGTGAAAGGTAAAAGTAACAGGATCGTCCCGGAAGACCTTGAGCCATTCCACCGTTTCTTTGATGGTGTCAATGCTCATTATGGGAGATCCTTCCTCTGAGCTCCAGCAATAGCTGCACTTGGATGGACAGCCCAGAGTCGGGATTATCATCACGTGAAATGGCTTTTTTTGCTGCATCTTTCGTTTGGCCTTCTTTCCAAGTATTTGTAATTATCCTGCTGGGTTCAGTCCTGGTTTCAGTCCTGTATGGTCCCGAGAAAATTTATGATTTGATGATATTTGATGATCTTTACACACCCAAGGCGTTGATCGCCTCTATCAGCTCTTTAAAGGCCTCGATCTCAAGGTCCAGCACCTCCCTTTCGGTCATGGAGATGCTCATTTCACCGTCCACTGTCAACTGGTCAGGACCCCTGCGAACAAGCCTGTCATTGCCGTCCTTCGTTAGGACACGATGAAGGTCCTTGTCATGGGCCAACATCCTTCCCGGTACTAGAACCGTCTCTTTCACATTGCTCAGATCCAGGCCGGCCAAGTCCTTGATGGTCATTAGACAGCCAACGTCCTTGGCCACCGGAAGGACGTTGACCTTGCCGCCGAGCTCATCGAATATGGCCGAAAGAAGAGGCTGGGCGATGGAGCTTGTGATTATAGTTGCGCTCTTTGTAACTGCAGGAAGCTTTCCGATCTCCTCTCTGTGGCTGGCCAGGGCGAAAGGCGCACCAGTCATAGGGTCCCACAGAGGAGTGCCTGTCACCCTGAACTTGTACCTTTTGCTGACGTCGGTTACGATCTGCTTGAACTCTTTGGCTGTGTGGGACACGACTCCAGGAATGATCGGCGCATTCCCAAGGATCAAGCCCTGTTCAGTTGTGTTGGCAAACCTCATGAGAATAAGGCCCTTTGCCCCCATCTCCTCCAGGTCGCTGCAGGTCTTCTCTAGCTCATCTTTATCGTTCACCCCAGGGATCAGGACTGCTGCAGCATAAACATCGCAGCTTTCGCAGAAACGCCTCAGGTTGGATATTGACGCCTCCGGGTACTTGTCAGCCATGTACTTGTGCCGAAGCTCCGGCCTTGTGGAGAAGACTGTGAAAGAGACCTCGTTCACTCCGGCCTCGATCAGCGGCTCCGCCTCGTCTCCGCGGGAAAATCCCTTACCACTGGTGTATCCAAGATGAATAGGCACTATGCCCTGGCCCAACATCCTGGCCAACGGCAGGAGCTCGGGATAGCAGCTGAGGTCGCCTCCGCCGCTAATAGTAACCTTATCCGGCATAGAGCCGAAGGTCTTCTGGGCTACCTCGAAGGCCACCATCTGCATGGGTTTGAATCCTGGGTACCCTTCGATTATGGCTCGAGAGCAATAGTCACACCCCTTCTTGAAGGGCATGCAGTGCTGGCACCCAAAAGGCTCCACGGCCTTAACTCCTCTGAAATAGCAATAGCTACAGAACCCTTTACAGTCCAGTCCCGGCCTTCCACCTACATCAGCAAGTACATCCATGGCTCTCTTTGCTCATAGCCAGAAGAGTAAATAGATTTTGGGCTGGCACATCCGGACCAGGTGTTACAAATTGGGAGGTTCAATTGAACACAAAGTTTTTTCTTGCCTATGGGGGAAAGAGTCTATCGTCATATATTTTTTAAGTATCACATTGATATCGAGTTGTGTTAGCCTTATTGAGGGGATAGGGAAAACAATATATACATCCATTAATACATGTTTAAGTCGGGATGGATGAATTGGGACTTTTGCCCAGTTTGTATCGAGGTTCGGGATGAGGGATGTACTAACCGAGTGGACATAACGAGAGCTGGACAAATTGCAGAATAAGCAATGGAAGAGGGGCATTCTTCTTGGGGTGCATATTAGGAGCACGATGCCGCAGTGATGATCGGTCGGAGGTAGCTTTTGTACATAAAGGAAGTCGAGCTGAAGAACTTCAAGTCCTTCGGAAAGAGGGTTCAGATACCTCTGTACAACGACTTCATTACCGTCACAGGACCTAACGGCAGCGGAAAATCGAACATCGTTGATGCCCTGCTCTTTGCTCTCTGCCTCTCCAACTCCAGGGCCATGAGAGCTGAGAGGCTGCCCGATCTTATCTACCGTGGAGACAACGGCCACAATCCCGATTTTGCCGAAGTAAAAGTCAGGCTCGATAACACCTCCCGGACAATGCCCGTCGATCTGGACACCATTGAGGTTTGCAGAAAGATCAAGGTGAACAAAGACAAGTACGCTTCTTCCTATTATTTTAACGGAAAATCCTGCACCCATACCGAACTCCAGGATTATCTCTCCAAGGTGGGGATCAACCCCGAGGGATACAACATCGTCATGCAGGGCGATGTGACGCGAATCATCGAGATGACTCCAGTCGAGCGGCGCAAGATCATAGACGAGATAGCAGGCGTAGCCGAATTCGACGAGAAGAAGAAAAAGTCCATGGAAGAGCTTGAGGTGGTGAAGGACAGGATAGGCCGTGTGGACATAATCCTGGAAGAAGTGGGCTTCCAAATGGGCAGGCTGAAGGACGAACGAGACAGGGCATTGTCCTATCAGGCTCACCGCGATGAGCTTCGGAGACAGGAGGCGTTTCTGCTTCTGGCTCGGCTCAGCGAGTCCAAGGGTGCCTTGACCACCCTCGACGCAGAGAGTGCCGCCCTCAGGGAGAAGATCGATCGGCTCAATCTGAAGTCGGCCACGAAGAAGGATGAGCTTGGAATCCTGGATGAACGATTGAAGGGGCTGAACTCTGAGATTGCCTTTAAAGGAGAAGACGAGCAGCTCCAGGTCAAGCGCAAGATAGAGGAGCTAAAAGGGGAGCGTGCCAGGGAGGAGGGGCGGATAGAGCTTGTCGACAGAACCCTGGAGGAGGTCGAATCCCAAGCTAAGACCTGCTTCATCCAAGTGGAGAAGATCCAGCAAGAGTCTGGTGAGTTGTCTGGAAGGATGAGGGATGCCAGCCTCAGAGGTGCCTCTCTTCAGGGGGAGCTGGAAGACCAGTTGGCCCTCTCGGATGTCGCCAGGAAGAATATCGCCGAGGCCGATTCCCAGTACTCTAAGCTCAGGGACGATCTGTCCGGAGCCATGCAGCTCAGAGAAGCGTCAAAAGCCAACCTGGGTGACCTGATAAGGGAGAGGGACAGGCTGCTTGACGCAAGCCGAAGAGGCACATCTGAGCGGGATGAGATCGATGCCGCCATAGCGGAGACGCGTGCCACAGTTGCCGCAGCCGAAAGGGAGACAGATGAGATAAAAGTTGAGCTGGCTGAGCTGAACAAAAAGGCTCTGGACCTGGAGAAGGATAGGGACGACCTTGAGAGGGCCAAACTTAAGGTCCGGAGGGAGATTGCCGAAGCTGAAAGGGAGATGCAGCGGCTTTCTGGTGAGCACGCAAAAACAGAGGCACGCCTTCGCGCCTCAGAAGACCGCTCAGGCTACAGCAGGGCAGTGGAGGCCATAAGGTCGGCCATCAAAAGGCAGATGCTCACAGGCCTTTACGGCACCATAGCCGAGCTTGGGGATGTCGGTTCCAAGTACTCGGCCGCCTTAGAGGTAGCAGCCGGCGCAAGGCTTCAGTCCTTAGTGGCCGACACCGATGAGGACGCCTCCATAGCAATAGACTACCTAAAGAGGTCTCAGATCGGCCGGGCCACATTCCTGCCCTTAAACCGCTTGGAACGCGGAGATCTTGTCCAGAAACCCGACCGTCCGGGAGTTATCGATTACGCCCTTAATCTCGTAGATTTTGACCCCAAGTTCGCTCCTGCCTTCTGGTACGTCTTCAGGGACACCCTCGTTGTTGAGACTCTGTCTGATGCCCGGAGGCTCATGGGCAGGTACCGTATGGTCACCCTCGAAGGAGACCTCGTGGAGAAGAGCGGAGCCATGACGGGTGGCCACTACAAGTCCAGGCTGAAGTTCGCGGCAGACGAGTCCAGCAAGCTTGCGGAGATATCTGAGAAGATCGCAACGGCGGAGGCTGAGCGAAACGCCAGGCTGAACCGACTGGACGAGATCGAGGAGGAGATCTCACGTCTGAGCCGGGATGTCGAAGAGCTTGACAAAGTCATCTCCAAGAAGACCTTCCGCATCGAGGAGATTCAGTCGGCTAGGCCCCGGCTGGAGAAGACCGTTCAAGAGAAGATGGACCGATTGTCGCAGATGGAGGGAGAGTCCTCGTCCTTCAAAGAGCGGCTGAATACTCTCGAGATGGAAGTGCAAAGGATCGAAGAAACTCTTGCTGAAGAACAGCAGAAGATAAGCCGGATTGAAGGAGAGCTGGCCGGTTCGAACATCCCGGAGCTTGCGGCCTCGGCTGCCTTGGCCGAAGGAGAGGCCAAAAGGCTTCAAGAGAGGATCAGGGAGATCGATTCCGATATCCTGAAGGACAGGATCAGAGCTGACAGCGGTGCTGAGAAGCTAAAAGAGCTCCAAGGCAGGAGGGAGGCCATGGAGTCTCAGAGGAGCGAAGCCCTGGAGCGCAAACGAGTTGCAACTGAGCGCATACCAGCCATAGAGACACAGATGCGTCTGGTAGCTATCAGGGAGGCAGAGATCGAGGTTGAACTGCACGGACTCAAGGGTGAGCGCAGCATCCTCGGAGAACAGCTCCTGGCCTTGCAGAAGGATCTGGACCTGATAGACCGGGAGATGGATAAGACAGAGGCCCGCTTGATGGCTGCCGATGCTGCTGCTGCCCAGACCAGGGCTCAGGTTGAAAGCCTAAGGTCAGAGATCGAGGCCTGTGGAGTCGATTCGAACCAGGAGCCCCCCAGAAGCGAAACTGTAGCCCAGAAGATCAAGGCCCTGGAAGCAGCTATGCGAGAGCTTGAGCCTGTGAACATGCTGGCCATAGAGGAGTACGATCGCGTTTTGAAGAGGCACAGCATCCTCCAGGAGCGGCGAGATACTCTGAACAGTGAGCGTGAGGCCATTATAGACAAATTGAACAAGTACGACCTGATGAAGAAAGAGGCGTTTCTCTCGACCTTCCTGGAGATTAACAGGAACTTCAACGACATCTTCAAGGAGCTGTCCAAGGGCGAAGGCGAACTGATCCTGGAGTTTCCCGACGATCCCCTGGGCGGCGGAATGACCATAAAGGCCCGGCCTGCAGGCAAGCCCTTCCATAGGCTGGAGGCCATGTCGGGCGGCGAGAAGAGCCTTACCGCACTGTCCTTCATCTTCGCCATTCAGATGTTTCGGCCCGCACCCTTCTACGCCATGGACGAGATCGACATGTTCCTCGACGGCGTAAATGCGGAGCGTGTGGCCAAGCTGATCAAGAAGATCTCCAGCAGAGCCCAGTTCTTGGTGGTCTCTCTGAGGAAACCCATGATCCAGCAGGCAAAGTACACCATCGGTGTAACTATGCAGGAAGATAACATCTCCAGCGCAACTGGAATTTACACGAGCTGATCCATTTGAAAGAAGAGACGACTCCCGAGAATTCCTCGGTAACAAAGGCTGATCCTAAAGCGGACGACCTGGAGTTCGGCGAGCCTGCGGAGGTCTTGGTGGAGCTGGCCAAGCGCGGAGAGCTGGACCCCTGGGACATAGACATCGCCAGGACGACCGAGAAGTTCTTGGATTACATCGATTCCCTGGAGAAGCGTGACCTGAGGATTCCTGCCAGGACTCTGCTCTATGCCAGCATTCTATTGCGAATGAAGTCGGACTCCATGGAGGGAGGCGTGGAGGTTGCACCTGAGCAGGAGCCGGATGATGAGTGGATCGGTGAGGAGGTATTCGACCAGCTTCCCTCCCCTCCGGTGAGGAGGCACACCAAGCGGCCTGTAACCCTGGAAGAGCTGATCTCCGAGCTGAAGAAGGCCGAGATGGTGGGCAGAAGGAAGGCCATGCGGGAGAGGTGGCCTGAGTCTCCGGCAGAGAAGACCCTTGACCTGTCCCACGAGGAAGGCATAGAGGAGCATATAAAAGCCCTGGAGCCCATTCTGGACGACATGCTGGGAAGCAGCGATAAGGTCTCGTTCGAGGCTGTCAGAGGCAAAGAAAGCATCATGAACTACGTCTCTCTGCTCTTCATGGCTCAAAGAAAACAGGTCTGGCTTGAGCAGGAGGAGTTATTCGGCGAGCTTTACATAAAGCAATATCCGAATCAGCCGCCGACCTAACCAGAGTAATAATTGTTTAGGTATTACTGGATGTCATCAAACTGCCTTGCTCTCTGTTCAATGATTTCAGGAATCAAGCTCGAAAACACGACCAAATTAAGCCCGCTTGGTTCGTCCAGTTCAGGATTTCGCGTGGGGCTGTCCCTTGTTTCGCAGTGAACCCCAATCAAAAAACCCTCTGGTGGATCTGTTAAATCCCTTACACTTAATCTGTCACGACCACTTTTACGATTAATGTTATTAGGTTTGGTTATTACGGGGCTTCCACTTGTTCCACGATGTAAGCGTGCATCAATAAGAATTCCTTGGTTGTCTTCGTAAGGGACAGGATACACAGATGCTAAAGTTGCATTACGGATTATTGGAAGGTTATGTCGTTTATCGGATAAGTCCAAGGGGTATCCAATTACAAGTAGGTCATTCCCAATTGTGATATAAAGTTTTGGAGGTATTTGATTTTCAGCGCTTAATGCCTCGATATGAAATTTTGATCTGACTGCACCAAATTCTAAGGGTATTGCCACAAGATCAAGATTACTGCCGTAAATTGGATGTTCAAGCCATACAGGCTCGCCCTTCTCGTTATGAAGGCGGATGGAAAAATGGCTACTTTTATTTATGTTCTCACGGGTATGCAGAAATAATCTAATCTCGTCAGGTAAATATCCTTCTGTTTCATCAATTACAACATGTCGGTTGGTTATGAAGTACAATCCTTCTGCCTGATAAAAGAAACCAGATGCTGAATCATCGACTATTTTTTTGCATTCCTTGAATGGCTGCACGCTAGATACTGCATACACAAAATCATTTACATCTTCTACTTTCATTAGTTTTTGGACTAACTTCGGCCCTTCGACCAATTCGTAATACCCGCCCTTCGTCGCAAGCTCATCAAATCTCTGCACACTTCCAGCCGGGAATCCTTTTCCCATCATCGCAAAAGGCACCGGCTCTCTGGTGTGCGTCCGCAAGGATATCGGCGTAGCATGATCGGGCAACAGCAGAACGCGCCAATCCTCTCCCGACACCTTCAGCCCCCGGATCATTGGACCCACAACGTTCTGGTCGAATAGCTCTATCGCCTTTACCTTCAGCCCCACATCTCCCTCATGTCCCGCCTCGTCCGGGGCCTCGACGTGCAGATACACAAAGTCCAGATGCTTCAGTGCCTCCAGTGCAGCCTGTACCTTGCCAGCATAATTGGTGTCTATGTCGCCTGTAGCTCCTGGAACATCGATCACATCCATGCCGGCATAGGTCCCTATACCCTTGAGCAGGTCCACGGCTGAGATCATGGCTCCCTGGAGACCGAACCGATCCTGGAATGTGGGCATGCTGGGGGCAGGACCCTGGCCCCAAAGCCAGATCATGTTTGCAGGCCTCTTGCCATCGGTTATGCGCTTCTTGTTCACCGGGTGCGAGGCAAGTACGGGTCGCGTGGCTTCCATAAGCTCGATGAGAAGTTCAGAGTCTTTGCCCCTGGGCAGATAATCTTCAATGGGCCTGTCCATGATGTCGTGCGGAGGAGTGCAGACCGCCTCTGCTCCTGCCGTGAGCACCAAAAGGTTTCGGTAGCTAACGCCTGGATAAAGCCTGCCTCCTGGCATGAGCGGCTTCAATGACGTAATCAGCTCCCGGCCTTCATCGCTGGTAATGTGGCCGGCGCTGTAGTCCTCCATTAGTCCGTTCGTGACGGTAACGAAGTTGCATCGAAAAGCGATATCTTCTTTTGCCAGGTGGACTCCCATGGACGCCGCCTCCAGCGGAGCCCTGCCGGAGTAGTACTTGTGAGGATCGTAGCCAAGGACAGAAAGGTTGGCTACATCGCTTCCCGGTGGCAAGTCATCAGGAACTGTACTGACAAGACCGGTACGTCCCTGTCTAGCGATTAGGTCCATGTTGGGCTTATTGGCGGCCTGCAGCGGCGTTTTTCCACCTAGCGAGTCGATGGGATGATCGGCCATCCCATCTCCGAGGAGGATTACATACTTCATCAATCCCTCATCCCTGAAGCATCTTCCTATGCTGAATTTTACGCGTCTATGCAGAAGCTTTGGTCGCCTTAGCCGATGCCTTTGAAGGAGCCTTGGCCTTCTCGGCCTCCTCACGGGCGTTTATCTCCGCCAGGTGCTTGTTCAGAACTTTGGCCAAGGTGTTCAACTTCACTCTGGTGCAAGTGGCTCCTCTGGTGACACCGGTTACGATGTCCACTACAGTTCCCTTGGTCTGGGTCTTCTGCCTGGGCGGCTTGACCAGCCTGGTTCTTATTCCCTCCTTGGCAAAGTCCTCGAAGTCCATAGGGCACTGAGCCACAATCACTGCCGGTATGTCAACCAGCGCCAGCACCTCCTTGGCCTTGAAAATTGCGTGGGACCGGACGTTGCCCAGGTGGATGACGGCGATCTTATGTCTGTTGATCTGCTCCACCTCCTTCTCGCTCAATCCGAAGGTTGGGCCGTACCCGCGGGATGATTGAGGGAAGCTCTCCGGAACACCCGTGCCGGCCTCAAGGACCAGGACGCTGGTCTGGATTCCCTCGCGCCGAAGGCCGTAGGTCATCTCGCAAACAGGCTTGGTTATATGCCTGCGGCCTGGAGACATTGCAATGGCTATCACATCCGGTTTTGTGGCCTCGGATAGGGTGCCTCGCTGAGCAAGCCCTCCGCCCTTGGCCAGTCCCATGCTCTCCCTGCAGTCCACAACCTGAGTTGCCCTGCCGATCATAATACTAGGATAGCCCGGACAAAGGATATAGATCTACCGCGGAACGGCATGAAGTAGAAGGGAGGGATTTTAAAGGCCCTGGACAACTAATGCTCATGCTGTTATTCATCGGCCTGGGCCTGTACGACGAATTGGACATCTCAGTCAAGGGCCTGGAAGCGGTCCGAAAAGCGGACAAGGTCTATGCCGAGTTCTACACCTCTCGCCTGATGGGGGCCTCTGTCCAAGATCTTGAGAGGCTCTACGGCAAGAAGATCCATCTACTGTCCAGAAGCGATGTCGAGGTGGACCCGTCCTGGCTGAAGGAAGCCCTGGAGTCGAACGTGGCTTTCCTCGTGGGCGGCGACCCTATGGTTTCCACAACCCACCTGGACCTGCGGCTCAGGGCCTTGGAGCTGGGAATAAAAACAAAGGTCATCCACTCCTCGTCCATAGTAACTGCCGTCTCTGGAGCAACCGGCCTGCAGAACTATAGGTTCGGCCGGTCAACCACAATACCATTCGACTACACTGTTCATGGGAAGAGGGTAGTTCCCGAGACGCCTTACCTGGTTCTGAAGGAGAACCTGGATAGGAACCTGCACACCATGCTCTTTCTCGATATCCAGGACACGAGGTACATGACAGTCAACCAGGGAGTAGAGCTGCTCATGGAGATGGAAAAAGCTGCTGGAGATAACGGCCTTCATGACTCTCTGGGCGTTGGCATAGCCCGGGCAGGATCCGATGACTCCACCGTCAAGGCCGACCTTCTGGGAAAGCTCAAGAGCTACGACTTCGGCGGTCCACTGCACATCCTTGTTATTCCGGCAAAGCTGCACTTCATGGAGGCTCAGGCTCTTGTGGCCCTGGCTGGGTCTCCCCAGGAGATCATTGAGAAGGCAGAAGACTGAGGTCAGATTTAGGGACCGAACATAAAAAGAGAGAAGAGGGGAAAACCTTTAATAAGGGTCCAGTATTCCCCCAGCCATACCGGAGGAATACATGCCCAAGGTCACCGTGGAGATCCCTCAGCACATAATCGATGATGTAAACGCCCACGTTGGCGATGGAAAGAAGTTCATAAACTTCTCTGATGCAGTCAGGACAGCGCTACGAAAGATGCTTGACCAGCTCGATGAGGTCGATCGCCGCAGAGGAAGGGTTTCGGAATGAAGATCGGCCTATGCATGGAGTTCGACGCGGCACACCACCTGCCCGGCTACGACGGCAAATGCTCCAGAGTCCATGGACACACCTACAAGACCGAAGTAATTATCGACGGCCCAGTGGGAGAGGACGGGTTTGTGATGGACTTCTACTCCCTGAAAAAGTCGGTTTCCTCCGCCCTGGAGGAGCTGGACCACAGAGATCTGAACGAAGTAGTCCCAAACCCCACGGCCGAGCATATAGCAGGGTGGATATTCCAGCGTTTGAAGAGAGACCTCGATGGCACACCGGTAAACCTGGTTTCTGTCAAGCTTTGGGAAGGCAAGAACAAATGGGTGATGATAGAATGAAGATTGCGAAGAAAGCAGTCTGCCTTTGCTCCGGCGGCATGGACTCAACTACCGCTGCCACAATTGCCAAGCGGGCAGGCTATGAGCTGTACCTGTTTCACGTTAACTACGGCCAGAAGGCCGAGAAGAAGGAGCTTGAGGTGATATCGAAGCTCAAAGAGGCGCTTGGGGCCGCGGATCTGGTCTCTGTGGACATAGACCTGTTTCGCAACCTTTCAGCCCTGACCACCCCCGAAGCCGCGATACCAACGGGAGACCAGGTTGACCTCAACGCCAAGGCCACACCACCAACCTGGGTCCAGTGCAGGAATCTGGTCTTTGTCTCTCTGGCTGCAGCATATGCCGAATACATAGGGGCGGAGCGGATTTACGTTGGGTTCAACGCTGAGGAGGCTCAATCCTACCCTGACAACCGTCCAGAGTTCGTTGAGAGGTTCAACTTCCTACTGCCGAAGGCAGTGGCGTCCTTCAGCAAGCCTCCTGTCATCGAGGCTCCACTGGTCAACATGTTCAAGAGGGAGATCGTCAAGACCGGCGTCGAGGTTGGGGCACCCCTGGCGTTGACCTGGTCGTGCTACCTGAACGGCAAGTTGCAGTGCGGCACATGCGAGTCCTGCCAGCACCGCAAGAGAGGCTTTACGGAGGCTGGTGTTGCCGATCCCACCGAGTACGCTTGAGGGCAACGTTGGAGAGATCTTCTCCAGCATTCAGGGCGAGGGGCCTCTAATCGGCCGAAGGCAGATCTTCGTGCGCACGGCAGGGTGCGGCCTGACATGTAGCTACTGCGACACCCAAGGCTATGGGAAGCCCGTGGAGACGTGCAGAATTGAGCATCCACCGGCATCGGGATGCTTTTCTGTAATCCCCAATCCGATTAGCGTTAAGGCAGTTATAGAACAGATTGATAGACTGCGCAGTCCGGGTCTGCACAGCGTCTCCATTACCGGAGGCGAGCCGCTTTGCCAGCATCATTTCGTGGGAGCACTTGCGGATGAGTGCAGGTCCTCGGGGATGAGGGTGTACCTTGAGACCAACGGCTACTCTGTCAGTCGTTTCGAAGAGATCGTCGACGTCATCGACTTTGCAGCAATTGACCTGAAGCTTCCGAGCCACAAAGCATGCCCTGACTCTCAGTGGCCTGACCTCATCGAGAACGAGCTGGCCTGCACGAAGATGTCTTCAGAATATGGAGTCTACACCATAGTTAAGATAGTCATCCTCTCCGGCACCCGAACTTCAGAAGTGGAGGACGCATGCATGCGCCTGAAGGATATTGATGCATTCCTTGTGCTGCAGCCAGCCTCAGGTGCTCAGAAGCCAAAATCTATAGACCTGATCCACATCCAGGAAGTGGTATCCAGGTATCTGGACCTCGATAAAGTAGCGGTTATTCCCCAGGCCCATAAGCTCATGGGGGTTCTTTAGAGCTGAAAGGCAGAGCAGTCTATAATGCTCAATCCCTTGTACTTGTCCAATCGATACTCTGCTCCATGGGCTCGGCGGAGTCGCCAGCCTGCTCTTTGACCTCGGCGTTCTCCTTCAACCTGGCCTCGTAGTACTTCTTGTACTTCTCGCTTCGCTCGTTCTTCTCCCATTCACCGATCTTCTTGTCAATGGCCTCTAACATGTACTCCTTTGCCGCCATCACAGTCTCCAGATCGCCTCTCAGAACCAGGATCTCCCTGTCCATGACCTCTCCGGTCATGTCCATCTTGCCCTTCTTCTTCACAAGGTCCAGCTCGAATTTCTCCACAAGCTCGCGGATGACTGAGACCGGCGCGCTTAGGGGGATTGCCAGGTCGAACAAACCGGTTAGATCTTCTTTTTCTTCTTTTTTGGGAGCGTCCATAAAAATATCACCAGGCGAACTCTTCCTGTTTGGATTTAAGGCTGTCGAAGGACTGATTTCTGGTGAACTGCTGTGTTGAGTTGCGCCCGAGATAGCTAGCCGCCATTCATGATCTCATCTCTCTCACTGGATACGCTGATTCGGATGGGTGGTAGGATCAAAAGAGCGATTCAATGGATACGAAATGCCAAAGGAGGAAACTCCTTGACATAGATGAACTTGAAGAGACAGGGAAACTGTTATTAATGGGATCTACAAACCCACAGGCGGGCCGGGCCCGTAGCTTAGCCAGGTTGAGCGCACGGCTGATAACCGTGAGGTCACGCGTTCAAATCGCGTCGGGCCCACCAACTTTTCTAAAGAGCTTCATCATTGGATACGCCTTCTCGATTGTCAGGTTAATGCTAGTCGAGGCCTGAAATCAGGCACCTGTTCGGACTCCAATCAACGTAAATAGCAACAGTGTCATATTATTTTGCATGGCCGATGTGATCATCGTTGGTGCCGGGCCAGCGGGTATGTTCGCCGCCCTGGAGCTTTCCCGTTCCAAGGCTGACATCCTTGTGATCGACCAGGGAATGGATGTATCCGACCGCGTCTGTCCCATGAAGAAGAAAGATCACTGTCTCCACTGTGATCCATGCTCCATCATGTGCGGCGTGGGAGGAGCAGGAACTTACTCCGACGGCCTTTTGAACCTCCACCCTGCGATAGGCGGAGACCTTGAGCGTCTGGCAGGAGAAGAGGCCTGGAATCTTGTCGATGAAGTGGACTCGGCGTTTCTCAGGTATGGTGCACCCAGCATAACCCTGGAGCCTTCTGAGGATGAAGCAGAGTCGCTCAAACGAAAGGCTGCGGCTGCTGGTGCACGTTTCATACCCATAAGACAACGGCACATGGGCTCAGACAAGACGCCCTTGATCATCGAGGCCTTCGAGAGAGACCTGGAGCAGAAAGGGGTCAAATTCCTGCTTAACTCCAGAGTAACTGATCTCATCGTCGAGGAAGGAAGATGTAGCGGAGTCGAGCTGGCCGATGGCACACAGATTAAGGCTCGGCGGACCCTGCTGGCTTTAGGCCGGATAGGTGCCCAATGGACCGGAGAGATCATCGACAGATACGGCATAAAGGCCCGCTACGGTCCTCTGGACGTCGGGGTAAGAGTGGAGGTGCCATCGGTGATAATGGACCCTGTCACCCGAATAAACAGAGACCCCAAATTTCACATTTTCACCCGGAGGTACGACGACTTTGTGCGGACCTTCTGCACCAACCCGGGAGGTTTCGTTGTTAAGGAAGAGTACCAGGAGTTCATCGCTACCAACGGCCACTCGATGACTGATCAGCGATCGGAGAACACCAACTTCGCATTCCTGGTCCGCCTGGAGCTGACGAAGCCTGTGGAGGACACAACAGCCTACGGCATGTCCATTGCCAAGCTTGTCACCACCATCGGTGGAAGAAGGCCGGTCATCCAAAGGCTTGGAGACCTGCACAGAGGCCGCAGGTCCACAGAAGAGAGAATTGCCAGAAACACGGTCGAAAACACCCTCAAGGATGTTACTCCTGGAGACATATCCATGGCTCTGCCTCACAGGATAGTGATGGACATCATCGAGGGCCTGGAGATTTTAAACCAGATCATGCCCGGGGTAAACGCAGACTCCACCCTGCTGTATGCTCCTGAGATTAAGTTCTATGCCCGCGAGGTTGAAGTGGACAGGAGCCTTCAGACCTCCATTTTGGGGCTCTACGTTGCGGGAGATGGTGCAGGCCTGTCCAGAGGCATAGTAACCGCTGCGGCCACCGGAATCCTGGCCGGGCGGGGGATAGCCTCGGTTTTGACAGAGAAGATCGAGTAGATCGTCACGGTACTTCAAACCTTGACGACTTTCGATAATTCTCAATCTGTCCGATTAGCTGCACCAGGACCGAAGTTCGGCCTTCAAAACGTTTATGTGGTTGTAGCTGGTTGTCCATCCCGATGAAGAAGAGAGCTGATGATATCAAGAAAAAATCTGATCATACAAATAAAGGATCATTGGATACAAAGAATACAGATCAAGACAAATCCGCTGCCAAAGATCAAGAGGAGCTGGGCAACGAAGAGGGTTTGCGCATACCGCCCATGTACTGGTACCTTGGCCTTCTCGCCATCATGCTGTTCTCCATCTATCTACGCGCTGTGCTGCCGTGGAAAGCTGTGTTTGTAGGAAACAACACAGTGATGTTCAGCAGCGAGAGCGACGCATGGTACAACATGATGCTGGCCAAGAGCACGGTCTTGAACCTGCATCGCACATTCTACGATCCACTGACCAACTTCCCCTACGGTACACCGATACACTTTGGACCCTTTGATAGCTGGGGCATAACAATCGCATCTTACATAGTGAGCCTGGGCCATCCCGCCTTACACACAGTAGATGTTGTTGGGGCCTTCTGGCCGGTCTTGATGGGAACTCTCCTGGTCTTGCCAGCTTACTTCATCGGAAAGGAGATTGCAGGAAGAGGTTGCGGCATCATAACCGCCTTATTGACAGTGGTCCTTCCCGGTCAGCTCATCGCGCGAACCACTCTCGGGTTCATAGATCATCATGCATCGGAGATCCTGTTGAGCACCCTGGCCATGCTCTTCTTCCTCCTGGCCCTAGGCACAGGCAGCGGCTTGTCCTTGAACTCAATCCTGAAGCGAGACATGAACGTTATTAAGTATCCGCTCCTGTACACGATCCTGGCCGGCATCTCCATGGGCCTTTACCTGGACTCATGGCCCTTGGGGGTTATGTTTGAAGGGATACTCCTCCTCGCTTTAACCATCCAGAGCGTAGTGGATCATATCAGAGGAAGGGATACGGAGTATCTGGGGATAATCGGGGGAATCGCTCTCTTCATAGCCCTGCTGATGATCCTTCCCTTCGCCAGCTCAGCAGACGGATTTAACCTTAATAGATATTCTCTATTCCAACCGACAATACTTCTGCTAGGGATTATTTTCGCCCTAATCATCGCCGTTTTGTCGAAGTTGCTCAACCAGATGGGCCTGAACAAATACTACTATCCGGGATCAATTGCTGCGGTCATAATTCTGGGCTTTTTGGTCCTTAGTGTAGCCACACCACAATTTATGGGAACGTTCATCTCCACGCTTATCACATATCTGTTCCCTAGAGTCGGTGGTGCTTCCACAGTAGCCGAATTATCTCCGATCTTCGCAAACAATGGGATCGACGCAAACTTCCCAGGGATCGTCAGCCTATTATCCCCCTTCTACTTCTCCGTTCTGGGATTGGCGCTGCTGTTATACCGATACGTAAGGCAGGAGAAACCCGGAGATCTCCTAGTAATTGTGTGGAGCCTGTTTATTCTGATCTTAACCATAGACTCAAACAGGTCTGCTTATTACTATGCGGTCAATGTGGCTATCCTATGCGCTTACCTGGGCATAGAATTAGTCGATCTTGCGAGATTCTACAAAGAGATGAGAATTGAGCATATCATCCTCGGCATATTGCTTCCTTCGCTACTTCTGTTCATCGTATTGAGCATATTCCAGGCACCTAACATGCTGCTGTTATTATTGGCAACAATAGTCCTGCCAGTTGCGGTGATGCTGCTCGTTTACGATTTGATGAAGAGGCCTCTGACAAGGAACGTGGAGATATCGTTGATACTGCTGATATCGACCATGCTATTCATATTCCCCAGCATGCCCAATTCGATTGCAGAGGCAAAGTACGCCAGCGGTCCGACTCCTGATTGGTACACATCATGCGTCTGGTTGATGAACAATACACCAAGTCCCGGCATGGACATATACACCATCTATCCCAGGCCACCAAACGGTCATCAGTATCCTTATCCTGATACAGCCTATGGGGTGATGTCCTGGTGGGACTACGGTCACATGATGGAGACCATAGGACACAGAATGCCTAACGCCAACCCGTTCCAGGAGGGCATAGGCAATGCTTCTGCCGGAATTCCTGGCTCGTCGCCGTACTTCCTAGCGGAAAATGAGTCTGCAGCGGAGAAGGTACTGACCAACCTGGACAAGAACAGGTCTATCTACCTGACTACTAAGTATGTGATGCCCGACATAGAGATGGCCATAAGCAAGTTCTATGCCATGACATCCTGGAGCGACATTCCCTTCTCAAGATACTCAGGGGGAGCTTACCAACAACAGGGAACTCAACTGGTGCCCATTCAGCTCTACCTGCAGTCCTACTTCAAGACGATGGTCGCTAGACTCGAGCTCTTCGACGGCACCGAGACGCCCATTGGCGACGCTGTGGCAATAGCCTACCGACCAATGCAACTGCAGGATGGCACTACGGTCCCTGTTATCACAGACCAGCCCAAAATCTCAAGGAATTACACCGAGCTTGAGGAGTTTGTAAACGCCAGCCGCGCCAAGGGCGATCTTGCCATGATTGCCAGCAGAGATCAGCTAACGCCTGCCGTTCCCCTGGAGGCTCTGAAACACTACCGCCTGGTCCACGAGTCGGAGAATGACGTAATGCAGAGCGGCCTGAAGTGGGTCAAGACTTTCGAGCACGTGCCCGGAGCGGTGATAACAGGAGCCGCGCCCGCAGGGTCCACGGTCACCATAGCCGTGCCAATTATGACCAACAGCAAGAGAGCCTTCATCTACCGGCAGTCCAACGTGTCAAACGGTCAGTTCACCCTTGTAGTTCCTTACTCAACTGAAGGGCCCATTGTCGGAGGCACTAATTTCGACACCAAACCGATAGGAGCTTATCAGTTGGTCGTCGGCGACAAGGCTTACGAGGTCAGGGTCCCTGAGGAGATGGTTTTGACCGGAGGAGTCGTCAAGGTATGAAGCTCCTGGAGGAGATGAGCTGGCCGGAGATCGAGGCTGGGCTTAAAGAAACTCAGACCGTCATCCTGCCAGTGGGGGCGACCGAAGAGCACGGGCCCCACCTTCCCATCTTCACGGACACCATTCAGGCTGTGGAGGTGGCCAAAGGCGCGGCTCTCAAGAGGGACGTCTTTGTTGCCCCTCAAGTGCACTACGGCGTCTGCCGCAGCACCAGGGGTTTTCCAGGGACCATAACCGTGAGCCACGATGCACTCAGGCTGTACGCTCACGACATACTCCTCTCCTTCAATGACAGCGGTTTCCGGAGGGTGATGATCCTTACTGGTCATGCTGGGGGCCAGCACCTGTCAGCTTTGGAGGAGGCCTGCCAGATGGCAGCGTCGGAGCGTGACTTCCTGGTCAGCATGGTCTCCCTGTTCGACCTGATTGATACCCAAGCGGTAGAGGCCAAAGGAGACGGCCATGCAGGAGAGATCGAGACCTCGTTCATGATGCAGATCAGAGGCGACCTGGTCAAGGGAAAGCCTGCAGCGCACTTCCCAGTCCGTCCAAGGTTCCTGGAGCTAAAAGACGTCAGACACCTGATGGGCAACGGCATCATGGGCGATCCAAGCCGGGCGTCTCAGGAGAAGGGCAAGACGTTCATGGATATGGCCGTTCAGGGAGTGCTGAAGGCCCTGGATGAGCTGGAGTCGTACAAGTAACACAATTTCATTTTTATATCTTTTTCACAGCCGAAGGGCAGATTAAATATATGGTTTCGCCATAGTTGGCCTGCCTATGAGATGATGCCATGTTATCGGAAAGCGATGCAAGAGTTCTAAAAGCGATATCTGAAGGTTGCTCAAATCCTTTGGACATTGTCCACAAGCTCGGGATGAAGATCGAGGCGGTGCGAGCCTCAGCCGATGTGTTGAGCGAGCAGGGTCTGGTCAAGGTATTCAAATCTGTTGATGAGATCTTCAGACTAACAATAGAAGGCAGATTTTATGCCCAAGATGGGCTTCCGGAAAGAAAGTTGTTCCAGTTATTAGGGTCAGGTAAGAGCATGGCCGATCTGAAGGACTCCGACCTTAAGATCAATGTGGGATGGCTGCGCAAAAAGGGCTGGGCCACTATCCAGGAGGGCATGATCAAGCCGATGTGTGCGACGCCACCCAAAGGCAAGGACGAGGAGATCTTGGATATCTTGTTGCTGGTCGGACCGAAGAGTAGCGCAGATCTTGACGAAAAGGGCCTGGCAGCCCTCAAGAGTCGTGGGTGGGTAGATTCGAGCAAGAGCAAAGAATGGCGTTATGAGATAACTCCGGAAGGCCGCAAAGCAGCCTCAGAGATGGGGGCTGATACAGTGGAGTCCATAGTCGACATAACTTCCGCAATGATAAAATCGGGAGAATGGGAGGGCAGCAATCTAAAATATAATGGCCGCTTCTACCGTGCCCGCCCTTATGACGTTACCTTAGCCTCAGACAAGACCTACCCCGGCAAGAAGCACCCATACCAGCGGCTTATCGACAAGATGAGAGAGATCATGCTGGAGATGGGGTTCACAGAGATTAAAGGAGAGATCATCCAGTCGAGCTTCTGGAACTTCGATGCACTGTTCCAGCCGCAGGACCATCCAGCAAGGGAGATGCAGGACACCTTCTACCTGGATACAAAAGCAGAGATCCCCGATTTTACAAAAGTCAAGGAGATGCACGAGTGCGGAGGCAGTGTGGGCTCGACCGGCTGGGGTGGATGCTGGAGCCCTGACATAGCCAAGCAAGAGGTTCTCAGGACTCACACAACATCGGTCACCATCCACTATTTGGCCGATCATCCCGAGCCGCCGGTCAAGGCCTTCGGCATAGACCGTGTTTACAGGCGAGAGGCTATAGACGCCACCCACACACCGGAGTTCGAACAGCTCGAAGGGATAATCATGGATCGCGGCGTCACCTTCAGCAACCTCCTGGGTGTCCTTAAGGAGTTCTACGCCAAGATGGGATTCGAGGAGGTCAGGTTCAGGCCGGGCTACTTCCCCTACACAGAGCCTAGCGTTGAGCCGGAAGTGTTCATAGACGGCCTGGGATGGGTGGAGCTGGGAGGAGCCGGTGTTTTCAGGAAGGAGGTTACAGCGCCCTTCGGGATAGAGCACCCTGTCCTGGCCTGGGGCCTGGGAGTCAGCAGGGTGGCGATGCTCAAGCTTGGCCTAAAAGACCTGCGACTGCTTTACCAGTCGGACATCCAGTGGCTGAGGGAGACTCCAATCTCAATAAAGATGTGAGGTTCATACATGCCAGTAGTCAGACTTTATTACGAGGATATGGAGGAGCTGGTGGGAGCCTCCAGGGATGTCATCATGGGCAGGTTGGCCATGATGGGAGCGGACATAGGCAAAAGGGCCGAAGAGGACCACGTGGACGTGGAGTTCTTCCCGGACCGGCCAGACCTTTACTGTTCAGAGGGAGTGGCCAGGGCCATGCGAGGATTCCTAGGGATCCAGACCGGCCTGCCTGAGTACCATGTCAACGCCGGGAAGATCGTCCTCGAAGTTGACGAATCTGTCAAGAGCGTGCGTCCGATCATAGGGTGCGCTGTAGTAAGAGACCTCGAGTTCAACAACGCGGCAATCGAGTCGCTGATGGACCTTCAGGAGGACCTCCACTGGGGCCTTGGCAGGAACAGGCGCAAGGTCGCCATAGGCGTACATGACATCTCCATGGTCACTCCGCCTTTCAGGTACCTGGCATCGGACCCCGAGCGCAGGTTCGTGCCTCTGGACTTCACAGAGAGCCTTTCCATGAGAGAGATCCTGGAGAAGCACCCCAAAGGCATCGGCTACGGCCACATACTGAAGGGCTTCGATAGATATCCTTTGATTGTGGACGCGAACGACGAGGTCCTCTCCTTCCCGCCTGTCATCAACGGCAATCTAACCAGAGTCCAGGACGACACCAAGGACTTGTTCATCGACGTCACTGGCACTGATCCAGTGGTTTACAAGGCGCTCAACATTGTAGCCACAGCCCTTGCAGAGCGCGGGGGTAAGATCGAGAGCGTCCTGATCAGAGACACCAATGGTGACCGCATCTCTCCGGACCTAAGACCATCTAGTTGGACAGTGCAGGCTGAGGAGGCAAACCAATTGATTGGCTTCGACCTGTCCACTCCAGAGCTGGCCTCTTGCCTCGAGAAGATGAGGTTCGGCGCCAAAGCAAACGGACAGAAGGTTGAGGTGCTGGTACCGGCCTATCGTGCAGATATAATGCACTCGTGGGACATCTTCGAGGATGCCGCCAAAGGCTACGGCTATGAAAATCTGGCTGCCGATTTGCCCAGTACTGTAACCGTAGGAAAGCCCAATCCAATCGAGGCTCGCAAAGCTGAGATCCGTGAGCTTCTTGTCGGCCTGGGATATTTGGAGACCATGCCATTCACTCTTACAAACGAGGCGGTCCATTTCCAAAACATGCGCCGGGAACCTGAAGGAGCGACAAGGGTAATGCATCCCATAAGCGAGCTGCATACGATCCTTCGGACTTCCATCCTGTCCAGCCTACTGGAGATCCTATCCTTCAACCAGCATCATCCTCTCCCCCAGAGGGTTTTTGCCGTGGGCGAGGTGGTTTTGGACAGTAAGACCAGGACAAGCCTTGCGGCAGCCTCAATTCACAGCTCCGCCAGCTTCTCTGAGATAAGGTCCCTGGCAGATGCCGTCCTGAGAGAGCTGATGTTGGAAAAAGAGTGCGAGATCAAGCCTTCAGAAGATGGTGCTTTTCTGTCCGGCCGCGGGGCTGATCTTGTAGCTGGTGGCAAAAAGATCGGATGCTTTGGAGAAGTTCACCCTCTAGTAGTTCGCAGCTTCGGGCTGGAGCAGCCTGTGGTGGCCATGGAGTTAATGATAGGTGATTTAGGCAGGTGCTAGGACTTTTATTTTCAAGGCAGAATTAAAAACTGCCCTTCCATTTATTGGCCAACAAGGATATTAAAAAGATCAGACAATTAAGCTTTTATGAAAGTCAGAGATCTGATGAGCTATCCCTTAAACACGGTAAGACCTGACGCCACTGTCCTTGATGCCATAAAGGCGATGGTAGATGGTAAAAAGGGAGGCATCATCGTCTGCGGAGAAGGCCTGCTCAAGCAGTGTCAAGGCATTGTAACCACTACCGAGATCTTCGAGAAGGTTTTGGCTGCCGGAGTCAATCCTAATGGGATAAAGATCAGCGATGTCATGACGCCTGCACCGCTGATAACCATAGGACCCAACGCGACAGTCAAGGAGGCTGCCGATCTCATGATTAAGTACAACATAAGAAGGCTGCCAGTAGTTGAGGATCGAGCCCTGGTGGGGATAATTACCAGCAAGGACCTTTTGAAGTGCGTGAAATGATGATCTTGGGTCGCTATTGTACTCTAAGAGCCTTGCATGCCCTATGGACCCGAAGCCTTCTTGATATTCCATCAACATATTATAGAGCAGCTGGTCATGTTCCACGATGATCGGAAAGTGGTGATGCCTCCACTAGGATTGTCATGGGCTGGAAACGGCGAAGATCGACGGATCTCCAAGTTCTCGACCTTCCGATCCAGCTTGCTCAGGATGGAGTAGTCCCTGTAGATGAGAAGACCACTGAGCCATTGCGATCTGTAGAATTGTTAAGCTCGGACCCAATTGCAACGGTCATGCGAGGTTTCAAATTGTTGTGAGGCTAGAGTTATAGGAAATCCACTAATTGGATTTCTTTGCTCATGTGCTCGGCTTTATCAAAAGTGGCCTTAGCTTCATATTCGAAGCCACTTTTCTCAAAAGCTACACCTTTATTGTGCCAGGCTTCAGCAAAAGCTTGGTTTAGTTGAATAGCTTTATCATAACTATTGATCGCCTCGTCGTATTTGCCTTGGCTGGAAAGAGCGTTGCCTTTGTTATACCACATATCCGCATTTTTCGGGATTTTTTCAATAGCTTTATTGTACGCCTGGACAGCCTCGTCGTACTTTCCTGTCTTATTGAGAGCTAAACCTTTGTCGTACCACGCTAGAGGGTAATCTGGAACGATCTCGATGGCTTTGTCGTATGCCTGGATGGACTGATTGTACTTTCCTAAAGTGTAAAGAACATTCCCTTTGTCCTTCCAAGCAGTTGCAAATTTGGAGTTAATTTCAGTGGCATTATCGTATGCCTTGATAGCTTCTTCTGAGTATCTGATCCTATCTTGCTCATCACTGTTTATGTTGAACATCACGCCGGCCTGCATCGTGATGGCCCTGTCGCTGAGTGCGAGGCCTTTATAATACCAATTATTGGCATCCTGTGGATCGGCCTTGATGGCGGTGTCGTATTTTTCGATGGCCATGTCGAAAGCTTTGAGCGATTCGTTGTATTCGTGTAAGTCGTGCCTGGAAATTGACAAATCCCTAAGCGTAAGACCCTCGCCATACCAGGCGCCCGCATTATCAGGGTTTATTTGAATCGCTTTATCGTAAGCTCTGTAAGCCTCATCATAAGATCCTGCCCCAGCTAATATTAGCCCTTTATTATACCAGTAGTCTGCTTTATTTGAGGAGTAATCTGAAACATTCACCTGCGCCATAGCACAGGTGATTAGTGCCACCAATGATATCATGGAGAGAACAAACTCGGCTACCAGCCTCGATTTCTTAACTCTTTCATTGGTTTGACAAACATTTACCAGCTCATAATTTTCATTCATCAAATGCCTCTTTTTTCGGTATGCGACGAAGCACAAAACGTGGTTCAATCCTTACAGGATCTCAGATTCCTCCACGCTCACAAATAATGTGGACCTTGATCTACGGCATTTGACGAAACATCGTTCAATGAATATAAATTTTGCGGACTGGCATCAAAACCAATAACTAGCGACTGTCATTCAAGAGATAACAGAGAGACAAATAACAGAAACAAATGTTTGGGTCGGAAATTGGTTTTCCGCTTCCTAATCGCTTAAACCCATACCACTGCTGAAGCAACAACACCTTAAACATTAAAAACATATCAATGTTGGGTGGCCTAAGTATCAAATTTGTATCTTGTGCCAATAACAAGAAGCACTCTAGCGACCATCTTTGTGATCGAAGTAAATCACCTCAAATATAGGCGTCACGCTATTCGATTCAATCTGCTTGTTTCATCCATATCGTCAGCCCGTGGTTGTTCTTGGTTAAAGTAAATCCCAGCTTTCTGAGTTCAGATCTAGCATCTTGCGGACTCAATCCACAGGCTCGGGCTACCCGCTTTAGTTCTCCGCGGTCAAGGATCTGATCTCTTAGACCCGGCTTACGTTTTAAATATTCCCTAACGGGTTTCATGGTTTATCTCCAGACCATCTTGTCCATGTCAAATCCAGCTACACCGTAGCGTGAATTGAACGATATTTAATATCTGGACCGAACGAACTATTAGAGCGGTTTTGACGAATGCCAGTAAATTCATTTAGGACCGTTCAATTCTTAAATCAAACCTCTAAATTAGTTCTGTTTAGATGTAGTCTCATTTTTCTGCAAATATCGCCTTTGCGCGATTTTCCTCAAGAAAGATATTTCAGAGCAGAGAACAGGTCCATTCAGTGAAATTGACGAGCCCTTGAGATTTAGCTCTCTAGTATCCTATTTCTAGGGGGTCAGGGCATTTTATCGATCTTTTCTGCCCATCAATGAAAATTACTATGTCGATGACATATTGGTGATTGCCCTTTGGAATAGGATAGAGATAATCAACTCGAAGGTGAAATACGAAGGAAAAACATCCACAGCAAGACCATTCCTTTATGAAGGTCTTAAATTAAGTGAAGGCAAAAATCCATAAGATTCAAAAATACAGGACAATCTTCCCAATCCTTATTTTGGCATTCGCCCTCTTCTTAAAGCAGCGGAATCCAATAAATAAAAGGAATTTAGGCCGGAAAAACGCCGTTGAACCATAATGATGGTCTGTACCAAAATAAAACGTTTCTAATTGTTGTGCGAGCCTGACACGACCATTCGTTCGGTCATATATTCATATATCGTTCAAGAGAAAAGGATGGTTGAGGACGATTCCTTCACATAAAACAAGAATAATCGTTCTTTAACAGAGATAAATAAACCATGAAATCGCTAATAAAGTCTTTGGCATTTGGTATGCTTTGTGAAGAAGCTGTGTTGCAAAGGAGAAGAGAGGCCAAAAAGGTTAAAGGTAGAGCCAGAGATACCTAGAAGCGAGGCAACCACGATTCCATACAGAAGATCTACAATGAACTCCTTATTTATTGGAATAGGCTGCTAACTTCAATAGTCCTCCTTCAATGCAATTAACAGGCAATTGGGTTTGAAGATGAGATCAATAAGAAAAATTCTATTCATTGGGCTGACAGCCTTATGGCTGATGTACTTGATAGGAAACAGCTTTGCTCAGACTCCAGAGATTGGAGATAGGGCACATAAAGAACTTGCTCAGAGTAATGTTCCTTTCGTCAAGCCTATCGGGATGATGGAAGGTGCGCCTGAAGGAATAATTTTTCACCATTGGCGAGGTTTTGCCTTAAAAGGGAATGAATCCTACCCCCTGAGGATCAGCATCGAGAGCGTGAGGCCTGTTGAGCCAGTGAGTGTTAGAAAACTCCTGGCGTCAAATATGACCATTGAGGAAGTTAGTAAGAAGATTTTGGACCAGGAAGGAAATACGACTTACCGGGGCCATATCATGTTGCAAGATAGCCCATATCAGCTTATCAACATCAAAATGACATTCGCAAAGAACAACTTAACCCTGAACGCTGATGTGATTGCGTCCCAAAATAGTGCTGCCCCCAGCAATACCACAATGATTCTAGGACAACTCAGGGTAGACACCACTAGCCAAGAGGGCGCAAAGAAAAGCCAAGGTGTGCTTATCATCAATGACGGATTGCATAGTGGTGGCTACCAGGTATTACTCAACATGGTTCATTGAGCATGCAAGAGCGGAGTAAAACAACCATCCTGCTTAGGGATGTAACTCTCGTTTATCTCGCTTTCGGATGCACTACAGTAAAACATCCTCAAGAGATGGTTTTTGGGAGAAGATCAAGCGAGAATTAAACGGATTATCAAGTGCAGATCATGACCTTGGTATTGAAGTAATACGTTGGGGAGTCTATATAGCCGATCGGGAGCAAAACTGTAGCTGAAGACGTTACGCCCATGTGAAGTTGCCCGATACGGAGTTTATCCTTCGTTTCTTAAAGCGGACCGGTTCGAGTTCCTCCATGAGTCTTGCGTGGAGAATTACCTGCGAAATCATCGTTTGCTTTTCGGTGCACGGATCTTGCCCATATGGTTGTCCTTATTTCTGATATCAATCGCATTCGCAACTTTCGTTTGAGTAAATATAATATCTGAGCGGGTTTGAAGCTGAGGTATCATCCTGGTCCGCAGTCCTCACATGGATTTTGTCCATGAGAGCGATATCTCTGTTTCTGGTTAGTGTGATCGGATTGTCCTTGTTGTCCATTATGATGGTCATCGCGTTCGGATCGACTAGCCTTATGGACATCTTTTCATACTGCTGGCCAGTTGTTATGGTTGTTGGTGTGTCTGATATCTGAAATATCCCATCAATAGTGGCGACGTTGCTGTGAGAACTGCTGAATACGCTCTTGAAGTGGACAGCAATGATAACTATGCCCTTTAAGTCACCCAGGTCTTTCTTGTAGTAGTAAGTCTGGTCACCCATGTTGGCATTTTCTATTGAAGGCTGAATGACCTTGTTATCGACGATTTTGCCATTCTTGCTGAGTTCCAGATAAACCTTCTTGCTATCGGAATCTATAGCCTTGATAGAGAGATTATAGCCTTCATCCAGCTCCAAGGGGCTTGACGAGTCGAATGTCTTTTCAGTATTGTCATCGTTCAAGATCTCACTGATCAGCTCGTCAGTCATTAGGTTCCTTTTCTCGGACTTATCGTATAGGAACGGAACTGACTGGCTGGTGGCACTCAAATCCCATGTTACGTTGCTGTCATACGCCGCAAAGTAATCCTCGCCGAGGAAACCAATCTCATCATACTGACCCCATGGCCCAAAACTAAAATCAATAGGTATTGCCTCTGTGGTATAGACTATGCCCCTGTTGCCATTGGTATCTGGTTCATCGCTGAGAGTAGCGCTAGCCTTGTCTTGAGCTATATTAGATAGCCTGAAAGTTAGATTTTCAGTGCCAATGTCCTCACCAATATCATAGTAGAAGCCTGGAAATGTGTAGCTATCCCAAGTGACCCTTTTCTCTCCAAGGTCATGAACATCGCTTCGGACATCAATTCCTTGTGCTTGAGATAAAATCGACATAGTGAGTAAAATAATTATTGTGTAGATGCAGATTAGAGCTATATTTCTATTTTTATCTATCATTTAGATCCTTTTCAAATGATGTATCTTCCTTTAAGCGTAATTACTGAACGGAATCTCCAATCCATATTGTATCTTCTCCAATATAAGAATGTATGATTATATGACGTCTTCCCGATCGCTTAAGAAAAGATATTTTGGAACGTAGTAGCTCAAGAGAAGCCTCCTATAGATTACAGCATTGTATTCGATATCGTAATTGGTGATACGCCATGCCGAAAATAGCCTGTGGGACCAAGAGGTAGTTCCAGGATCAAATAAGTTCGCGAAGTCAAAGAACTTGAATATGAATCTAAAAAGATATCATTATTGGCGTAAGATGGCCGAATAATTGACATTAATTCTTGCTTATTTTTCCATGAAAATGTCGCCTATGATATCGATTTCATTCTCCATGTATGATTCACTGAATCATGAGGGTTTAAACGTAATACCCCGCAGCTTGCTGCGGCTGGGATAAGGATTATAATCAACCTAAGGATGCTTCAGCTTTCATAGAGCATTTTTATGCGTCGGCGGAATCATGCCCCTTGCTTGCAGCTGGGTCCGCCGACGCAACGTTTGACTCTCCTGTGAAACGGGATTTTGGATCGGTTTATACCAAACTGAACTATTATGAAGGTTTAAATGATTTTCCGAACAGTTTTATTGACATAATTCACTGTTCGCGCTGGTCTTATACGGTTCGTTCGGGTTCGTTCTGCTCTATCTTTTTATATCGTTCAAAAGAATGAATTGCTGGATCACTCTTGCAACTAGAGTTGATCTTGAAAAGTGGAGGTATAATCAATGAATTACGTTAGATATCTAGTGGTATTGATAGCCGCATTCTCTCTCATGATACCGGCATTTTCGATGCCAGACGATGGACACTCAACAGGATGCTCAGATAACCAACAAAAAACTTTTGACAACCAGAATTCCATGATGGGACCCGATGGTCAACAGCAGATTGGCCCCAAGTCCATGATGGGGAATGATGGCAAAAAAATAGTATGCCTAACCATATGCAAAGTCATAGGTCAGGATGGACAAGAGAACGCTGCCCCCAGATCCATGATGGGTGAGAACGGACAGGATGTCAAGGACAAGACTTGCGGCTGTCAGAACTCAGTGAAAGGAGATCAGGGACAAGACGGCCAGCAGAAGACATGCGGTTGCCAGGCTGGACAAGAGAACGCTGCCCCCAGATCCATGATGGGTGAGAACGGACAGGATGTCAAGGACAAGACTTGCGGCTGTCAGAACTCAGTGAAAGGAGATCAGGGACAAGACGGCCAGCAGAAGACATGCGGTTGCCAGGCTGGACAAGAGAACGCTGCCCCCAGATCCATGATGGGTGAGAACGGACAGGATGTCAAGGACAAGACTTGCGGCTGTCAGAACTCAGTGAAAGGAGATCAGGGACAAGACGGCCAGCAGAACTCATCGAATGACGGCCAACAGAAGACATGCAGTTGTCAGAACTCAGTGAGTGGAGATCAGGGACAAGACGGCCAGCAGAACTCATGGAATCACGGCCAACAGAAGACAAGCCATGAGTCTATGAAGGGTCAAGACGGTCAGCAAAACTCATGGAATGATAGCCAGAACCAATGAAGGAAATAGCGCATTTACCGAGTAGAAAGGACTTGAAGCGGTCAGGATATTTCTTTCCTGACCAAATCCCTTTTAAAATCAATTTGTCTGTGATAGAGTGAATATGATTGGAGGAAGATTCTGTCAGTACCATAAAACTCTCACATCAAGAGTCTCTCTGGTTCTGCTCCGTACTCATGCTGAGGTTCGACGCGTTTTTATTCAATGAACATCTAGCATAAAGTACAGATCTAAATATCGAATGGAGGAAATCAAATATGAAAAAAAACTATTGTCTGGCAGTGCTGATATTTCTAATAATCAGTAGCATGGCATTAACTGCATCAGCGGACTCAACAAAAAATACAGCTCCAATGAATTATCCTTCAGAGGCGAATTCACGAGGATATGAAGCGAATCAAGGAACATCAGATCAACTGCAAACTACTTTGACTCTTTTTGTCCTGGATGGGGGCGTAAATGGCCCGGTGCTTCCTGGAGCGACGGTCACTGCATATGATGCGTCTGGTAGCAGTTTTAATGGAATAACCGACTCAAAAGGATCCGTTAGCATCAGCGGAAAACCAGGAAACTGGCGATTTACAATTTCAAAAGAGGGCTATGAAACCGTTAACTCGAATTACGACGTCACCGAAACGCATACAGCTGCGACTTATCTAAAGAAAAATCCACTGCCTCAAGAAACGGTCGCTCTGACAATCTATGTTCACGACGGGAACCTCACGGGACCTCAACTCCCTGGTGTACATGTCTCCGGCCAGGACGCATCAGGTAACGGCTTTAACCAGCTAACCAACGCGGATGGATCTGTAGTAATTAATGGACAGCCTGGAACCTGGCAGTTTATGTTCGCGAAGGACGGCTACAACCCGGTTAGCCTGAATTACAGTGTGACTGCGACCCAAACAACTGCAGCTTATCTCCAGAGGAATCCACAGACTCAAGAAACAGTTGCACTAACAATCTATGTTCATGACGGGAACCTAACAGGACCTCAGCTTCCTGGTGTACAGGTCACCGGTCAAGACGCTTCGGGTAATGGCTTTAGCCAGCTGACCAACGCGGATGGATCTGTAGTAATTAATGGACAGCCTGGAACCTGGCAGCTAACGTTCTCGAAGGATGGATATAAACCGGTCAGCCTGAATTTTAGTATGGCAGGGACGCAAACAACTGCGGCTTATCTCCAGAGAATTGCACAGACTCAAGAAACGGTTGCGCTAACAATCTATGTTCACGACGGGAACCTGACCGGACCCCAGCTTCCTGGTGTACAGGTCACCGGCCAGGACTTTTCGGGCAATGGCTTCAACCAGCTGACGAATTCGGATGGATCTGCGACCATCAACGGACAGCCTGGAACCTGGCAGTTCATGTTCTCGAAGGATGGCTATAAACCGGTTAGCCTGAATTACAATGTGACAGCGACCCAAGCAACTGCAGCTTATCTCCAGAAAAATCCACAGACTCAAGAACAGGTTGCTCTGACCATTTATGTTCACGACGGGAACCTAACAGGACCTCAGCTTCCCGGTGTCCAGGTCTCCGGCCAAGACGCATCCGGTAATGGCTTTAGCCAGCTGACCAACGCGGATGGATCTGTGATCATCAACGGACAGCCTGGAACCTGGCAGTTCACATTCTCGAAGGATGGCTACAACCCTGTTAGCCTGAATTACAATGTGACAGCGACTCAAGCAACTGCAGCTTATCTCCAGAGTATTACAGCCTAAAAACCTATTTTATTTTTTTGATATTCTCGAATTTTCAACATATTACTGTCATCTTTGGTGATGAATGTGTCATCCATATATGCCATTCACGACTCTCGGTGTATATTTTTGATGTTGTACATCCACTTTTCTGACCATTCCGACTTCAGAAGCTTATCCTTTCTCAGATTAATGCCTGAGGGATGCTTGCGAAAATTCTCAATCTAACCGCTTAAACAGAACCGAATAGCTACCAGGAGTTGTTAATAAGTAAAATAACGTAAATTAAGGCAAATAGCTAAAAACAGAACTGTTTTATTAGTTTAAATTAAAAATCGAACATTATTAAACAATTATTAGCACTTCTAAAAAACAAGTTTAATAGTTCGTTCGGTCCAGGTTATAAATATCGTTCAATTGGGTTCATATATAATGTTTGAAAAGAGGGCTCAGAGTTTATCGATTCCAAACACTCAAGTAAAGCCTGCCATGTTGCAGCAGTTGTTCGAAAGAACAGCCGATACAATGCCAGATCGCATCGCAGTCATCTGTGAAGGAAAGGAATACACCTACTTAGAACTGGAACACTACGCAAACCGCATTGCTCATTACTTGAGCGAAAGAGGTGTTAAGTTTGGGAACCGTGTTGGTATCCTGTTGAAGCGCTCGATCGAGACTTATGCCGCGATAATCGCTGTTCTGAAACTCGGCGCTGCGTATGTTCCACTTGATACAAGCTTTCCCAGTGACCGCATTCGTTTTATTGCTGAGGATGCTGAGTTTAGCATGCTGATTTCGACCGAATCGATCTCAGCCCGAAAGGCTGCGAACAAAAGCCCTCAGGTGCTTTTGGATCGTGAAAAGGCAGTAATTGCATCGCAACCTGGTAGTCGTCCCGAGATTGCCCTTTCCGGCCAGCCCGAAAGGGAGCTTTGCTACATTATTTACACTTCTGGCTCCACTGGCAGGCCGAAGGGTGTAGAGGTCGAGCATCGAAGTGTAGTCAATTTGATCAACGTCGTGACCGAGATCTACGGTATCAAGCCTGAAGACCGTGTTTTTCAAGGAATCACTATTGCTTTTGACTTTTCGGTCGAAGAGATCTGGATGGCATTCAATGCAGGCGCGACACTAATTGCTGGTCCAGCAGAAAAGGGGAGCTGCGTCGGCAACGAACTCGCCCGTTTTCTCATCGAGCAGCGTGTGACCGTTCTAGGCGCCGTGCCGACCATGCTTTCGTCGATCGATAAAGACATCCCAAGCCTCAGGCTGATTGAAGTCGGCGGTGAGCCGTGCCCTCAGAACTTGGTTGACCGCTGGGCAAAGCCAGGACGACGCTTCCTCAACACTTACGGCCCAACTGAAACTACTATCACAGCGACCTGGGCAGAGCTGGAACCGGGAAAGCCTGTAACGATTGGACGACCGTTGCCGAGCTATAAGGTGCTTATCGCTGACGAAGCAGGTCGGAGAGTGCCCAATGGCGAGATCGGCGAGATCTATATCGGAGGAGTGGGTGTCGCCCGAGGGTATGTCAAACGACCCGATATAACCGCCGAGCGCTTCATACCGGATCCAGACGCAGAACCAGGATATGCAAGGCTCTATCGGACCGGCGACCTTGGACGCTACACAGAGGCCGGTGAGATCGAATATCATGGGAGGGCAGATCTACAGGTAAAGCTGCGCGGCTACCGCATTGAGTTATCGGAGATCGAATCGGTAATCTTGAAGTCCGACGACGTTCAGGCGGCTGCAGTGGCAGTGATGCCATCTCCTGATGGAATCGAGGAGCTTGTCGCCTACGTAACTCCAAAACTCGGCCACAACGTCGATCCTGCGAAGCTCCATGATCTGCTTCACTACTACATGCCACCCTACATGGTACCGGCTTATATAGAGTTGATCAATGCACTCCCCGTCCTTCCCAGCGGCAAGATCGACCGCAAGGCCCTGCCCAAGCCTGGTTTGACCCGCCTGGGTTCTAACAAGCCATTCGTCGCTACCAGAGGAGAGGTTGAAACCCATATCTCTGAAGTCTGGAGCAATGTCCTGAGGCTGCCGCAGATTTCAGCGACCGACGACTTCTTCCGTGACCTCGGCGGTCACTCGCTTTTCGCAGCCTTTGTGGTCTCGAAGCTGAGGGAGAATCCGGCGTTCGTGCATTTGAGCATGGCCGATTTCTATGCTAACCCGACTGTGCAGAAGCTCGCAAGGCTAGGTACTGCTGCTGAAGACCCCAATGGAATCTCGATTGTCGAACAGCCTAAAAAAACTACGTTCAAAGCACGTGCGTCGAAGAGGCTCGTAGCCGCTCAATCCTTATCTCTGTACTTGATGTTTGGCATTCCTGGCCTGATGATGATCCTCTGGCTGTATCTGTCTCAGAGGCTGACCGGAGGCGATACCCTACTGAACTACGTGTTTATTGGGCTGCTTTTGTACTTGCTCTATATTCCCGCCTCAGTTGCTGTCGCAGTCGTCGCGAAACGGTTGCTGATAGGCCGGTTTAAACCAGGCGTGCATCCGCTGTGGGGTGATGCTTATCTGCGCTGGTGGCTGGTAAACCTAGCACAAAGGTTCGTGCCGGTGTCCATGTTTGTGGGCACTCCACTGATGGTCTGGTATTGCCGCCTGATGGGCGCAAGGATCGGCAAGGATTGCTACATCGGCACTGGTCTCGTTTCCTGCCATGACTTGATCTGCCTAGGCGATGGCACCAGCGTCGGCAACGGTAGCTACTTGTTGGGTTACTCCGTAACGTCTGGCAGCATCGAGTTCGGCACAATCGACATCGGTAGCGACTGTTACATAGGAGCCAACAGCGTGCTCGGCATCAACACCATAATGGGCGATGGCGCAATGCTTCTCGAACAATCTCAGCTTGCCCATGGAAGCATGCTGTCGCCCAGCTATGTCGCTAACGGTTCACCAGCACGTTCTCGACCAATCGATCAGGCTCCCCCGTTCGTTGTGCCCGTAACGCAAGGCAGGCAACGTGTGTCGGAACGGATGTTGATTGCGGGATTCCTGGTTTCAGGCATGTTATTTCTGCCGCTTGTGCCGCTCTTGGCTGGGATACCCGGAGTTCTATTCGATTGGTGGCTGATCACGAACTATCCGGGAAATGTCTGGACCTGGGTCGTCGGCCTGATTTTAGCTGGCGCCATGTTCGTCTCATCCCTATGCATACTCGTTACTGGTTGCAAGCGGCTAATACTGCCAGATGTCAAGCCGGGCGGATACCCGTTGCAATCCACTTTCTACCTGCGCAAGTGGACGGTCGACGCGCTCGTGGGATTGACCCTGATGCTCAATAATGCGCAGTATGGGACGCTTTACATAGCCCCCTTCTTGCGTATGCTCGGAGCTAAGATTGGTGTGCGCGGCGAAATCTCGACAGTTTCCAATATCACTCCTGAGCTGCTCACAATCAAAGACGAGGCCTTCGTCGCTGATCTGGCTTCGATAGGGCCAGCTCGAGTGTACCGAAAGACACTGATGGTCGCGCCCATTACCATAGGCGTCCGCACTTTCATCGGCAACTCTTCGGTGGTGCCGGTCGGTGGAAATGTTCCCGATGGTTGCCTTATAGGGGTACAGTCGACTCCACCCCAAGCCACGATTTATCCCGGCAGTTCCTGGCTGGGCCTGCCTCCGATGTACCTCCCTCGCCGGCAAGTTGTCGAGGGCTACACCGAAGAGCAGACATTCAACCCACATCTGGGCGCCTATGCGTTGCGCTACGGCTACGAATTCTTCCGAATCACGCTTCCGCCGGCCTTCGCGTTTGGCATTTTATGGGCTCTATACTTCTTGTCGCAAGCAAGTCTCGCCACACTGGGGTTAGGTTTTTCCCTACCACTGCTGCCGTTGTTCTACCTGGCTCCAGCGTTCGCGACAATACTCGCAGTCGCCGCACTAAAGTGGATATTGATTGGTCGCTACCTGCCGCGCTTCGAGCCATTGTGGAGCCACTTTGTACGCCGCACTGAACTCATCACCGGGCTCTATGAAAATGTCACTGTGCCACTCCTTCTGGGATTCTTGACCGGCACTCCGCTCATCCGGCCGATGTTGCGTTTGTTGGGTGTAAAGCTCGGTCGTAATGTTCTCCTCCTGACCACTTTCATGAGCGAGTTCGACCTTACCGAAGTTGGGGACAACAGTGCCATTAACCCTGGGGTCTCACTGCAGACTCATCTGTTTGAAGATCGTGTGATGAAGATGTCATACGTCCGAGTCGGCCCCGATTGTACGATCGGTGAACGCAGCGTGGTGCTCTACGATAGCGAGATGAAGGCAGGTGCGCGCCTGGGGAACCTTTCGTTGCTGATGAAGGGTGAGGTGCTTGCCAAAGGCAGCGAATGGGAAGGTTCGCCAGCGCAGCCGGTGCTACGAGTTGAAGCCATATTGTCTCCGCAGGCCAAATCTAAGAGACATATGGTAGTTCAGCCAAAGCAGAGTCTAAAGCATTCGGGATCATTGTCAAGAAACCCGAGCCTCGGGAAGAGTGTGTAACAATATGCGCCCGTCTCTGTTCGAGCTGTGGCGGGCATGCGGCGTTTTCCCGCCAGGACACGGAGAGTGCCTTAAACCCGGGCAGGTTCTTGTACATGCACTGCCGCTAGACTGTGGCTCGATGAAAGCAGTCTGGCCCTTTCTTTCCCATGACGAGCAAGCTAGAGCTGCAAGCTATGGTCGAGAGCTAGACGGTCTGCGTTTCGCAATCTCTAGAACTCTATTGCGTGGGGTGTTGGGGCTCTATACCGGAATTAATCCCCACAATCTAGTATTTCTCTATGGACCTCACGGACGGCCCCGGCTGGCTCTCGACCAGGCCAATGACTTGGATTTCAATTTAGCGCGAAGAGATGATTGCTGCGTGATTGCGTTGGGTTTAGGCCGGCGCGTCGGCATAGATCTTGAATCTCGTTGTCTTTCCAAATTGGTTGAAGCTACGGTAATGATGTCTGCGGGAGAAGATCGGTTCGCACTAGAAGAAGCTCGGGGGGATGAACGCAGCATGCGTCTGATCGAAGAATGGACGACGCTAGAAGCTAGAGCAAAGGCAATTGGAACCGGGCTATGCGACATGGTTACGCATAACGCCGCATTGACATGCCGGAAATTCGAGCTAGGCAAAGAGTGGATCGGTTGTATCGCTTCAGAAGGTCATAATTGGCATTTCAAGCTTATTTTAGAAACGAACTTGACGACCAATAGCATATAGGCCGTTAAGGCTCTTTGTAGCCAGGACTTCCAGCCAAATTGCGACGATAAGATCGTCGATAACTTCCTTATACATATATCACAGAATAATATAACAGAAATGCCATTTTTTTTCGCAAAATCTTAAATAGCATAGATCCTAATAGAATTGAGAATGCATAAGCGAGAAGGAGAGATGATTAGTGCATCGTATAATGTATTTTATATTGATTGGGTCATTAGCAATATTTGGCCTAGCAACAACCGCAATGGCCGCGGATCAGCTAATAAAAACAGATCTCTCCAACTCAGATGGAATTTTGAAGTTAAGCGACAGCACAGCGAATAACGCTATTAACAAGTTTCCTTTCTTTGTCCTCGATTGTTACGTCCCATGGTGTGAACCATGCAAGACTATGAGCACTGCACTTTATGAACTGGCCGGTGAGCTGAGGGGCCAAGTGACTTTTGGACTGATCGATATCGAAAATAATTCGGTGACAGCGAGAAGGTACAATATCACGTCTTACCCAACGCTTCTGATTTTCAAGAACGGAATGCTAGTAGATAACCAAGCAGGATACGGTTCGAAGTCGGAACTCGTAGATTTACTTCAAATGGATGATCCAGGGTTGAATACCGGCAGTGCTGCGCTTGCGGCTCCACATCAGCCGCCGACTACCCCATTGAGCTCAAACTACTCACAAATGACAACACTTGATCCAATTAGGGATCTAACGACATACAAAATGCCTTAACGATCATGAGTAGAAGGAATTGTGCCAGATTTCACCCGAACCACAAAAAAGGATTTCTGGTTGCATCAGAATCTTAATCAATTGTGCTTCGCGAAAGATTTGACTGCATTAAGTGCATTGGTTGTATTTTTATTAGTCGCGTTTATGCTTGCGGGTATGATCGTGTTCGTGATTTCGGTTAGATTCTGAATTAATACGATGTTCAATGTAACATTCTGAAGCATGATCATTTCCATGGACCCATTGGCCATCTTACTAGGCATATTCATCGGCATCGTCATGTTCATCGGCATCGTCATGTTCATCGGCATCGTCATGTTCATCGGCGTTGTCATGTTCATCGGCGTTGTCATGTTCATCGGCGTTGTCATGTTCATCGGCGTTGTCATGTTCTTCGCCATGCTACCTTTCTCTGTCAAGGCCACTCCTCCAAAAGAGAGTATCAATAGTATTGATAGTAGTGCCAATCCAGCCAATACGGAGCTTCTCATTTGTATCCTTCCTTACTTTCCCACGTTAATTAGTTTATACGGATTTAAATCTTCCTGAGGACGAACTTGTTGGCCATAACTCGTCCTCATCTTGCCAAGCTCTTCTCCCTCCAGCTCTTTCCTCAAGCCTCTTCCTGATCATGTCAGGCCTCCAAGGTTGTCTTGCTCTTTTATCCCAGTCTTCGATCGATCAAATTCATGATTGGGTATAGGGCTCTATGGATCATTTCGGTACTTGTGCAAAATTTTGTCTGATCAATTCCTGTATGGGTTGAAGAATCGTCTATGAAGGTGCTGCCGATAGAACGGAATACACTACTTGTTCTTTCTCTATCGGCCAGCTAATTCAAATAGCGGAACCTATGGAAGATCTTGTGTTGTAATCCTAGTCCAAAAGACTCCTACATCCGATCAAAGCGTGCGCATTACTACTGCTTTACTGCGGTGACATTTCCTTTGCCTAAGGACTGTCCGCCTGAACTCAAGACATAAGTTCCCGACAGAGTATTGTTTTTCATAAGCAGGTCGAGATCGTACACATCATATTTTTGATTGGCGTATTCGGGTGTGGCCGACTTAGCGGTCAATGTTAGCTCCTGCGCGGTTAAAGATCCGCTGGCAGTCACAGAGTTCTTAGCACCGTCTTCTGTTAGGGTGCCATAACCCATAATTCTGTTCCCGCCGGACGGCCATAGGTTCAAGTCAAGTGACCTGTCTGTGCCGTCATTAAACTTTATCGACCATTTGCCGCTCACGTTCATTGGTTGGACCCCCTGTTGTATTTGAGTCACTTGCGTCTGATTAGAACTCGTATTGCTGGTTTGGTTGAGTTCCTGTTTAGGATTGATGTTTGGCTCGACTATCGTCTTGGGGGTTGTCACTGGCACCTCCATGCTTGGCGCTGAGATGTGAGGCTCTGGCACGCTCATGTCCGGGACGGGCATACTCGGCACTGCGATGTCACCAACATCGGCGTGAGCCTGAATTGATAAACATGAAAGTAATATAGCTGATAACAGTATGCTTGCCAATCTCATTCAACTAACCTCCACCTTGATATGGTTGCACGCAACAACTTTAAAGGTTATCCCATGCATGGAGTTCACGCCAACTCTCTTAAACCCCTGGATGTGTGGATAGCAATCTCGCAGAGGAAGAGGTTTCTCCGCTACAGCTCTCCTCCAACGGCCTCCTCTGTATCATGTTCTCTACATCGGGAGGCTGTTTTAGGTATCATCCAGTACAGCCCTGTACACCACCTAATCCTTGATCCCTGGCGTGGTCACCGAGAAAACCGCCTCGCCATCCGGTAGATTGGGAGAATCCACAAGTCGAGCGATGCGCTTCTCGCCCTTGGACTTGCGCAGGTACAGCCTGAAGGTTGCCGTGTGACCCAGCACATGCCCGCCCACGGGTTTTGTTGGATCGCCGAAGAAGGTGTCCGGCTTGGACATGACCTGATTGGTGACCATTATCAGGGCGTTGTTCAGATCTCCAAAGCGCATCAGAGCGTGGAGGTGTTTGTTAAGTTTCTGCTGCCGATCCGCCAGGGTTCCGCGGCCAACGTACTCAGCCCGGAAGTGAGCAGTGACCGAATCCACAATGAGCAAGCGGACTGGCTTGTCTGAGTCCTTCAGCTTCTCGGCTAGGTCCAGGGCGCTTTCGGCCAGGAGCATCTGGTGATTGGAGTTGTATGCCCTGGCCACGTGAATGTGCTTCAAAAACTCCTCCGGTTCCCAGGTACGGTCTTCGGATGCTGGAAGGCCGCCCACCATCTGGGTGATCCTCTCAGGCCGGAAGGTGTTCTCGGTGTCTATGATTATTGCCGAACCGTCGAGGCCGCCCATCTCCTGAGGGAGCTGGACGTTGACGGCTATCTGGTGGGCCACCTGTGTCTTTCCCGAGCCAAACTCGCCGTAGAGCTCGACTATGGACTGGGTCTCCATGCCGCCGCCCAGAAGATCGTCCAGGCTCTTGCTGCTGGTTGTCAACTTCCCAACATGCTTTCTTCGCTCCAGAACTATGTCTCCGGTCTCGAAGCCTCCGATGTCGGCGGCCTCGCGGGCGGCGGCTATGATCTTGGAGGCAGTAGTCTCGCCAACGTCCGCGCACGCGCCTAGTTCTCCGGGCGACGCGACAGCAATGGCCTCGATGGAGTTGAACCCGGCCTCTCTAAGCTTCTCGGCCGTGGCAGGACCAACTCCAGGCAGATCCTCTAGAAGTTTTATTGGCATTATGATTTCCTCTATACTATTTTGGGCCACTTACTTAACTGAGTTACTCAGGCGGGGCGAAAGTGATTTTGGTACTCCAACCGCAACTGATCTCGAGCTCTTCATTCCATCCGCTCTTGACCTGGCAGTCCACAATATCGGCCCGAAAGCCAATATCCAGCCCCTCCAAAAGCTGTGCATGATCTCCCCACAGAACAGCTTTCACCCGGCCGGTGGCATCGGAGACGTAGATGTTGGCCACCTTGCCCGGAGTGCCGTCGGCCTTCTGAAACTCCCTCACCTCGCCTAGACCGGAAACGAATCCGGAGACTGTGCAGATCATTCCCGGCTCAAGGTCGGCTATCGGCGTTATCTTCTCGCTATAGTTGATCGTAGCATTGCTCTTTTTCACTACGGTGTAGCCGCCGGTCTGGATCTCCACCTGGCCGTACCTCTCCCGAGAGGATCCGTTTATGATCTCCAGGGCATCGCCCGGGGCAATCTCCAAGCTGGCCTGGTCGTTCCACAGGTTGAGCCTGATCTTCCCAGTCTCATCGCCCAGAAGAACGGTCCTGACTAGCCCCTTCGATCCATCTTTACGCGCGAACTCCCTGACAACTCCTGGATCCAGTACACGAGCGACCAGATTCACCTCGCCCATGTCTCTATTGATCTCCGAGATTTTGTAGGGCGCGAGCCTTGGCTTTATGTCCGCGTCCACCTCTTCGACGCCCCCGTTGCGGCCTATGGACACCTCCGTCCCAGCAAAGCCCTCCTTGGCCAGGCCCCGCACCTTCAGGCACTGGTCCACCCTTATGTCTCCGGACTTCACCAGATCGGTTGCCTCATCCCACAGGGCTGCTCGAATGGTGCCCGTCTCGTCACCAAGTGTCAGGTTCACAACCCGTCCAGGCGAGCCATCCGACCTCTGAAACTCCTTGATCTCGGATATGGATATGATTTTTCCCGTAAAGGTGACTGTTCCAGTTTCCGGCTTGATCCTTCCGATCTTGAATTGGACCTCGCTTGCCCCAAGCTCCCGGGCCACCAGCATGGCCGCAGTACGCCTGTCGCAGAGGCCACCCATAAGGGAAACCTTCTCCGCTATTCTGGTCTCGAACTCCTCGGGGGTGATCTGGTCAGAAAGCTGCTGGTAGATCTCTGTCAGCTCATCATCCATGTCAAATCACATCAATAAATCAAGTCAGAACTTGGCCTTCAGGCCGCTTAAGATAGGCGGCTCCGCACCTGGAAAGGAAAGCATTGCAGACCTCGTCGGGGTTGCCGTCGGCCGATATGACTCCGTTCTCTATCAGAATTGCGCGGTGAGAAATCTCACGCACGAAGTCAACGTGGTGACTGACCAGGAGGATGGTAGTCCCGAGCTCTCTGTTGATCTTCTTCAGGGCGTTAGATACTTCTCTCAGAGTGAGAGGGTCAATGTCACCAAAGGGCTCGTCCAGGATCAGTATCCTGGGCTTGGCCGCCAGGAGGATGGCGATGGAAGCCCTTACCCTTTCTCCACCGCTGAGCTGTTCGGACAGCTTCGTCAGCACGGTTGGGTCGAGGTCCATGAGCTTGAAGACTGGCTCTGCGAACTCGAGGGCCTCTGTAGTTGGGAACCTGGGGAAGAGATCCTTGAAAACATCCCTTGTCAATCCCATGGATTCCAGAACTGTTTTTGCCTCCTCTTCTTGCATGTCCGTCAGCGAGTAAATAAGATCCAAGACCTTATCGCTGATCCCGTTCTCCTCGGCCATAGATCTGGCGTGTTCTACGACATTCTGGCCCTTCACTCCCAGTTGGTAGGCTATCTGATCTAATATGGTCTCACTCAGGGATAGGGCAAACTCCTGGTACATTATGCCCAAGGATCTTCTGACCTCCATCCTGGATGGCGAATAGGAGATAATGTCCACCCATCTTTCGCCCAGTCGGTAGAGCACTGATCCCTCGTCCGAAGGCCTCAAGCCCTCGATGATCTTGAGAATAGTGGTCTTGCCAGATCCTGATGATCCTATTATTGAGGTGATCTCTCCTTCATTGATATCGAAGGTGAGATTCTCGATATTTAGAACCTCACCCGGGCCGACCAGGTAGCTCCTCTTGTTCAGCCCCTCAATGCGGATGATCGGCTCTGGATTATCTCTAGAGGCAAGAGGTTCAGCTACGCCTATGCCTGATAGGAACTTCTCAAGAATCGCGGCGGGCAAACCCATGTCCACAATCCTTCCATTATCCAGCCAGATCAGCCTGTCGTCCAGATACTGGTGGACCTCGGGCAGGTGAGATACCACTAGAATGGTCAATCCTAGCTCTCTATTCACGTTCAAAACGGCGTCCAAAACCTCTTGCTTGGTGGCCGGACACGCCATTGTAGCTGGCTCGTCGAGCAGCAAGAACCTGGGCTTCTTGGCCAGTTGTCTCGCAATCAGAAGCCTCTGCTTCTCGCCTCCTGAAAGGAGGGTGGCAAGCTGGTGGGCTTTCTTCTCCAATCCCACGAGCCGGAGGTAGTACATTGCCTCTTTGTAAAGATCGTCGTAGTTGCCCAACTCAGGTATTGGAAGCACCTCATAACCGGTTTCTCTTGAGTAAACTCGCATGACAACGTTCTTCAGAACGGACTCGGTCCACAGCGCAAAATCCCTCTGCAGATGGATGGCCGATAGCCTCATCTGTTCCCTTCGGACGTCGTCTTCCGACTCGGGCGTTACAGTCAACTCCCCCATGACGATCTTGCCGGAGTTGAATGGCTCCATCCCTCGCAGGATCTTCATCAGCGTGGTTTTGCCGCCACCGCTCTTGCCAACGAAACCCAGGATCTCACCGGGCTTGACGGAAAAGCTGATGTCCTTAAGTGCTGCAACCTCTATTCCGTCTATTGTATAAGACTTGGATAAATTATCAATTTGAAGCATATCGATTCCTACCTTACCTTTGTTCCCGGCTCTACCCTTTCCTGCGGTCTTAACAGCAATGCCTTTCCGCCGATATCGGCTGCCAGGAGCATTGCCTGTGATTCCACGCCGAAGAGCTTAGCGCGCTCCAGGTTGGCTACGACCACAGCCTGGGTTCCCACCAGGTCCTCAGGCGTGTAGGTCTCGGCAATGCCTGCAACCACCTGTCTCTTCTCTGTTCCTATGTCCACTATGATCTTGAGAAGCTTATTGGAGCCCTTGATCCTCTCAGCCTCTTTTATCTCTCCCACCCTCAGGTCTATGCCCTTGAACTGCTCAAAGGAAATGGTCTCCATTAACTTGTTCTTCTCCTTTTTGTCTTTTGATTCTGCCTGGTTCATCCTCTCTTTGAAGATGTCGTCCAGTTCTTTGATCGTCGCATCCTCCATCCTGACAAAGAGGATCTCCGGCTTTCCCAGCCTATGTCCCTCAGGCACAGGAACGACGGCATCAACAAACCGTTGGGCCTCTACGGTCCCTTCCAACCCCAACTGTCTCCAGGCTGCCTCCATCTTGGTGGGCATGACCGGGTCCATAAGGATGACAAGCGCCTTGGCGATCTGAAGGCACGATCGCAGCACGGGTCCTGCCAGCTCTTTGTCGGCCTTCACGAGCTTCCAGGGCTCGTGGGACTGGAAGTAGGTGTTACCGTAATCGGCCAGGGTCATCACAGTATCAATGGCCTTCTTGAACTCGTACTCCTCCAGGCCAGATGTTACCTCCCTGGTCGTTCCAACAATCCTCGAGATGACCTCGGGATCTATCTCTCCTGGCGGCACCATGTTGTCGAAGTTCTTGATTGTAAAAGTAAGGGTTCTGTTCAGGAAGTTGCCGAAGGCTCCGGCAAGCTCAGTGTTCACCTTATCCCCAAAGATCTTCCAGGCGAAGTTGACCTCCTTGTTGTGAGCGGTGTAGCTTGCAAGGTAATACCTGAGAAGGTCGGGGTGCAATCCACGATCCAGGTAGTCGTCCTTGACCCAGATCACATAGCCTCGGCTCTTGGAGAACTTCTTGTCGTCGATCTTGAGCATTCCGCTGGCCACGACCGCCGATGGCAGTGTGTATCCAGCCCCTTTGAGCATTGCCGGCCAGAAGATGCAGTGATGGTAGACTATATCGCCACCGATGAAGTGGACGATCTTTGCCCCGTCCAGCCAGTACTCTTTCCAGTCCCTGTTGTTTTGGGCGCACCACTCCTCTGTGAAGGCTATGTAGCCGATGGGTGCATCCACCCAGACGTAAACCACAAGATCGTCATGCTCTGGGAACTTGATCCCCCAGGACATGCTTCGAGTAATGCACCAGTCCTTCAGCTCCATTCGTACCCACTCGGATGCGTAGTTCCTGGCGCTTGCTGTTCCCCCCAGGGTCTCAAGGTACTTCAGGAGGAAGTCCTTGAACTCTGAGAGCTTGAAGAAGTAGTGGATCTGCTTTCTGTACTCGGCCTTTCCGCCGCAGACCTTACAGACGGCGTTCTTTATCTCACCGGGCTCGAGATGGCGGCCGCAGCCCATATCGCACTCGTCGCCCCGTGCGGAAACGCCGCAGTAGGGACAGATGCCTTCCACGTACCTGTCTGGCAGGAAGCGGACGCACGCCGGACAGTAGGCCAGCTCTATCTCCTTGGGGTAGACGTAGCCCTTCTCCACCAGCGTCTCGACAATCTCCCGGGTCCGATGGTGGCTTTCGGGATCATCTGTGTCGCCGAAGAAGTCTAACTTCACGTTCATGTCCTTGAAGACAGCGTCGAAGTGAGCGTGGTACTTGGCTACCAGCTCTTTTGGCGTTGTCCCTTGAGCCTCGGCGTTGACTACGATTGGCGTTCCGTGAGCATCGGTGCCGCAGACGAAAAGGACGTCCTTGCCCATCTTTCTCATGCCTCTTACAAAGATGTCCGCTGGTATGTAGGTTCTTAGGTGGCCTAGGTGGCAGGGGCCATTTGCATAGGGTAGGCCGCAGGTTACAAGGATACGATCGTTGCCGGGAGACAATGAGAACACCGCCTACTGGTATGCGTAACAGGGAGATATATGTTTCCCAACCACCAGAAATATATTGGCTAAATTGAATTATATAAATAGTTTAAACTAGCCTCTCAGGGCTTGCCACAGCAGGATAATCAGTACAACCACCGGAAACACCAGGGTTATGAGCAGCGTCCAGGAGCCGAACCTCTCAGCCACGATGCACCAGTGCTCGCACAGCCTGCCGCCTGTGCACCCTCCGCAGACCAGATTGCACCACCAACGGGTGAGGGGCGAGTTGGCCACCTTCCAGTCCTTGCATTTTGCAGGAATCCTGCCCATAGAACAACGCTTTCGTCCTTGATGATATAAAGAGTCTGCTGACTCTATTGATTAACTTTATAGGCTAAGGGTGCTCTATAACCGAGACTATTCGGTGGCGGTGCTATGGTAATAAGGGTCAAAGCCAGATACGAGGACAAGGTGCTGAAGCCTCTTCGGGACATCAAACTGCGAGAGGGCGAGGAGGTAGAGATTGAGGTCCGGAGGCCCCCTGTTGATGAGTTTCACGGGCGGCTGAAGATAGATGAAAAGACAGCCGATGAGATTGTCGATATGGAGTTGTAGGATTGAAGCTAACAGAGATACCTGATGGTGAGAAGGTTTTCTTAGACGCAAACATATTCCTTTACTCTGCCTTCGATCACCCAACCTTCGGCCGGAATTGCAGAGATCTTCTTACCCGTGTGGAAAATAAGGAGATCAAGGGTTGTTCTTCAGACTTCGTCCTGAGCGAGGTTTTCCACAAGCTCACTGTGGCAGAGATAGCAAGTGTCTACGGAGTCGAAGTCCGGAAGGCAAAGAAGCTGTTCAAAGAAAGGCCTGAGATAATCGATGAGCTGAAGATCGTCTGGGTGGAGATGGAACTCATAAAGAGCTTCAATCTCGGCCTGTTGGAAGGAGCGCTTTTCCCTGATTTCGTAGTGCTGTCCAGGAGATACAGCCTGATGGCAGCAGATGCAATCCACCTTTCGATGATGAGGCTGAACGAAGTAACTAACATCGCCACCAACAACAACGATTTCGAGAGGGTGGAGGGGATAACTCAGTGGAAACCGTAAGATTTCGTCCCTTTGTAAGAGGGTCTTGAGAGAGCCAAACGGAGTTTACTGGACGTATCGGAGGGAGCTAAAATTACAAGACAGAGTTCAAGTGGAACCTGCTGCTTCTGCAAAGGCAACTTTGCCAAATCGGCGATGGCAAGGCATCTGAAGTCCTGTAAGGTCAGAGCTGAAGAGAACGATAAGCTGGCAATCAAGGGCACCGCCAAAGGCAGCACCAGTAGGACAATCCTTCATCTTCAGGTGGAAGGCCGCGACCGGCCGATGTACTGGATGCATATTGAAATCCCGGCGAATGCGACTCTGGAGGACCTGGACAGTTTTCTGCGTCAGATCTGGCTGGAGTGTTGCGGCCACCTCAGCAGCTTTGAGATAGGAGGCGGCACATTCATTTCAGAAAAGATGGAGCCCGGCGACAGGAGCATGAAAATCGCCCTTGGAAAAGTGATCGTCCCGGGGATGAAGTTCGAGCACCTCTACGACTTCGGAACCTCGACAGAGCTTCTACTTAAATTGGTCTCAGTTAGGGAAGGCCTGGCACAGGGCAAGGCTGTCAAGGTCCTGGCCAGAAACGATCCTCCAGACATTAAATGCCAATGCGGCAAGCAGGCCACAGCCGTATGCTGTGAGTGCACCGACGATGCCGCTTGGGTCTGCGAGGAGTGCGCTGGTAAGCACGAGTGCGGAGAGGATATGCTCCTGCCGGTCGTCAACTCTCCTCGGGTCGGGATGTGCGGCTACACTGGATAGCGATACGGATAGTCGGCAAAAGGGGGGAGGCAAGGTAATTTAGAAACCAGAATCGGAAGCTTACCCATGCCGAGCACTCATAGATTAGAGCCAGCTTTTGAAGTCATAAAAGAAAGAAGGCAAAAGCGTATAACCGCTGATATCTAAAGGATTATCACTTGTAACTGTGCAGGCCGACGCTATTCCCCTCGGTGTCCATTATCATTGCTATCCAGCCCATATCGCCTATCTTAAGTTTCGGTGTGACGATCTTTCCGCCGGACTTTTCTACTCTTCCAATTACCTCATCGAGTATTCCCTGACAACTCAGGTAAACGCGTGTGCCGTTGGCGCATGGCTTTGCTCCCAATCCCGGAGGCACTATGTCGCCGCCAACACCTTCCATTCCTTCCATGGGGAAGAAACCGAGCTTTTGCCCCATGAATGTGTCCACGCGGATCTGTTGGCCTAGAATGTCAGAATAGAACTTAACCGCACGATCAAAATCCTCGGTTGGGATGTCAAACCAAGTTATTGCGTTTTTCATAGTAGTAATAGGACTTGTGATGCTATAAATGTTTCTAAATTTTTGAAGAAGTATCCACGCGGTTTTTGATATCTTTTTCGTCCTCAAGAACAGCTTCATCAGCTCCTCGGCGATTATCCGGTAGCCCGCCTCGTTTGGATGATCCAGCCCTGGAATGATCAACGACTTAATGGAGTTCCCTTGCGCACGCGCTTCGTTGTAAGAGGGCCGGGGAGAATCCGAAAGAGAAGACGAGTTGGTAAAGGGCGCTACCAGAGGCAGTGCCAGAAGGCCAGAAGGCAATCCTTTATCTATAATAGGACTTACGCAGTTGAATCTTTCGACAATGAATAATAAGGATATTTTATATATTCGCGAATTGACTCGCGAATAATTCTTCGCTTAGATTCGAACCAACTTATTCCTATTCTAAGCCTTTCTACTTCTAATCTGAGAAACGCTCTCAGGGAGAACATTATGTGTGCTCTCTGGGACTGACTTTTTCTTGCTTGACAGCTTTCGACTCCACAGAATTGCTTTATGCCTCTGTGATATTCCTCAATCTTCCAGGAATATCCACCAAATTTTTCGCGTTTAGCTTCGTCTATCTCCAGCACGTCAGTTGCCCAGTATCCTATGTCACCGTCATTAGAGACTATCCGGAATACTTTTATAAAACCATAAGCTTTTAAATGCACTTCCCTGCCTTGCAACGGTATCTCTATCTCCTGAATTTGCATATTTTTGGTGTTATTCGGATTCACTAGCCTATTTTTCTTCAATCGGGTCAGCCAGTGCCATCCAGACTTTCGTATGGTTTTGAGATTATCTACACTGGCATACCAGCTATCGAAGAGAACAATACGGGGCTGAAAACGCCGTTCTTTTGCTTTGGCAAGCATATCTCGAAAATGATCATTTTTTGTCTTGCCGTCGACATCTATATCGTAGATTCGGAAATCAACGGGAATTATAGCGTTTCCATCTGTCCACAGCAACGTACAAATATTGATTCCATTCACCAATCGATGCTGTTTTCCACTCCATTGATGATAGACTAGGCTCATATTTTTAGCATATGGCTTGTCCAACGTCGTATCGTCAATAACCAAGAAACCATTTTGAGGCTGAACAATATCCTTTACCTCATTCCACAACGTATCCGTATCTGGAGGCTGTCTTTGTAGAAGACGGGTAAATGCATCATGCGATGGACTATTTTCTCCTACTGGCTGGCACCTTGCAGCCTCAGTACAGGTAAAAACATCTACTGATGCTATCAGAAAGTGAATATAATCAAGATCATCGCACTTGGAAGGATTCAAGTTCAGCCCTATCCCATTTATTTGTTGGTATTAATATAGCATATGCAATATAAGAAGATTCTGCCAAGTGCGTAAGTCCTATATAAGAAAAGAAGGCAATAGCGTATACGCCGCTGATACCTAAAGGATTATCATTTGGAACTGTGCAGGCCGACGGTATTTCCCTCAGTGTCCATGATAATTGCTCTCCACCCCATATCGCCGAGCTTAAATTTCGGAGCGATGATCTTTCCGCCGGACTTCTCTACTCTTCCGATGACCTCATCGAGTATTCCCTGGCAACTCAAGTAAACGCGAGTACCATTGGCGCAGGGCTTTCCCCATTTCGGGAGCACTAAGTCGCCGCCAACACCTTCCATTCCATCCATAGGGAAGAAGCCGAGCTTTTGCCCCATGAAGGTGTCGACGCGGATCGGTTGGCCGAGAATGTCAGAATAGAACTTCACAGCACGATCAAAATCCTCTGTAAAGATGTCGAACCAGGCTATTGAGTCTTTCATAATGATAGTAATAGGACTTGTGATGCTATAAATGTTTCTAAATTTTGAAAGAAGTGTTCCATTGAACAATAATGCAGAGACCGCAAGGTAGTGTGCCGAGATTTCTGTAATTTGGAGTTGCCCTGTATCCCAACATACTCAATCAGCATCCATAGATAAATACTTTTTAGCGGTCAGCCATTCTTCGTTGATATCGATGAGGATCGAAACCCCTAACCTCATGAACGAGCTCTCACTTGGGAAGGCACCGACTACCCTGGATCTTCTTTTCAGCTCCTTGTTGATCCTCTCCAGCCCGTTTGTAGTCCGAATCCTTCTCCAGTGACCTCTGGGGAATGCCCTGTAATTCCACAGACTGAATCTGAAGCGGTCGATAGTGTCAGCAGATTTCGCATAACCTCTTTCCCTCAATTCTTTCGCTAAGTCCTGTATCTTGATTTCGTCTTCCAGAGCGATCTTGATCTTATCGGCGATCTCCTTATGATACTTCTTGGCAACGTTTCTCAAGACCGCTCTTGAAAAGTGAACGTGACACATTTGCCATGAAGCACCAAGAAATGATTTCTCAACCGCTTTCTGGATTCCCTTATGACCATCTGATATCACGAGCTTTACTCCGGACAACCCACGATCCGCCAGATCTTGAAATAATCCCGACCAGAAGAGTTCATCTTCACTGTCAGCTATTCTTGCGCCAAGTATCTCGCGATAACCGTCATCTCTAACACCTGTGACGATCATGAAAGCTTTGGTAACATATCTTGATTCTGTTCTTACTTTGAAGTAGCTTGCATCTACATAAAGATAAGGAATAGGACGTTCGATAGGTTTCTTCAGGAATTCTTCTACCTTCTCGTCAAGCTCTTTGGATATCCTGGAAACGCTAGAGGCAGATAAATTCTCGATGCCAAATCGAGAGACAATATCTTGGATTCTCCTGGTTGAAACCCCCTGGAGATACGATTCGAGTACAGCGTTGACCAAAGCCTTCTCTACGCGCGAAAATCTGTCGAACACCTTGGTTTCGAAGGAAATTTCACGGAATTGAGGTTTCTTGAGTCGGAGCTCTCCAACTCGCGTCTTCAGAGATCTTTCCTTGTAGCCATTCCTATGTGCCTTTCGGGATTCGACTCTCTGATACGGTTCTGCATCTGCCTGTTGCGCCGCTTCTAGCTGCATTACAAGGTTCAAGAACCAGGTCAGAAGCTTCTTTAGTCCATCTTCCTGATCGATAAGGTAATCTTCCAAGAGTGCTATGGGTATCATGGTCCTGTGTCCTCCTTTTCTCAAGATTGGATAGGATACAGGGCCGATAATCATTCTTATTATCAAAGTACAGAAAAATCGTTACACTGCCGTAATCTTCCAAGAGTGCTATGGGTATCATGGTCCTGTGTCCTCCTTTTCTCAAGATTGGATAGGATACAGGGCCGATAATCATTCTTATTATCAAAGTACAGAAAAATCGTTACACTGCCGACCGCAATGAATTAGACTGTTTTAAATCCTTCCCGAGAATAGTATTAGAATAGCTTCATCAGCTCCTCAGCTATTATCCTGTACCCTGCCTCATTAGGATGATCCAGGCCTGGAATGATCAACGAACTTAGAGGTGTCCCTTGGCGCACTCGATCCATCCAGGCTCCATAGACATCCACGAAACCAACGTCCATCTCCTTCGCAACCCGCTCGATAGCTTGATAGTAATCCAGGACCAGCCTGTCATAGGGCGGCGTCTCCAGAGGCTGAGAGGAGAGCAGCAATATCTCAGATGCAGGGCCTGACAGAATGCGCCTTATCATCTCCGCTAGGTTTGCCTCGAACTCCTCGAGCCCCAGGCCATAGACACAGTCGTTGATCCCAAAGTTGATGGTTACAAGATCAGGCTCGTAGGAGAGGACGGCCCAGTCCAGCCTGTAAAGGCCGTCCATGGTCGTGTCCCCTGAGACCCCTGAGTTGATCATCTCTATCCTGACGCCGGGATACTTCTGCACAAGCATCTCCTTCCAAAAAGTCGGAAATCCCCGCCGGACAGCGTACCCTGCAGTTATAGAGTCTCCGAAGACTACTATCGTCGCATCGCAGCCGTTATGGAGATCGGCTAGAGTCTTTTCGGCAAACCTCTTCGTCTCTTCTTCCATGCTGCAAAATTCTTCAGCAAACTATTGGAGCTTTGCTCTTATCGACTGCACTGATTGCCTCTTTCATATCCCTGACCAGTTGCTCCAGGCGATCGATCTCTCCTTTGGCGATCAGGTCAACGCAGGCAGAACCTACGATGGCTGCATCCGCACCTGCTCTGATCACCTCTGCCGCCTGGGCAGGCGTGGAGATGCCAAAACCTACCGCCCTGGGAACGTTCCCGGGAACCCTTGTTATCAGGCTCTTGGTATCCTGGAGCACGTCTTTCCTGGCCCCGGTGACACCTGTTCTCGCCACCAAGTAGACGAACCCCGAGGTCTGGTCCAGGATCATTCGCATTCGATCAAGCGGCGTGTTGGGCGCTACAAGGAAGATCAGGTCCACGCCGTGGCAGATGCAGGCCTCCCGGAGAGGACCAGCTTCCTCCGGCGGTAGGTCGGGCACGATTAGGCCGGAAATACAGCTTTTGGCGCAATCGCTTGCGAACTTGTCCAGGCCTCGGGCGTAGATCATGTTGTAGTATCCCATGAATACCTTGGGAATGTCAACATCCATAGAAGCAACAGTTTCGAAGTAGACGTCTGTGTTCATCCCTGCGGCTATGGCCCTCTGGGCTGCTGCCTGGATGGTGGGGCCATCGGCTATGGGATCGGAGTGGGGTAGTCCCAGCTCTATTATGTCCGCGCCTGCCTCTGCAATCCTTTCTGCCAGGTCGACTGTAGCTTCAGGGCTAGGGTCTCCAGCGCAGATATAGACGATCAATAGAGGTTTATGCAGAAAAGCTTCAGAGATTCTCATATTCCATCACCGTTGCCAGATCTTTGTCGCCTCTGCCTGAGATATTTATGATCGCCAGGTCTCCTAGCGCCTCGGGCTCCCCAAGGGCGTACCCAACTGCGTGAGCAGATTCCAGCGCCGGGATTATGCCCTCCAGCTCGGAGAGCAGCCTGAAACCTGTTATTGCAGTTTTATCGTCAGCCATCCTGGGCTTGACGCGCCCAGTCTCAGCCAGATAGGCTAACTGTGGACCAACACCGGGGTAGTCCAGACCGGCAGCGACAGAATAGGATTCCAGGATCTGGCCGTAGGGGTCCTGCAGGATCTTAGTAAGAGCCCCGTGGAGGACACCGTCATCCCCGCAGCCCAGGGATGCCCCATTGTCCGCAGTCTTGTCGGTCTTTCCCAAGCCCCTCCCACCAGCCTCAACGGCGATCAGATCAACATAGCTGTCATCCAGGAACGGGGCGAAGATCCCCATGGCATTGGACCCGCCGCCAACACAGGCCACTATTGAGTCAGGTAGCCTGCCTTCGGCCTGCACGATCTGCTCCCTGGCCTCCTTTCCGATCACGCTCTGAAAGTCCCTGACCATGCTAGGGAAGGGGTGGGGTCCGGCTGCCGTGCCCAATAGGTAGTGAGTGCTCTCGAAACTGGACGCCCAGTCCCTCATGGCCTCGTTTATGGCATCCTTGAGGGTTCGAGAGCCTGACTTGACCGGTATGACCTCGGCCCCCATCAACTCCATGCGGTAGACGTTCATCTTCTGGCGCTCGATGTCCACCTCACCCATGTACACCTGAGTCTCGAACCCCAAGTTAGCCCCTACGATCGCTGTTGCCACACCGTGCTGTCCTGCTCCCGTCTCGGCTATCAGCCTGGTCTTGCCCATGCGCTTTGCCACCAGTGCCTGGCCTAGAGTGTTGTTCAGCTTGTGAGCACCGCCGTGGACCAGGTCCTCACGCTTCAGGTAGACTTTCCGGCCCAGCTTCTCGCTGAGATTCCTGGCGTAGTACAGGGGCGTAGCCCTTCCTGCAAAATTCTTAAGCATGCCGTCCAGGTCGGCAGTAAACCCAGCATCCCCGCTCAACCGTTCGTAAGCCTCTGCCAGCTCGGTCAGCGGCGGGATAAGAGTCTCGGGCACAAATAGCCCGCCATACCTCCCGAACTTCATCGTCTTGGGAATTTGATCAGCAACCTGACATTTCAAAGGATCACCGGCTTGATGTATAACTTAGTACTATGATGTATGAAAAAGTACATTGTATTTAAGCCTTATCTTTCTCCTTTCTCCCAGCCTTCTTGTCTAAAGATCTCCAGGAAGCTCTCCGGTGAGGCTCTCGATCCTCTGCTCAGCGCTCTCCAGCCTGGAGCTGCACAATCTGACCAAACGTATACCACGCTCAAACAGAACCAGGCTCTCCTCAAGCGAGAGCTTCCCATCCTCCAGCCTGCCGACAATCTGCTCCAGATCCGCCAGTGCTTCCTCCAAATTCAGATCGTCCTTCGAGATAACACCACACCCTAAATCTTCAACTTCCTCGCTTTTACATCTTTTCCAATACATTGCACTTCAGCTTTCCATCTGCTAGGATCAGCTCTATTACATCCCCTGGTGAGGCATCCCCCGCCTTGAGGATCAACCGTCCACCTGAGGATCGAGCGATGGAATATCCTCGGGACAGAGTAGCCAGAGGGCTAATCGAATCAAGGCTGCTCTCCGCTAGAGCGAGCCTGTTCTTCAGGTTCTCTATCCTCGTCCTTTGGGCCGATTCCATGTGCTCTGCCAGGTCGTCCAGACGCTGGCGGTGCTCAGCCAGGAGGGCGTACATTCTCCGGGCAGATAGGCTGCGCTGGAGGTATTCCAGGCGTTCTTGCTTGCGCTCCAGACTGGACCAAAGGGACCTGGTCATCCTGGATTCGACAAGTCCGAGATGGATCTTCAGCTCTGCGACATCGGGGACTGCCATCTCCGCAGCCGCCGTCGGAGTTGGTGCCCGCACGTCTGCAACGAAATCTGCGATTGTGATGTCGGTCTCGTGCCCTATGGCCGAGATCACAGGAGAATCGCACTCGAAGATGGCCCTGGCTACAATTTCGTGGTTGAAACCCCACAGATCCTCAGCCGATCCGCCACCTCGGCAAACTATGACAACGTCAGCCCTGCCCTGTAGGGACCTTACGGCCAATGATATGCTCTCCGGTGCTCCGTCGCCCTGGACCTGAGCAGGTGACAGTATAATCCTGGCAGGATAGGAGCCGATGATGCTGAGCACATCCCTGAGGGCTGCTCCGTCAGGAGATGTCACTATGCCGATTCTGGACGGGTACTTGTGCAGGGACCTCTTGCGCTCGTCGTCGAAGAGGCCTTCTGCAGCAAGCTTTTGCTTGAGCCTCTCAAGCTCCTGGTGCCGGAGTCCCAGACCGGAGTCGAGCCTGATTCCTCGAACTACCAGTTGTACCTGCCCCCTGGGACGGTAAACCTCTACGTCTCCGAAGACCTGGACGTTCTGGCCATCCTTTAGCTCGAAGCCTAGTCGCGCCCCGTAGTTCCGAAATAGGGCACAGGAGAGTTGAGAATCCTTATCCTTGAGGGTGAAGTACCTGTGGCCTGAGCGATGGTTCACGACATTGGACAGCTCCCCTCGGGCCCACAGGTCGTGCAGCCGTAGGTCCGAATCCAGGCGCTCTTTTATCCTTTCGGTCAGCTCTGAGACTGTGAATATCTGGGTCAAGGTGTTTCTTTTTTAGACGTGTGGCATATTTAACACCTCTCAGGGCAGGAAGAAAGTGGATGCGAATAGCCGGCGATCTCATCTGGGCAAGGTTCCTCGAGCGGACGAGCAGGTTTACGGTTACTGCAGAGCAGGATGGCAGACTGCTCGACTGTTTCTTATCAAACCCCGGCCGACTCAAAGAGCTGCTGGTCCCGGGGCATAGCCTCCTGCTTAGGTGCGTCGCCGACACGGGCAGGACCAGAAAAACCGGCTTCGACGTCATCGGCGTATGTCTGAAAGACAAGGTCATCACCATCGACTCGAGGATTCCCAATGCTCTGATCGAGGAGGCTCTCAATGCCGGAAGCCTGCGGGAGTTCAAAGGTTACAGCGTTGTCAAAACGGAGCCGGCCTTCGGCTCCGGGAGATTCGATTTCCTCCTGGATTCACAGTGCTTTGTGGAAGTGAAGAGCTGCACACTGGTCAAGAACGGAGTAGCCCTGTTCCCGGATGCGCCCACAGCCCGCGGGAGGCGTCATCTGTTGGAGATGATCGAAGCTTTGAAACAGGTTACAGGTGCGTCATCATCTTCGTTGTTCAAAGAGACGATGCTAGGGTGTTTATGCCTAATTCGGACACTGATCCAGAGTTCAGCAAGGCGCTCCAGGATGCATGCAGCTCTGGAGTCGAGGCCATCGCCTACACAGCCAAGTATGAAGACAGACTAATAGAGCTTGTCAGAAGGATAGATGTTCAGGTCTAGATACCAATTGCCTCGTGATAGAATCTTCGGCTAAGCATGATGTTTTTAACGAAGAAGGATCACATGAAAAAATCAATTAAACTTTTTTGGTCTCTAATCAAGATAACTTTATATGGCATAATTTCCTCTTCAATTGTGGTGTTGTCGTGCATATAATGGAAGGGTTCCTGCCTCATCCCTGGTGGGAGATCTGGTTTGGACTTTCACTGCCGGTGGTGGCGTATGGGGCTTTTAGGATGAACAAAATGATAAAAGAAAGCCGCGAAATTTTGCCCTTGCTTGCAGTCTCTGGCGCCTTTATCTTCGTCCTATCTTCCCTGAAGATGCCATCCGTTACAGGAAGCTGCTCGCACCCCACAGGAACGGGCATGGGAGCGATCATCTTCGGTCCCTGGATTACTTCTGTGCTGTCGATCATAGTGCTGATATATCAGGCCCTGTTCCTAGCTCACGGCGGCTTGACCACGTTGGGGGCCAACACATTCTCCATGGGAATAGCAGGGCCGATAGTCGGATACATAGTCTATAAAGCGGCCATGAAGTCGGGGGTAAATATTTACATCGCCGTATTTCTGGCGGCGTTGCTCGCCGATTGGGCCACGTATGCTGTTACATCCGTCCAGCTTGCTCTGGCCTTCCCCGCGGCTACCGGTGGAGTGCTGGCCTCGTTCAAGGCTTTCATGGCCATCTTTGCCATAACACAGGTTCCCCTGGCAGTAGTTGAGGGCGCTGTAACTGCACTTATGTTCAAATACATCGTCCAGCTCAGGAGCGATGTTCTGGTAAGACTCAATGTTGCATCTCCCAGCATTATTAAGAAACTGAAGGAGGCTTCGGCGTGAAGTTAGAGTTAATAACCTTGGCTATTTTAGTGACCTTCATCGCAGTCTTTGCATATGTCAGTTCAAGCGGAAACCACGAGTGGGGAGGCGCAGATGATCAGCCGGCAAAAGTCATCAATGAGCTGACTCATGGGTCCTACCATCCTTGGTTTAATAGTGTATGGGTACCTCCTAGCCCTGAGATAGAGAGCTTGCTTTTCGCCTTGCAGGCGGCCTTCGGCAGCCTCATTATCGGCTATTTCCTGGGCTACTACCGTGCCATGGCAAAGATTAAGAGTGCGGCAGCTTCGGCTAAGCAAGATTGAGAATTGAATGCACGACCTGCTAGACGACTACGCACATTCCAACGCACTAAGGGACACGAATCCGAGGCTCAAGCTGCTGCTTGGTCTCGGAGCTATCATCCTTTGCGTATCTTCGGCCACTCCGATAGCGCCTTTATTCATAGCTGTTACCATGAGTCTCATAACTGTAAGGTTGGCCAAAATTCCAGGGCGTTTTTACTCCACACTGCTGCTAATACCCATCTCCTTCTCCATGATGAGCGCCGTAGTGGTGGCCTTCATGCATGGCGGAGGCGACCAATTATTTACCTTTGACATCTTCGGCATCAGCTTGGGCATCAGAGAAGAGGGGGCCAACCTGGCCCTGCTTCTGGTCGCCAGGACCTTTGGGGGCATGTGCTCCCTATTCTTCATAGCCCTGACCACGCCCATGATCGAGATCTTCTCGATCCTGAAGTCCCTGGGCCTGCCGGACTTCTTGGTTGAGCTTTCCATGTTGATGTACAGGTATATCTTTGTCTTCGTGGATCAAGCTGCCATGATCCACAGCGCCCAAACGATGCGGCTTGGAGATATGGGAATCAAAAACTCTCTTAACTCCTTCTCCATGCTTTCGAGCGTTCTTTTTCTACGGGCCTGGGAGCAGGGGGAGCGCTTAATGGTGGCCATGGACTCCCGTTGCTACGATGGGAGACTGGATGTATTCGAAAAGCGGACACCAATTATGCTGCAAGGCGCATTGATCGTTGTCGGCTATTTGGCCACAATTGCAGCGATCGCCTTTTTGACAAGGGATTTCAGGCTGATATGAGGTTGTCATGGACAACATTCTAGAAGCAAGGAACGTTCGATACTCTTACTCGGATGGTCCGGAGGCGCTGAGAGGATTGAGCACTGCGATAGAAGAAGGCAAAAAGATCGCTCTTGTTGGCCCCAACGGAGCAGGAAAATCCACCCTCATGCTCATGTTCAATGGCATTCTCAGGCCTACGTCCGGGGAGGTGTACTTCAGGGACCAGCCCATGAAGTACGACTCTCCTTCTTTGAGGAATGTGCGGCGTAAGGTGGGTTTGGTCTTCCAGAACCCAGACGACCAGCTCTTCGCTCCCACAGTCTACCAGGATGTGGCTTTCGGGCCGGTCAACCTGGGATATCCCAAGGACAAAGTCGAGAAGTATGTAAACTACGCCTTGAGCTACGTCGGCCTTTCCGGCTTCGAGAGCCGACCACCCCATCATTTGAGCGGCGGTGAGAAGAAGCGGGTAGCAATAGCCGGTGTCCTGGCCATGGAGCCTGAGGTGATGATCCTTGACGAGCCGACATCCAACCTTGACCCAGCAGGCTCCGAGGAGATCATGGAGATGCTGGACGAGCTGAACAGCAGCGGGAAGACGATGATAATCTCCACCCATGACGTTGAGCTGGCCTATCGCTGGTCGGACCAGATCCTGCTAATGGAAGACGGCAAACTCCTCCACTACGGCCCGCCAGCAGAGGTCTTTGCCGATCATGAGTTAGTGAGCAAAGCTCGCATGAAGCCGCCCGCCGTGATGGAGATCTACCAGGAGCTTAGAGGGAGAGGGGTCTTGGATGGTGACCGACCGCCCAGGAATATCCTTGAGCTTACAAACCTTTTGGAGACAAGGGCCACAGTAGGCTGTCCAAAAGTCAGCCCAGGCAAGATCTATCTGTACAACGTAGACCGTGCCGACCCTGGGGAGATAAGATCCTTCCTTGATTCAGGATCTGCCAAATATGTTGGCGCTATGGGTACCAGCGCCAAGATGATGGCGGAGAGAGAGTTGATCCGTCTGGACTTCACCTTCGGGGTTATAGACAAGAGAGTTTCGAAAAACTAATCAATCGAAATACTTATATACTATTAATACTATAATATAATGCATGAGGACTCTCATTGATTTTGCCATTCGAGCAGAATATGCTCGAGTAAAAGCCCTCGGAGATGATCTATCCGAGATCGGATCGTTGATCAATTGGGAGCGTTTCAGATTTTTGGAACCATTGATATACAAAAATAAAACTAGCCGCGGAGGTCGTCCGAACATTGACATCGTGATTATGGTGAAAGCTCTCGTAATTCAGCATTGGTTTGGTCTAACAGATCCAGAACTGGAGCGACAGGTTGCGGATAGGATCTCTTTTCGTATTTTCCTTGGCACCACTGAAGTAATTCCTGATTTCAGCACAGTTTGGCTATTCCGTGAACGTTTGATTAAGTGCGACGTATACGATGATCTTTGGAATGAGCTTCAAAGGCAGCTCGATGAGATGGGGTTTACTGTAAAGAATGGCACTATCCAGGATGCAACCTTCATAACTTCGGACCCAGGTCGGAAGAGGAACAAGAAAGACGAGCAAGGCGGGGACAAAAAGGAAGGTCAAGATTCCGAAGCCACCAGTACGAGCCTGAATCAGGAGTTTGATAAAGAGCTAATTGGTATTTCAAATAATATTATTGATGACAAGGCCAAACCACAGAGACTCGAAGAAGAGCCAATAAATGAGGGAAGTTGGGCAAAAAAGGGTGTCAAATCCTTTTTCGGATATAAAGGTCATATCTCAATCGATACCAATTACCACCTTATCAGATATTTTGAGACTACAACTGCTTCTGTACACGATAGTCAGGTAGATCTTGGAATTGAAGGGCTACCACGTTACGCCGATAAGGGATATGATGGTGCAAAAACTCGAGGATATGATGCAGCCATGAAAAAAGCTACAAGAGGTCACAAGCTTGGAATCATAGATCTTCTGAGGAATAAGAGAATCAGTAAAACGCGATCGCACATCGAAAGATGCTTCGCTGTTATGAAGCGGGGGCATAAGGGAGCACATGTTTATGTAACAACTGTCGCAAGAGCTGGAGTAAAATTCATGATGAATTCGGTCGTTTACAACCTGGAACAGTTGAAATATTTAGTGCATAAACAAACAGCCTAGCGGAAGCTCTCTAAAAAAGCGCAAAAATTAGAAACAACAAGGTAAATTGAAATCTAATAAGCCAATTTAGGGGTGAAATATGCTAAAAAACCACTATAAAGATTGAAAATATTAACGCAAGAATTTAAGGCTTCATTAACCAACACTAAATCGAAACCCTCACCAGTCAATTCTCAAGGCTACAACAGGCCAGAGCTCTCTGATAATGACCTCTGGAGGCATGGTCGAACACGCTCTGCGCCGAATAGAGGCCTACTGCGATGAGTGGGGAGCGAAGATTCAGACATCTGTACTCAATGCATCTGTACTCAATGCATCTGTTCTCAATGCATCTGTTCTCAACGATCCTGGAAAATAATTGGCTTGATAAATTTGGTGGTCTCTATCGTGCCGGTCTTCAAACATTGTTGTGATTATATTATATTATTAATTATTTAGTTATTGCAAAATCTGCATTGGACAAATGAATGGAGCGGGTAGGGGAGTGGGGGTTAGTAAAAAAGATGAGTGTACCCGCTCAAATCTCCAAACCCTTTTGTTGTATAAATACTTTTCCGGATAGGTTTTATAATTAATTATCAATAACTAATGATTGATTCTGAGCATTGCTATTTTAGCAGCATAAGCCCCAGCCACGAAGCCTGCATCTATGTTAACAACGGTCAAGACCGAACAGGATTGCAGCATGGACATCAGCGCTGCGATGCCGTTCCCGCCCACTCCGTAACCTGTTGAGACGGGCAAGCCTATCACAGGAGCGTCCAGGATTCCGGCCACAACCGCAGGAAGGGTTCCCTCTCTGCCCGCAGCGACCACCATTGCATCAACGTCCAGCATCTTCTCAAGGCAGGGAAAAAGCCTGTGAATCCCGGCCACGCCGACATCGTACTCTGAGACGACATGACAGCCCATCTCCCGGGCAACCACTTTGGCCTCCTCTGCAACGGGAATATCCGCTGTGCCGGCTGCAAGTATGCCCACCTTGCCCCGTCCCTGCTTTCTCTCACCGGCCCTCAGTACCACCGTCCTGGCTCTTGGGTTGTGGTCCAGAAATGAACCCGTAGGAAGATCGGCCTCCTTCAGGACCTGGAGCTGCTCAGGGGAGACTCTGGTTATTATAACGCTGCCAACTTCCTCCAGATGGGCCAAGGCGATCTCGGCAAGATCGTCCTTGTCCTTGCCTTCGGCCAGGATTGCTTCAGGCACTCCGATCCGGTTCGCCCTCTGGGTGTCCAGCTTGGCCATGTCGCCTAAGGCACGACAGGATAGAAGCCTGATCTGGCCCAGGGCTTGGTCCAGGGAGACCTCGCCTCTCGCATGCTGCTCCAGAAGGTCTCTAAGGCTATCATTCACGACAGGGGATTGGCGGGCGAAGAATAAAGGGTTTGTCCTATGGAACGGGAGGCATGGGCTGATGATATTATTCGATGAAATTACTGGTCATCATCACCAGTCCTGCAAACATGTGGTTAATGTGACTTCAAGAAAGCGTAAATAACGTCCTTGATAAGATATACGGCTCGATCTATAAATCATTTGATAGAATCTGAGATTTTCAATCTTTGGATTCTTTGATCTATGTCACATTCTGCATTGAATATTTCTTGCGATTCAATAATTTTTTTATCGTGCTAGGACTTACGCACTTGGCAGAATCTTCTTATATTGCATATGCTATATTAATACCAACAAATAAATGGGATAGGGCTGAACTTGAATCCTTCCAAGTGCGATGATCTTGATTATATTCACTTTCTGATAGCATCAGTAGATGTTTTTACCTGTACTGAGGCTGCAAGGTGCCAGCCAGTAGGAGAAAATAGTCCATCGCATGATGCATTTACCCGTCTTCTACAAAGACAGCCTCCAGATACGGATACGTTGTGGAATGAGGTAAAGGATATTGTTCAGCCTCAAAATGGTTTCTTGGTTATTGACGATACGACGTTGGACAAGCCATATGCTAAAAATATGAGCCTAGTCTATCATCAATGGAGTGGAAAACAGCATCGATTGGTGAATGGAATCAATATTTGTACGTTGCTGTGGACAGATGGAAACGCTATAATTCCCGTTGATTTCCGAATCTACGATATAGATGTCGACGGCAAGACAAAAAATGATCATTTTCGAGATATGCTTGCCAAAGCAAAAGAACGGCGTTTTCAGCCCTGTATTGTTCTCTTCGATAGCTGGTATGCCAGTGTAGATAATCTCAAAACCATACGAAAGTCTGGATGGCACTGGCTGACCCGATTGAAGAAAAATAGGCTAGTGAATCCGAATAACACCAAAAATATGCAAATTCAGGAGATAGAGATACCGCTGCAAGGCAGGGAAGTGCATTTAAAAGCTTATGGTTTTATAAAAGTATTCCGGATAGTCTCTAATGACGGTGACATAGGATACTGGGCAACTGACGTGCTGGAGATAGACGAAGCTAAACGCGAAAAATTTGGTGGATATTCCTGGAAGATTGAGGAATATCACAGAGGCATAAAGCAATTCTGTGGAGTCGAAAGCTGTCAAGCAAGAAAAAGTCAGTCCCAGAGAGCACACATAATGTTCTCCCTGAGAGCGTTTCTCAGATTAGAAGTAGAAAGGCTTAGAATAGGAATAAGTTGGTTCGAATCTAAGCGAAGAATTATTCGCGAGTCAATTCGCGAATATATAAAATATCCTTATTATTCATTGTCGAAAGATTCAACTGCGTAAGTCCTACGTGCATTAATAGAGGACTCCTAAAAACCCACTCAAAGGAATCCCTTATTTATATACTATTTATATAAGCCAAGCACTGAATCAGGGGTTAATAGGAATCCCCTAGCATCGAGATATAATTCGGTTACCGAGAATTCCTATAAACCTACCTGGCTTTGATCATAGTAATGTTTATATACTATTAATACTATTATATACTATGGATTCATTTACTACTTGGATGCTTAAAGGTCTCCATGCCAAGCAAGAGAAGTCGCGACTCTCAGAGATATCGAATAAGATTGATTGGGCACCTTTCCGCCAAATTCTCGAAGAGATGTACGATAATAAAAGCGAGAAAGGTGGAAGACCAAATTGCGATGTCATCATGATGTTCAAGATTTTGATCCTTCAGAAATGGCATGGTCTGAGCGATTTGGGAATTGAAAGACAAATGGCTGACCGCATATCATTTATGGCGTTCCTTGATTATCCTGATCCTTTGCCAGACTCCCGAACGATATGGCTATTCAAGCAACGCATTGCAGAATCCGGGAAAGCTGAGTTGATCTGGTCAGAACTGCAAAAACAGTTAGTCGCTATGGGTTTGCAGGTTAAGTGTGGAACGGTGCAAGATGCTACATTTATTGAAGCAGATCCCGGTTCTTCAAAAAAACCTCGTGGCGAGGATGCTAAGACTCGGCGCAGTCGAGATGGAACCTGGGCAAAGAAGGGAAATGAGACTCATTTTGGATATAAGCTGCACCAAAAAACCGATATCGATTACTGCCTAATACGCGAAATCGAGACAACAACCGCTTCATTGCATGATAGTCAGGTTGACTTATCAACCAAAGATGAAATCGTCCTTAGAGATAGAGGATATTTTGGCGCTGAAGCAAAAGGTATCGATTTCACGATGAAACGCAGAACATCAGAAAAGCCTCTTGAGGAGCTTGATAAAGAGCGAAACAGGTTGATAAGCAAACTAAGATCTCCGGGAGAACGACCTCATGCAGTTATAAAAAGAGTATTTGGGATGGGAAGAGTGTTGGTTACAACAGTCAAGAGGGTTCATGTTGAATTGATGGTTACAGCTTTCGCTTTGACCTGTTTCAGCTCTGTACATTGAAAAAAGCCAACGTCATCTGAACATAGCGGAAGCTATCGAAGAACAGATTGAAAGAGGGCTAATTCAATGAAATTCATAACAATTGAACCAAAAGGCTAGGTCATTCGGTAGTGAATCTTGAAAGAAAGAATAGAAGCTTGTTGAAAGCTAGTTTTTAGGAATACTCAATAAATGCACGGAATAAATATCACATAGTGCTTGAGAAGCAATTAATAAGTCAGTATCACCTAAAAGACGATCCTTATCTTTTATTTTAAAACGCAATACCCCGCAGCTTGCTGCGGCTGGGATAAAGAGCATGTAACTCCAACTTAAGGATGCTTCAGATTTTGTAGAGCATTTTTATGCGTCGGCGGGAACATGCCCCGCTGCTTGCAGCGGGGTCCGCCGACGCAACGTTGACTTTCGCCGCCAGTTTTAAAGAGTCTGATCTGGCAGGTTTAAGATCAATTTTTTCGCTTTCTAGTACTTCGAAAAATTCACCAATAGCTTCTTGATTATCGTTCTTATCGAGGTCTGCTTTTTTGTTCAAATTGTTTATTAATTCCCCAGCAACTACAAATGGAAATATGACAAAAATTTTTCTATTGCCATTTGCATGCGCAATTGCTTTTCTAACTTGTTCTTTTCTCCAATCATCCTCTTCTTTTTCCTGAATTAAATAAGATTGGAGATTTGAAGTATCAATGTATATATGCTGCTTATCTCCATTCGACGACATGATGCATATCAGCTAGATCTTATCAGATTATATTCTTTTAGGTCATGGAATACATTCTCAATAAAGCAATCTTTGTCATATTCGCTTTTTATATTTTTCGTTCTTTCTAGTAGAAGCGAAGCTATCTTATCTTCTTCGACCTTGTCCTTAACGTTATTATAGATCGAAAGCATCGTCGTTCCCACTTCTAGCCATTCTATATTCTTTTCTTGAATTGTCTGGGCGAATCTCTTCTTATCGCGACCAGCTAGACAATTTCTATCCTCCTCCAGAGAAGCGGGACTAATGTTAATTTTATAATAATCCTTAGCTAGATCAGGTGAATAAGGTCCCCTAATATAGATGTTGTAAGGATAATCATGATTCCATCCTAGAAATCTAGCAATAAACACATATTTCTGTAGCATAACTCTATGGTCAAAGCTATTTACATCAAAGGCAAAACCCAAACCTTTTAGGAATTCAGCGAATGCCTTCAACTCAATAAATCTTGTGACCATATTCATCTTCTCTTTTGTATCATGTGTAAAAGATGCATTGATATATACATCTTTGGGACACGGAAAAAGTAATCGACTGAATTTTAGGAGCAAAGGAGATTAACCTACATACAAAAAATTTATATTCCGTCCCCCTTTTTTAGTAACACTCATGACATACTCTAATTGCGACCACCATAACTGCCAACACATATATGCACCATATGAGTTTACAACAGAACCACCTACCAACGTCTTTATATAGAAGTTCAAATACCCGCTAAATTGTTTCGATAATACGAATATTGGAGGAAATTGAATGGCTGGACAACTAGGTGGAACACCTGTACTCATTCTGAAGGAAGGCAGCCAGAGGACTGCCGGACGTGAGGCGCAGAGGTCGAACATCATGGCTGCCAAGGCTGTGGCCGGAGCAGTCAGGACAACCCTGGGCCCCAAGGGCATGGACAAGATGCTCGTTGACACCATGGGCGATGTAGTAATCACCAACGACGGTGTCACCATCCTCAAGGAAATGGACATCGAGCACCCCGCGGCCAAGATGATGGTGGAGATCGCCAAGACCCAGGACGCTGAGGTTGGAGACGGAACCACCACAGCCGTTGTCGTTGCCGGAGAGCTGCTCAAGCAGGCAGAAGCCCTTCTGGACCAGGAGATTCACCCCACGGTGATTGCCGCCGGTTACAGAGATGCCACAGACAAGGCCATCGAGATCCTGAAGGCCATAGCCGTAAAGGTCACAGTCAAGGATGAAGCGCTGCTGAAGAAGATCGCAATCACGGCGATGACCGGCAAGGGGTCCGGCACATCCAGGGACGATCTGGCAGGTCTGGCTGTAAAGGCAGTCAAGGCAGTAATCGACGAGGACGGAACAGTCGATACCGACAACATCACAATAGAGAAGAAGGTAGGCGCTGGAATCACCGACTCCCAGCTTGTTGAGGGCGTAGTGGTCGACAAGGAGAGGCTCCACCCCAATATGCCCAAAAAGGTAACTGACGCAAAGATCGCCCTGCTCAACGCTCCAGTGGAGATCGAGAAGACAGAGGTCGATGCGAAGATCGAGATCACTTCCCCTGACCAGCTCCAGGCCTTCCTGGACCAGGAAGAGGTAATGCTCAAGGGCATGGTCGAGAACATCGTCAAGACCGGAGCTAACGTTGTCTTCGCCCAGAAGGGCATCGACGACCTGGCCCAGCACTTCCTGGCCAAGGCTGGAATATACACGGTTCGCCGCGTTAAGAAGAGCGACATGGAGAAGCTCGCGCGTGCAACAGGCGGCAGGATCGTCACCAGCATCCATGAGCTGTCCAAGGATGACCTCGGCAAGGCAGGCCTCGTCGAGGAGAGGAAGATCGGCGACGATAAGATGACCTTCGTTGAGGAGTGCACCAACCCCAAGTCAGTCTCCATCATCCTCCGCGGCGGCACCGAGCACGTCGTTGACGAACTTGAGAGGGCCATGAACGATGCCCTTCGCGTTGTGGGCGTTGTCGTGGAGGACAAGATGCTCGTCCCAGGTGGCGGCGCCCCAGAGGTTGAGCTGGCCCTGAGGCTGCGGGAGTACGCGGCAACGGTTGGAGGCCGTGAGCAGCTAGCCATTGAGGCCTTTGCGGATGCCATGGAAGTAATCCCCAAGACTCTGGCCGAGAACGCTGGCCTGGACCAGATAGACTCTCTGGTATCCCTACGAAGCCAGCACGAGAAGGGCATAAAGAGCGCAGGCCTCGACATGGAGACCGGCAAGCCAGTGGACATGCTCAACCTCGGAGTTGTCGAACCCCTTAGGGTCAAGACCCAGGCAATCCAGTCTGCAGCCGAGGCGGCAGTCATGATCCTGAGGATCGATGATGTCATCGCCTCCAAGTCAGGCGGACCAGGCGGTATGCCAGGCGCTGGCGGCATGCCTGGCGGCATGGGCGGAGAGGACTTCGATTAAGCCCTAACTCCTCCTTTCGGTTTCGTCTTTTTTAGATTTTAGATTATATTTTATATTATATAAATGTATTTTTAGCGTAAATCATATCTCATATAAGTCATATAATCAGTTTTATATTTTGAGCCAAAGACCGTTGGGCAAACTGCAAACGCAAAGATTATCATCTTCTCCAGACCTAAGTCAGCCAATGGATCGCAAGCTTCTGATGAAAGGAAAAGTCAAGGCTGCCTACGATTTGGGCGATAAGTTGGAGTTCAGATTTACAGACAACATCTCTGTCTTCGACAAGGTTATCCCTAGCATAATCCCATACAAGGGGGAGACTCTCTGCAAAGAGGGCGTCTACTGGTTCAAACGAGCGAGCAGAATGGGGATCAGGAACCACTTCCTGGAGTATCTTCCACCCAACGGGATGCTTGTCAAGAAAGTTGACATCGTCAAGCCCGAGAAGATCACAGCAAATTCCAGATGCCACCTGATTCCCCTAGAGTTCATTTGCCGTTGGTACGTGGCTGGTTCCCTTCACGACAGGATAAAAGCCGGAGAAGTCTCGCCGGAGGCCCTGGGCTTTGCCCCGGGTCATCGGGTCGAGTACGGCGAACCGCTGCCCGAGCCTTTCCTAGAGGTGTCGACCAAGCTCGAAAAGACCGACCGGCTTCTGGACAAAGCCAGCGCTCTACAGCTTTCGGGACTCTCACCCTCCGAATATGAGGATGCTCGAGAGATCGTGCTCCGGATAGACGAAGACATAAGAAAGAACGTTGAGCCTCGCGGTCTTATTCACGTTGACGGCAAGAAGGAGCTGGCCTTCGACGAGGAGCGTCAGATAATGGTCGTAGACGTTTACGGGACAGCCGATGAGGACAGGTTTTGGGACAAGGCCGGGTACGATCAAGGAGAGTTCGTGGACCTATCCAAGGAGTACGTCCGCCAGTATTACCGCAAGACAGGATACAAGGACGATCTTTACGCTGCTAGATCGAAGGGACTGGCCGAGCCGAACATACCCAGCCTGCCAGCTGAGGTCATAGATCAGACCAGTAAGATCTACGTAGAGCTGTACGAGAGGATCACCGGGGAGAGCTTCAAACCAGCAGGCTGATCTGGGACGCCAGGTGTTAGTGCAATCGACAGAAGGAAGCGCGAAATCGCAAGAGATTTAAGCCTGTGCTCTAATTCATAAAGTGCAAGAGAAGCCGGACTGGCGCAGATTGCCGTCCGGGCAATTTATGTCATTGGAGATAATGAGATGAAGAGATTTATATTGGCTTTGGCCATAATCACTGTGGCTTTCTCCGGCTGCACAGAGAAGGCACCCAGTTCTGATGTAATCAAGACCGCGTTGAATCATTCTACAGCAAACCTCAGCGCCTACGGTTTTACAATATCGAACAACCAGACGGGATCCATAAGGGATCTGGTAAAAAATAATATCACTAACAGTTACAATACAACTTCACGCTCGGACGATACGAAGGTTACTGCATCCATCGATCTGGCGGGCCGGAAGGCTGAGGCGGCCATCTCCACTACGACCATTGTAAAAGGCTCATCAGGGTCGCCAGTCGTGGGTAACACTGAGAGCACTGAGTACAACGTAGGAAACATCACCTATGTCTTCCAGAACGGCAACTGGACGGTGCTGAAGGCCCCAGAATCGGCAGAGGCCATTTGGGCAAGAGGGAGCTTCGATCTAATGAAGTCAAGGGCGGTCTCCATTAATCAGACCCAGGCGGATGTAATAGGATCTGAGAGCATCGATGGAAAAGACTGTTACAAACTCCGGCTGATCTTGGACAACCAGACCTATTTGGGAACTGAGTATAACCTGCTTGTCCGCGCTCTGTACCCCTTCGTGCCCGAGGCCAACCAGACCGACCTGCTCAAGAGCAGCAAAAATGAGAACACGGTGTGGGTAGAGAAGGACAATAACCTGCTCAAGAAATACCAGCAGACTATGAACATACAAATGGTACCAAACATCATTGGTGTCGTCGATAGCAAAGGAAACATCCAGAAGCTCAACCAGACTATGAAGCTGGTCGAAGTAACACTTGCCTCAGACAGCATTGAGACGTACACCGATTATAACAAGCCAGTAGTTATAATTGTGCCGAAAGCTGCCTTGAACGCCACCCAGATCATGCCCACACCGATACAGGCTGCCACAATCACCGGATAGAGTATGACGGAATCCCTGGATTGGCTCTTCCTCAAGGAAAAGCCAACCCTTGCATTACTGGCGGTAGAGGAGCTCGATCCGGCTTACGCGTCCTTGGTGTCCAAACGGATCGACTCCACCTTTCCCTACACTTCTAGCATACTTTCCCAGTTGGAAGAGCAAGGGCTCATCCGTGCTCGCCCGGAAGGACGGGTCAGGTACTTAGAGCTAACATCCCGGGGCAGAAAGATAACCATCGGCCTGAAATCCCTATTAGATGCGCTAATGGCACCCGGAGTCCACCAACGAAAGGCGGAACGACTCAGAGAGCTCATCGGTTCGGGGAATAACGGCTCGGAGCTGGTACTTGGCCCTCTGCGTCGAGACGTCTCCAAGCTGAAAGGCCTGGGGGACGAGGAGCTGATTAGAACCGCCGATGAGCTGGACAGGATAATCCAATCGGCCCTCCACAAGTAAGCTAAGTCTGCATCAAGAACTAAGTTGAATCGACAAAAAGATCGAAGATAATACCCAAAGTCCGAATGGTATATCTACAGCCCGTTCGGCCTGTCGATCCGGAAGTGTTGAATCTCCTAATGCAGAGCCTGTCCTCATTCTATCCAACGAAGCTTCTACCCCGATTGAAGTTCCTCAAAAAGCGTATGAGAAAACACATGCAATAAGATGAGCATTTGCTTGCGACCGATTAAGCATCCGACAAGACCGCTACGAGCAGGTTGTCGAAGCCGTTCATGCGAGGTGATAGGAGACAGCTCTCGAAGGTTACAGTCTTCCGAACCCCTCTATTAGGTCTGTTGAGATGTCCAAGACCGGTGTGTAGGCCTCGCTCGACCCACCCCCCCCCCGACCTGGCTGTCCTTTTTCAACAAGACCGAAATCCTGCACATATTCAACTGCTTGGAGATTATTCGAATTGATTCACGGTCTCTGGTCTATGTTCGAAAGCCGCTAGAATTCCTGGCCTTCCAAGATCTGCCCTGGTGCAGGAGTTCAACTAACTGTTGGTTGAATTGTCTGGAACCATGTAAGTTGGGCTGGAAGAATGACTCATTACTAAGCCTGAAGGTTCAATCTCCTTCTTTTCGAGCATCAGAGATTTGAGCTTGACCTCCCCTTGCTGTTTCGGATCTCTTCCCGAAGCTGCAAGAGTTCTTGGTTATATCGCTTCGAGGTCTGGTCCTGATCACTATCGAGGCGTAGCTCTACAGTCTATATACGAATTTTGAAAGTGAGATACTGCTCGCTTGGAAAGTTTCTTCCTATCGTTCTGGATCGTTCTCCGATGAAAGATAAATGTCACAATACCTATTCTTGAATTTATATAGTCGATACCGCACATACACCAACCCTAATAGAACTTGGAGAATATAATTGGTGCCGGTAGAATATCTAAATAATTTTTTTAATTCTTACCTGAAAGGATTCACCGGCCGCCTCCAGGGACGATCGCAAACTCCTGATCTGCATTGGACTGGCAGGGATAAGATCCCGGAGCCTCATCTCCTCTGTCTTGGGATAACGTAGCAATCGGGAATGGTCGCCTGATATACTGTAGTGATAATGGCCGTAGGCCACAGTAAAAGCATAGGCCAGGAGCTTCTCAGCCCTTCTCGACGAGGTATAAACCACCTGATTGGGATCGTGTCTAACTCTGGCTTTATCTCTGAACAGCTTTAGAGAAAGATCGTAATCGTCCAGAAGGGAGATGTCGCTGTGGCCCCCGATCTGCCTGTATGTTCCGGCTCGCACAGCCATGTTCGATCCCAGGATGTAGTAGAAGTTAGACAGGTAAAATATCCTGTACATACTACGCCATCTCTGAATGAGCTCGGATTTCACTCCCTGATCCTGGTAGACGACAGGACCGGTGCTTGCATCATATCGATCCAGATTATAGCTTATAGCCTCAAGCCAGCCCTCGGAAACGATCGTGTCCGCATCCGTAAACGCCAGCTTGTCCCCATAAGCAGCCTTCGCTCCATCCCTTCTAGCTCCGCCTATGCCCGGGCTTGTCTGAAAGACCACCTTGTCCGCAAGCTCACGGGCGATGGACGCGGTGCGGTCCTGAGAGCCACCATCAACTACTACGACCTCGTAGTCCTCAGAAGGACTCTGTTCTGAGATGGATCTCAGGCATGCCTCGATGCCCGATTCCTCATTGAGGGCTGGTAGTATTACGGAAATCACGAATTAAGCTCCTGCAAGAGTAGGCTGGATAGACTAACAAGTACCAGCCCAGAGCGGTTACGGCCCAGAAGGGCAGCGGTTTTGTTCCTGCCATGAACATCAACAGGATGATGGAGAACACGGCAGCGGAACCCAGTAGCAGCAGGCCATTTCTCCGCCCAATAAAGGTTACTGTGGTCCTGGTGGACAGTACATCCTCTTCGTACTCAACCACTTGGTGAGCTATCAAGGCCTCAGCTCCCAGGATAAATGGAAATGAGGAAGCCAAAAGGATCTCAGGTGGTATGCTGCCCTTGGAAAGGGCGAAACCTGTTAGAAATGGAACTGCTCCGAACATGAGTCCGTGGGTTATTATGTCCAGGAAGAACTTCTCTTTGAGGCGTATGCCCCCTGAATAGGCTGTGAACAGAATTAGGTTCAGCAGGACAAGGCAGAATCCAAGATAGCTCATCTCAAGGGAGATCAGTGCTATTACGATCTGGAATAACATCATCAACACAACACCACTTCGGCCAACAGACCCTGAAGCCAGAGGATTCTTGTTGGACTCCATTTTTCCGACGTGTTGCCTGTCGATTTCAACATCGAAATAGTTGTTGACTGTAAAGGCGTAGCCTATGAGGGCAAAGTATATTACGAAAACCAGAATAATTTGAGAGTGCACTGCACCGGCTAACAGAGCGCCGGCCAAGGGCGCTGCTATGTAGAACTTAATCCAGTCGCCGATGCGAAGCATCCTAAGATACTCATGCATTCTCATATCAATCTTATTTTCCTCCGAAACGCCCACGTTCTACCCGGATGAGTGCCTCAAAGAACAGTTTCGGTTCTATAACAATCTACCTACTGGCCTCAGCCGAAAACCGATCCTCAACCTCATTTCGGTGTACTGTGTTGTAGGCACAGAAGGGTATTATCCTGCCGTCAGGGGTGGCGTAGTGTACACCGCACCTCCGAAGCCTCTCAAGGTCCATGTTGTATCGGTCCTGGAAGTGCATAGCCCCCAGAAATAGAGACTTGTTGTGGAACTCTCTAATAGACTGTCTTGTGCCGTTCCAGAAAACGCTGAGGAGCATCTTGGTCACATTAAGGTCCCGAGGTGCCTTGGCCTCATCAGCAAACCTTGACAGCTCTTTGAGTATCGCGCCTCTCTTTTTCAGTTTGCTCAGGCCGGACCCAACATAGTTCTCTGCCTCCTCGGCGATGCGTTCCATCAGTCCTTCTACGTCGAGGAACCTGTTGATGGGGGTCATCTTGCCGTCCATGCAGTAGATATAGGTGGCAGCCCCACAACATGGGTGGACTGTGAAAACCGGCTGGGGGCGCTGTGTCTCGGCTGCTATGAGCCTGGATATGGGAGCTACGAAAGGAACAGGATAGAAGTCCTCCCTGGTTATCTCATTGTTCGTCTGTTCCTCGACCAAAGTCAGAAAATCGGGGATCGTTATTCTCTTTTCCGATCTCTCTTTCTGATCGATCCTCCCGGCGAAGGAGACCGGCTGAACATTGATTCCCTTGATGACATCCAGGTTCTTGGAGGCGAACCTGATTATGTCCCCCATCTGATCGTCATTGACGCCCTTTGCTAGCGTGGGGACTAAGACTATGCTCGTCTGGCTAGCCTTTCTGAAGTTCTCGATTGCTTTGAGCTTAATGGGCAGGAGATTTCTGCCCCTCATCATCTTGTAAGGCCTGGAACTAAGTCCGTCAAATTGGAGATAGACTGTGCTCAATCCAGCCTGTTCCAGGCTTTGGCAGAGCTTCAAATCAGCTGAAAGCATTATTCCATTGGTCGCAATCTGAACCTGGGTAAAGCCTAATCCTTTGGCCAAGGCTACTATTTCGGGCAAATCCCATCTCAAGGTCGGTTCACCCCCAGAGAACTGGATAGCCGAGCATGGCACAGGCCTCTGTGATCGCAGGTTCTGCAACATAGCCGTTATCTGATCGATTGTTGGCTCCAAAATCCGGCCCCCGGAGTTTGCAAAGCATACAGGGCAGGACATGTTGCACCTATTTGTCAGGTCGACGTTTGCTAGAAGAGTACCTGTTAGGTGTTTCTCGCACAATCCGCAGTCGAAAGGGCAGCCCCTCTCGGACGTGGTCGGGTCCTCGATGCCTGAGCCCTCACAGAAGTACCTGTAGAACTTCCTGTACAGTGCAGCATCCGACCAGTAGAGATCCTTGAACTCGCCGTGGATCTGGCACTCCTTCTCGATGAAGACCTTCTCTCCTTCCTGGAATATGTGAGCCTTTATAACCTTGAGACATACTGGACAAACGGACGAAACAGTCCTATCGATGGCTGTTAGATCGGAAGTAGTGAGTTCCATTGCAATGCATTAGTTCTTTTAAAGGATAGAGTATAAAGATTATGCCCAAACGTCTTTTCATGATGTTGGAATCTATTGAGATCGAAGGGATGCAAGGGCCTGGGTTGATATATCTAAAATTTAGAAGAATAAAATGATCTTGATCGACCCTTTAACCGATGATCAATCCAGTGCGAGCATCTTCCAGATCTCGTCCATGCGCAGGTTGGCCTCAACTGCCTTGGCCAGCTCATCGTATACATCGCATTCGTGAGATGTGGTCGGCCTGCTATTATGAATCTGGCCTGAATCACTGTTCTGGACCGTCTTTCTGCGGCTGTAGAGGTAATCCAGGAAAGCATTTCTGAAGTTCTCGTTCTCAAAGATGCCGTGGAGGTAAGTTCCAATGACAAGACCGTCCTTGGCGACCGCACCGTCGTCTCCGAAGGCTGCTTCATCCTTGGGGAACGTCACTCCCATGTGGATCTCGTATCCAGTGACCTCCTGGCCTTGGATCCCCCCCAGGATTGGACCTCCACCAGTGACCTTTTTCCTTGTCTGTACGGTCTTCTTCTCGTACAGGTCGAAGCGAGTGACAGCGTCCAAGAGGCCCAGTCCCTGAACTGTACCGACGGTGTCCTCAATGCCGCAGTCGATTATCTCCTTTCCCAGGATCTGGTAGCCGCCACAGATTCCCAGGACTGGGATATCCTTTAGGGCCAGAATCTGGCGGTCCAGTCCACTTCGCCTCATATCTTCGAGGTCGGAGACGGTGTTCTTGGTGCCGGGGATTATCACAGCATCAGGTTTTCCCAAAGGCTCGTCCAAGCCCACATACCTGATCCGAGCGCTCTGCTCCAAGGCCCCAAAATCCGTGAAGTTGGAGATACGGGGCAGCTTGATTACTGCAATCTCCACCAGATCATCCCTTCCTGAGGCCGTCTTGTTTGCCTGGGTTTTATCTCCCAGGGATACTGAGTCCTCAGAGGGAAGGGTTAGATTGAGGTAAGGCATAACCCCTAGGACCGGAATGCCGGTAAGCTTCTCCAGCGATTCCAGCCCAGGCTCAAGGATTGCCGGATCTCCCCGGAACTTGTTTATGACCAGCCCTTTCACCAAAGAGCGAATTTGAGGCGGAAGCAGCTGCACCGTTCCGAAGAGGCTGGCAAACACCCCGCCGCGCTCGATGTCCCCCACAAGGATTATCGGAGCCTGGAGACGTTCAGCCACGTAGATGTTGGCGATGTCTCTGTCGTACAGATTGATCTCGGCGGCCCCGCCGGCTCCCTCCACAACGATGTAATCGTACTCCTTCTCCAGCTCGTCCAGAGAACTGTCGACGACCTCCTTCAGGTCGTCTATCCCTTTGTAGTACTCCTCAGCGGATTTGTCAGCTACTGGTTTTCCCAGGACTACGACCTGAGACGTTCTGTCCCCCTTAGGCTTCAGAAGAATGGGGTTCATGAACTCGGAAGGCTCGATCTTGGCCGCCCAGGCTTGAACTGCCTGTGCGATTCCGATCTCGCTGCAGTTAGCTGTAACCCAGGAGTTCAGGCTCATGTTCTGGGACTTGAAAGGCGCAACGCTCAGGCCGCGGTTGCTGAGGATGCGGCATAGAGCAGCCACCAGGGTGCTCTTGCCGGAGTGGGAGGTAGTGCCTAGGACAACGATGAATCTAGCCATATCTTAATCGGGAGGGATATTCAAGTTTATTTGTCTTTTGGAAGGTGAGGTTTTCTAACAGCCAGATCATGGAAGAAAAGGAAGGAGCTGGACTAATGAACGATATATTCCGACATGTATGTCGATGTATCTCTCAATTCTTATTCAATGCCCAGACTCTAGCAGATTTCTGATTTTAATAGTCTTAAACAAAAAACTCTATCCGAACAGCGCTCCCATCCCTGCCTCTGCAGCCTCGGCCTGCTCCCTGAATGCCTTGATCACAGCCTCACCCTCAACGCCTGTCAGCTCCTTGGCAGGCGACTCAGAGAGCATCTTTTTGGCCTTGAGAGCTAGTTCGTCCCTGACCTTGATGTACATGCAAAAGCCATCCTTGTTTATGCTCATGAACTTGCATTCCACGATCGTAGGAACAATCTCATCGAACAGGTCGTCGTCCAGTACCTTCTTCATAGCCTTCTCGTTCTCTGTGCTGTAAGAGTAAACCATCTCCACTATCTCACCTCAAGATCATCCTTTGCTTTCTTCAGCATCTCTGTGCACTGATCCATCAGGTCAGCCGCCTGGTTTATCTCTGTGGCTGCCTGCCTGCTTATCTCCTCGATCTGCTTGGCCCTTTCGCGAAACGAGCGGCTGTGGCTCTCGTTATGCTCTATCCAGTGCTCTAGAAGATGTTCTGCTTCGTGTTTATTCAATGAGGCACTCTTTTCTGACATTACTAATACCCTCGTCTGATCATATAATCCGCCAGATCAAGCAATAACATCTTTGCGGGCGAGTCAGAAAGTGCATCAAGCGCTCGCTTTCCACGGTTCACCAGATCGGCAGCTCGAGTCCTGGCATAATCTATAGATCCGGCCTCCTCTAGAACATAGAGGGCTTTTTCAATCTCTTGCGGTGTTGCGTCTTTCTTTCCAAAGACATTCACTTCGACGCCTTGCCCCAAGGCGTGGATCATTATCAGAGTCTTTTTCCCCTCAACCAGATCGCCCCCACGTCGCTTTCCCAGGACTTTCTCGGGAGCAGTCAGATCCAGTACATCATCATGGATCTGAAAGCCCATTCCTGTAAGCTTGCCGAATTCATCTAGACCCGTAACCTCTTTTGCTGAGGCACCTGAGAGCGTAGCGCCCATGCAAGCGGAGGCTCCATAGAGAACGCCGGTCTTCTTCTCGATCATCTCCAGGTATTCATCCTCGGAGACGCGAGACCTGTTCTCGAACTCCAGGTCCAGCCACTGCCCCTCACATATAGCGGTGCAGGTCTTGGAGAGGATGTTCATGGACAGAAGGATCAACCTCGGTTCCGCAGGTGTACTGCCCAGGATCTGGAATGCCTTGGAATACAGGGTATCCCCGGCCAGGATTGCTCCGGAGTCGCCCCAGATTTTGTGGACCGAAGGCCGACCTCTGCGAATATCGGCATTGTCCATTATATCGTCGTGGATCAGAGTGAAGTTATGGATCAGTTCAATGGACACAGCCGCAGACACGAGGGCCAAAGGGTCCCCCCCTGTTGCCTCTGCGGCAATCAGCAGCATTGAAGGCCTGAGCCTCTTTCCGCCGGCATCAACCAGGTGCCTGCCTGCCTTGTAAAGCTCCGTGGGATGGACGACAGGCAGTAGATCCTCTATCGCCCTGGAAATTATTCCTGCTCGTCTAGCCAGCTCTTCGTCGATCATGATCCACCCTTGCCGTCACTTTCACTCTAAGAGAAGCTCCTGGCCGTTTCTCACAAGATGGATGTTGGACCCCAGGCTGTAGCCGGTGTCCTCTGCCATCATCAGGTAGTTGCCGTGGGACACCAAGTTTCCGTGGCTGGGGATTACGTGCTCTGGATTTATCATCCTCAGAAGCTCCCAGTGATCTTCTCGGCAGGCGTGACCAGAGACATGGATGTTGTCGTATACCCTGGCACCTCGCATCTTGAGCTTGGTCTCCACTGTGTAGCGGTTGGAGATGTTCAGAGGCTGGGGTATTATTCCCGCACTAAACACGACTTTGTCTCCGGACTCGACCAAGTACTCTGTCTCTCCATTCGCCACTCGGCTTAAGATGGCACCGGGCTCTCCCTGATGGCCGGTCATAATGGGGAGGTACTTATCCTTTCCTTCGACCATGATCCTCTTCAGAGCTTTGTCCACCGACTTTCTGCGGCCGTAGACGGCCAACCCGTCGTCCCTCTCGGCATAGCCTGTTCTTACGGCAGTGCCCCAGTACTTCTCCATGGACCTGCCTAGGAGAATTGGCTTTCTGCCCATTTTGTGCGCCGCCTCGATGATAGACCTTATGCGGGCGATGTGGGATGAGAAGGTCGTAACCATTACCCCAGACTTGCTCTCTTCTGTCCCCATCAGCACATCCCACACCAGGTCTTTCGCAATCTGCTCCGAAGGAGTCTTGCCGGATATGGACGCGTTGGTGGTTTCGGTTATCAGCGCAACAACCCCCTCCTTTCCGAGAGCTTTGAGCCTGGCAAAGTCCGGCGGCTCTCCCAGTGTAGGACTCCTGTCTATTTTGAAGTCGTTGGCATAGAGGATGATCCCTTGACTGGTGTGTATAGCGGCAAAGACACAGTCGACTATGCTGTGCTGAACCCTGACGAACTCCAGCTCGATGTCCGGAGTTACCTGGAACCTCTCTCCCGCACACATGGGTTTGACTGGGTTATCTACCCCGAAGATCCTCTCCGATTTTATCTCCTGATCGATCAGGTCCGCTGTAAAAGGCGTGGCTATAATCGGCGCTTTGTACTTGTGCGCCAGCTTGGAGATCGCACCAATATGGTCCAGGTGGCCGTGGGTGCAGGCTATTGCCCTTACCTTGCCATCAACGTGGCTCATGATGCTGTCATCGGGGATTGCCCCCATGGCGATCAGGTCGGAAGCGTGAAGGGACTCTACATCCGTATCCTCATGAATCTGGACCCTGTCCAGACGGATGCCCATGTCCATAACCACTATGTCTTTTCCTATCTTAATCGCGGTCATGTTCCTTCCGACCTCGTTATATCCACCGACCGCAATAATTCCAATATCCTTCATCTTGCCATCTCTCTGTAAATAGAAAATTTTCTCGTATCAAATCCTCTCTGCTCCAGGATCTCCCTGGTCCTTCCCAGGATTACGACCTGCGCTGAACGTAGCGTTGAAAGATCCTTGCATCCGGTCAGGAACATTGACATCCTGAGAGCCCTGATGCACTCTTTCAGGGCTTTTTCCACATCCTTTGGGCCGCGGCATGCAGGCGCTAGCAATGGGAGGGCCATTCCTGCCATAGATGCGCCCAAGGCCAAGCTTTTTGCCACATCTATACCGTTTCTAACGCCTCCGGTTGATATAACATCTGCTCCTGCGAATGCGCACTCCACAACACTGACGGGCGTTGGAATTCCCCAGTCCTTGAAGATCCTGCCCATGTGAAGAGACTCTATGTCTCCTGCTTCCTCTGCCCGGAGAGCCTCCACCGATGAGAAGCTTGTACCTCCAACTCCAGAGACGTCCACAATTTTGATTCCTGCTTCCAGGAGTTCCGAAGCTACCTCACCGGATAATCCAGCCCCAGTCTCCTTGACGATCACAGGAACGGAACTACGCGCCGAGGCAATAGCCTCCAAGACCCCAGAGGCATCTCTGTCGCCTTCGGGCTGTACAGACTCCTGAAGGAAGTTCAAATGAACGGCCATGGCATCGGCATCTATCATCTCCGCCAGTCTGTCCAGGACCTCTGGACCAGATTCTCTGAGCTGCACGGCTCCAATGTTGCCAACTATGGGCACGTCCGGTGCTACTTCCCTTACCATGGAAAAGGTTTTCACTTGCATTGGGTCCTCCAAGGCGGCTCTCTGAGAACCTAGGCCCATGGCCACTCCCATCTCCTGGGCGGCCGCGGCCAAGTTCATGTTGATCTCTCGAGCCTCAGGATGGCCTCCGGTCATGCCCGTGATCATGAGGGGCGCCTTGATCTTCCGTCCCAAGAACCGGCAGCTCGTATCGATCTCCGCCTCGCTGATTTCAGGAAGAGCCTTGTGGATGAGCATCAGGTCGTCAAAGGGCTTAGGTTCTGTCTCTACTGACCTGTCTAAGCAGATTCTGATGTGATCCATTTTTCTGCTGGATGTGGTCATTCCTACCTCTCTACCTTTGTTCCCAATACATCTCCCTTCAGAACCCTGGAAATATAGCCATGTTTTGAGGCGTTGAATATCAAAGAGTTTATGCCCGCATCGGCAAGTTTCAGAAGCTTCAGAACCTTCTCTCGCATGCCACCCGTCACATCCGTAGTGGAGCTCCCAACAAGAAACTTCTCTACGGCAGGCCAATCATCCCTACTTATCCTTTCGAGGGGCTTTCCTTCTACTAGAACCCCATCCTTGTCAGTGCCCTCAGCCACCATCTCGGCGTCCAATGATCTTGCAAGGTACGGAACTAGATCATCTCCCGAGACGATGCCAGCTCTGCGGGTTATATCCATGGCCACATCTCCGTGCAGAACAGGCAAGAGGCCTTCCTCGATCATCAGCACGATAGGCTCCAGGGAGAAGCTCTCAATCCTTCCATCTCGCAGAGTAACGCAGGAAAAGGGGTGAATGGGCATGGGGTTTGCGCCAGATCGGGCCAGAGCCTCGACCACCAGGCGATTAAGCTCCACAACGGAACTGTGGGTAACCCTGAGGCCCTCGGGGTTGAATTTTTCCCGAAGCTCGTACTCCTCTGCCTGTACGTGCCCAAAGGACCCAGCACCATGGACTAGGATCAAGTTCTCTGCGTAAGGAGCAACCTCTTCAGCCACACGATTTATTTCTTCAGACCGGGCAAACAGTCGTCGATTCTTGTCCGTCAGGATACTTCCTCCGATCTTCAGCACTTTAACCAATGGCTAGGCCTCCACCCGCACTCCATCGCAACCTGTCTTTACAAGGAAGGCCTTACCGCGTGCTTGCATTAGTGCTGTGATCACAGCCTCAGAACCCTTCCTTGGCGGCATGGCAATCATGCACCCGCCACCTCCTGCTCCTGTAAGCTTTGCGCCAAGGGCACCGCCGGTTCCTCTGGCAGCATAGACCAGCTCACTCAACTCGCGGGTACCTACGCCTAGAGCTTCCAATAGCCCGTGATTGAAGTTCATAAGCCTGCCCAGCTCTTCCAGGCGGTTGTCTCTTATGAGGGGAACCGCTCTGGTGGATATGGCTCCGATGGCACTGAATATGGGTTCGACAATGTCCGGATACGTTGACCTCATGTCCTGGACCTTGTGTACCTCTGACCTGGTATCGTGCTCCTTTTCTGTATACCCAACCACCAACTCCATTTTAGGGAGATCGATCCTTTGAACTATTCCAGATACTAGCATGTACCCGCCGAAAGTGGACAGTGCAGTGTCCATGGGGCTGCCGAGACCCATCTGCACAGTCTTCTCTATCCTGTGGGCACTAGATGCTATCTCTTCCCTGGTCAAGCCCGTATTCTTGTGTTGGTTGAGGGCTGCCAGAGTGGCAACCACGATCGCGGCCGAGGAACCAAGGCCTGCGGCGGGAGGAATATCTGAATCGACTATCACCCTAATGTCATTGGCTTGAAACTCTTTTAGAACAGCAGAAACGTATCTCAAAGCGTTTCGGGCTCCAGACGAGCAGACCTCTCCAGTCATTAGATCCAAAGAGAATCCCATCAGCATCAGGTTGCTGGCCTTTACTTCAAGCTTGCCGGGGAGGTCTTCAATGGTCACATTAGCCCGGAGGTCAATTGCTGACCCCAGGGCGGGAATGCCAGAGACGACGGCATGCTCTCCGAACAGTATGACCTTGCCGGGAGCAGATGCCTTGGTCAAGAGACCTCCGTTACGTGAAAGCAATGGCTCCGTAACCTACGACCTGACTGTAGTCGCCGGTGACATCTCCGCTTGTCGCGTATCGAAGGAGCTTGCCGCTGGTAGCACCCAAAGCCCGTGAGGCCGTGATGGCGGCAGCGATGGGCCCGTAGCCGCATGCCGTGGCTTCATACCTGTAGACCCTGGAATAGAGTTCCGGAATGTCCATTCTGAGAATAGCCTCGATCAGGTTGGCATCGACTTTCCTGGCCAACTCCTGAGGTCCATAGTGCGTGAAGTCGCTGCTGGCTACGAATGTGCAGTCCCTCTTCAGATCTCGTGCAGCTTTGCCTATGGCCTCGCCCACCTCCGTTGCCGTCTCCTCGTCCTGTAGCCCCATGGCTATTGCCAGGATTTTGAAACCAGCAAACCTATACTGAAGAAAAGGCAGTTGAACCTCAATGGAGTGCTCGTGAAGGTGAGCGGATTCTTCCTGATCTATTATAGTGCCTGCAAGAGCGTCAGCCATCTCCTGGTCAGGCTCAACAACGCCCAGAGGCGTCCTCCAGGAGTCCCTGGACAGAGCTACAGGCGCTCCCAGACCGTGATGGTTGGGGCCGAGGATGACATAGGTCTGCCTTTTGGGAAGCCGGGCGTAAACCTCCGCTGCGACTGCCCCAGAGTAAACATAGCCCGCATGGGGAACCACAACCCCCAGAGCCGGAAGCTCCTCTGAGGCTACGCCTTTAAAGAGCTCGTCCAGCTGGAGCTTAAGGTCCTCGGGGTCTAGGGGATAGAACTGGCCCGCCACAGCCGGAGACCGCATCCCGATCAAAACTCCATCTCAAAGTCAGAGATAGTGTACTTGAACCTGTCTTCCTCTCCACGCTCACGCAGCACCTGTCTGGCCAGTAGCCAGTAGATCAGAGTCAGAGCCTTTCTGCCCTTGTTGTTGGTTGGTATGACCAGGTCCACGTTGGAGATCATATTGTTGGTGTCACAAAGGGCAATCACGGGAATTCCGGCATCTACAGCCTCGTTGACCGCCTGGGCGTCGCCGCTCGGGTCAGTGGCTATCAGGGCGTCCGGTTCTGTAAATCCATAGAAATCGGGATTGGTCAGAGTGTTGGGTATGAACCGTCCTACGTTGGACTTGGCTCCTATTGCCTTGGCAAACATTGTAGCGGGCCGCTGACCGTACTGCCTGGCAGAGACCACCAGGATCTTGGATGGATCGTACTTGGCCAGGAACTTGGCGGCCAAGCGGATGCGCTTATCTGTGGATTGAACATCCAGAACGTACAGACCATCTGTTCGCACTCTGTAGATGTAAGGCATCATGTCGTTCGTCTTCTGCTGAGTGCCGATGTGCACACCAGCAGCAAGGTACTCGTCTATGGGTATGAGAGTTTCGTATTCTCCCACTACCTTTATCACCTCATCTTCTTCCAACTAATTCACCTACCTTTTTGCTATCGCCCGTTTCACGGTGATGGGTACTACCCCCAGTCTCATCTCTTCTAGCGCTATTTCGAGGGGGTCCATAGATGCGGTATCGATGAATACCGGGGCGCCCATGAAAATCTGCAGAGCCCGTGCTCCTACTATCCTGGCACGTTCATATCTTGTATACTTCTCACCCTTCAAATAGCCACCTCAAAAGGAAGAGCATGATGGGGTTGCTGAGATTCGAACTCAGGTCACAGCGTCCCGAACGCTGTAGGATGGGCCAGGCTACCCTACAACCCCCTTCTTACTGGTACCGCCTTAGCGTTTCCACTATTTCCACATGGGCAAGGAGCATGCGCCTGCAACAATAGCTATCTATGCCCAGATCGTCGAGGACTTTGCCGGGAGGTTCAGTTTTTATGCGCTCCCGGTATTCCTCCCATACATTAGAGATAACTTTCCCGCAGGAAAAGCACCTGACTGGAATCAAGCCATTTCACCTGTAGGACTTTTGGAACTTGGATCTTGCACCATGACCGCCGAACTTCTTCTTCTCCTTCTGCCGGTGGTCACTGACCAGGAGGTTTCTGTCGTACTCAGTATAAGCCTCTTTAAGTCCAGTGTCTCCAGTCCACTCAACTATCCCTTTGGCAATGGCAGTACGAACTGCATCCGCTTGCCCTATGGTCCCGCCACCGCTGACTGTTACATCGATATCGATGCCCTGAACCAGCTTGTCGGCTATCGTCACGGCATCCATGATCTTCATCTTGGCCAGCTTGGGCTCATAAATCTCTAAGGGCATTTTGTTGATCCGGACCCTGCCTTTTCCATCCTTCAGCGTAGCCCTGGCAGTAGCAGTCTTCTTCTTGCCGGACGAGTTGATTATCTTCATAAAGAACCTCTCAGAAATGTGCGCCAAGCCTCTTGCTCAGATCGCCCAGCTCGATAAAGTTCGCGCTGCTGGACCCTCTGACCTTTGCGGCCTGGGGTTGTTCGAACTGCTGTCCCGACAGATCCCTGGGAACACCGATATAGATCCTGAGCCTGGACAATGCATCCCGTCCGCGTCTTAGCTTGTAGGGTAGCATGCCTCTTACAGTCCTCTTCATTATCATCTCAGGTCTTCTGGGGAAGTAAGGGCCTCTCTCCTTGTGCCCTCTGTCACGGCAAGCGAAGTACTCTTCGTAAATGCTCTCTCTGCGGCCAGTGATTATAGCCTTCTCAGCGTTGACGATCTTGATCTCGTTTCCTGCCAAAAGCTGCGTCGCGACCACTGAAGCCAGACGCCCCATGACCAATCCAGTTGCATCAACTATCATGAGATCACCTCAAAATCTTTATGCCGGAGCCCTTGGGGTGCTCTTGTATCAGGCTCTCTATCTTGAGGCACTTTCCGCCGGCCGATTCTATCTTGGAGATTGCCTGGCCACTGAATCCCAGGGCGGCCACAATCACGCTATGCTCCAGGTCGCCTGAGGCCAGCACCTTTCCGGGAACGAGAACAGTATCGTTAGGACTGGTATGCCTATTGATCTTGCTTAGGTTTACTGCAGCGTAGTTGCGTTTGGGCTTCTCCAGCCTTCTCGCGACGTCGCGCCAGAGGCCAACATTATTATTACGGGATGCCGCCTTCAAGTCGCCAATGAGGCGGACCAACCTCGGATTTGTCTTAGCTATCGCTTTCATCTTGAATCCTCCGCAAGGCCTCTTTTGGGCCCACTCACGCGCTGCACGCGCGTTCGAACCTTCGGGTTCATGCGCCCCGGGACTCCTGCCCCCAGGTGCGGAATGATTAACCGACTCTTCACCAGTATTTAAGAGTTTTCACCATTTGCACCTTGCTGTGCTTTTTGACACGGGCCAGCGCCAAGACGGTCAAAGGCCACCCCATTCAACGCGCCAATCCTGCAATGCCTGCCTCAGTAAGCTATTAATCCTTACATGTAATCCTTACAGGTTAAATTAAGTCCGACAGTTGCTATCATCATCTCTCAATCAGCTATGATCGACGTTATAATAATCCTTTGTGCCTCTGCGGGACTGATCCTAGGGGCTATCAGTGGGCTTACCCCTGGCCTGCATGTGAACAACTTCGCAGCCATGCTGCTGGCGGCTTCACCCATTTTGATGTCCTACGGCCTTTCTCCTTATCACGTGTCAACTATCATTTTGGCGGCGGCCATCTCCCAGACCTTCTTCGACGCCATCCCAGCGGTGTTCGTGGGAGCACCCGACTCGGACACAATTCTGACGGTCCTGCCAGGCCACAGCCTCATGCTCGAAGGACGGGGGATAGAGGCCATCAGGCTATCAGCAATAGGCTCGGCAGGGTCCATCATTGCCGCTATGCTCCTGGTCTTTCCCCTATCCTGGATCTTCTCTCATTACAACGATCTTTTGATGAAGTACGTTGGAGTCTTGCTGCTGGTCATTGCTCTTTTCATGATCAAGACTGAGAACGGCCCGGTGATTGAGGGCCAGGGGTCTCTGGTCCATCTGAAGTACAAGGCCATGGCGGTCCTGGTCTTCCTGACAAGCGGTTTCTTAGGAAGCTTCGCCTTCAACCACGAGAGCATGTTCCAGTCACCCATTGGCTTGCAGCCACAGCCCATGCTGCCCCTTCTATCAGGGCTCTTCGGCGCATCCTTTCTGATAATCAGCCTTTCATCAGGGACGAGCATCCCGGAGCAGAAGGATACCGGCCTGCACATCCCCGCTGGCTCTCTGGCCAGATCGGTCTTACTTGGCAGCCTGGGCGGATCGGTGATTGCCTGGATTCCCGGGGTGTCGCCGTCCATCGCTGCCATGGCCACGCGCTTGGGTGCTCCATCCACTGGAGAGGAGTTTCTTGTCTCCATCTCCGGGGTGAACACCGCAAACGCATTGTTCTCCCTGGTAGCCCTTTACGCCGTGGACAAGCCCAGGAGCGGCGCCGCTGCAGCCATAAAGGAGCTGATCACCATGAACTGGGACGTCCTAGTTCAGATGCTGGTGATAATAATAGCCGTCGGCGCAGCCTCTTATATTGCGGCCATAGGATCGGCACGGGTCTTTGCCAGAGTGATATCACGGCTGAACTACCCTCGGCTCTGCATGGGCGTGCTGGCGGGCCTGACGGCCTTGACTCTAGCCTTCACAGGATGGTTTGGGCTTTTCATCTTCGTCATCTCAACGATAGTGGGGATGATTTCACCCTTAGCTGGAATCCGGAAGACTCACGCCATGGGAGTGCTGATGCTGCCGCTGATTGTGCATTATCTATAAATGTATCAATCTCTTTGTGATTTATAAACCCACATGAGCCTAAAGATCAGGACAGAGGCTCACGCCCGAAAAATGAAAGTGATATCTGCGGGCACCACTTTCATGGGAATTAAAACACAGTTCGGGCTCAGCTATTCCAACTTAGTAAAGACGTAAGGAGATTTTTAGAACGTTGCTCGAAAGAGCAAAAGAGAATCCTAAAATGGGAATACACTTTTAAATTACAATACCTCTATCGAAAAAAGCTCTCTATTAGGTCCAGCGACGTGGCCTCCATCCCGCACTGCTGTAAATGATGGGCCAGCAGGTTCGACCGTTCTCCCCCGGGATGATAGACCAGCACCTCCTGCGGAGAGACGTGCTCCACCATCCTCATCAGCCCACGGAAATCAAGGTGGTCACTGATCATGATAGTTTGGTAGGACATATCTCTCCTGCCGGTGAGCATGTACTTGTTGTTGCCCCGGACCTGGTGAAGGTTCCAGGGGGTAACCACGTTGGTGCAGTCCTTCTGGACATCGACGAATGGGCCGGAGTCTGCCATGAGCTCTCTGGTCAAGGCAAGGCTTTCAGAGTCCATGCCTATCTCACCCTTGTACCCCATGCCCCGGATCAGTGCAACTGCACGCTGGGCCTTTCCGAAGGCGTAAGCCCCGAAGGATGCGCCTGAATCCAGGGCCTCAAAGAAGCCGGCCAGATCATCATCGAAGATGCAAGCCGGGTCCCAGGGATCTCCGTAGTTGGCCTCAGAGATAAGAAAATCGCAACGCGGCAGAGCGCTGTAGTCCTTGACATCGCCAGTGACCAGGATCCTGGTCCCGACTTCCGTCTGCCAGGAGAAGGCTGCGGAGCCTATGGTGTGGCCTGTCGGGTGGGTCTTGACCTCCACGTCTCCCACCATTATGCTCTCTCCAACGGAGAAAGTCCGACCATTATATTTGCGGCCGTAGCGTATCTCCAGTGCCCGGGCGGTCTCCACCGAGGCCACCGCTCTTTCGGAGAGCATTGCCGACTTGCCGTAGTGATCACTGTGGGCGTGCGTTATTAGGTAAACATCGGGCTGAACGCAGGCCTTGGGCGACCGGCTGGTGTCTATGGAGAAGAGATGGGAATCGAACTTTATGGACAGATGCGGCGCAGGTTTGCAGTGGCTGTTAAGCCTCCTCACAGGCTCCGCGCCAAGGTCCATCTGGTTACACCTTACTTCAGGGCGGCATCCAGGGCCGCAGTCAGCTCTTCTTTCGAGGTGACGCCCGTCCACTTGTTGAGCTCTTTGCCATCCTTCTCCAGGATCAGCGTCGGCACGACGAAGATCCCGTACTTCGAAGCCAGATCGTTCTCCTTGTCCACGTTGATCTTCTTGATCTCAGCTTTTCCCTCGAAGGCGGCCTTTATCTCTTCCAAAATCGGCCCCTGCATCCGGCAGGGTCCACACCAATCAGCGTAAAAGTCCATCAGAATCGGTTTAGCCATTTTTGTACCCTCCTCAGAGCTATCATACCCATCTATTCAAAGAATCTAACAGTTCATCCTATATCAACATTCTATATCAAACTATATCGAACTTCACCCCGATCTTGAATATCCTGACCGTGGGCAACACCAGGAGCTTTCGGCCTGTCCCTGATCTTATCTCGGTCAGGATTTCCTGAATCCTATCCTCCTTAGCGGATACCGTGAACCACATGTTATAACCAGAGTCGTTCGGTCGCAGGTAGTTGTGAGAGACCTCTTCGTACCGGTCCACAATACTCGCAACTCCTTGGGCCTCTCCTTCGGAGACCTTCATAGCCACCAGGACGCCTGCCAATCCCAGCTTCCTGATGTCCAGGATGGGACCCAGCCTGCGTACCAGCCCGTCTCTCTTCAGCTTCTCCACCCTGCTTATTACCTCATCTTCACCTAGACCAAGCTTCTCGCCTAAGGCCAGGAAGGGCTTGCTGACCAGGGGAAACTCCGCCTGTACCGCGGCCAGGATCTTCAGGTCTGTATCGTCCATCAGGCCGCCTCATAGTTGCACATGGGGTCGGATTCCAGGTAGTCGCCATTCTTGGCAAAAGCCCTTGCCCTGCATCCTCCGCAGGCAGTGCGATAGCTGCACTCTCCGCACTTGCCTTTGAGCTTCCGCTCCCTTAGCGCTTTAAAAACAACCGAGTTATCCCAGATCTCCCTAAAACTCTGCTCTCTGACGTTCCCTGCAAGCATCGACAGGTAGCCGCACGGATAGACCTCCCCCCGTCTGGAGATGAACGCGAAACTCGTCCCGGCCAGACAGCCTCCGCTCCGCCTACCGCTACCGGGCCGTGCTATCCTTGCAAACTGGGGGGCACAGGTGACCTGCACCTCGATGGCTCTACTCGATCGCTCGAGGTCTATCAGGCGAAGCAGCTCTTCTTGCATTTCGGGGGAAATAAGATCCCCCTCTGTGCCACTCCCAGTGGGAACCAGGAAGAAAAAGTGGAGGGCCTTTGCCCCTAGACTATCCGCCAGATCAAAGATGGGCAGTATGCACCACGCATTTCTTTTCGTAATAGTGAAATTGATCTGAAAATCTACCTTGTCACAAAGGTTCTCTATTCCTTTCATGACCTGCAGGTAGCAGCCCTGGCCACGAGCAGCATCGTGTTCTTCTGGAGTAACTCCATCTAGGCTGATGCTTATTCTGCTTACTCCAGAGGAGGCTATCTTGTCAACGATCTCTGGTGTGAGAAGGGTCCCGTTTGTGGCCAGAGAAACGCGCAAACCCTTGGAGACCGCGTAGCGGGCTAGGAGAAAAATATCAGGCCGGAGCAGCGGCTCTCCTCCGCTGAGAATCAGCAAGGGCTTGAGAGGCGCAACCTCGTCTATGAGGGCCAGGGCCTCCTCTGTGCTAAGCTCATCCGGATCAGGCTCTGCGGTTGCCCTAGCCCGGCAGTAGCTGCACTGCAAGTTGCAGGCCGAGGTTGTCTCCCAGGCTACTATCAGCATTTAAAGGATGCCTTTCTTGTGAAGCAACTCGGCGTTCAGTATGCTAGCGCCCGCTGCGCCGCGAACCGTGTTGTGGCCCATTGCGATGAACCTTATCCCCGACCTTATCCTGCCAACGGAGACGGACATGCCGTTGCCTCGGTTGCGGTCAAGGCGTGGCTGAGGCCTATCAACCTCATCCTTGACTATTAGCGCCTTCTTGGGCGATGTAGGCAGGTCTCCCAGGCCAGGGTCGAAGTCGAGCATTGCCTGTCGTACCTCCTTTGGAGTGGGGTTATCCCTCATGGTGACCCAGACAGCCTCGGTGTGTCCATCCATGACCGGGACACGGTGGCAGCTAGCGCTGACGCTGAAATCGGCGGGCACTATCTTCTCTCCATCGAAGTCGCCGAGGATCTTCTGTGGCTCCGTCTCCACCTTCTCCTCCTCGCCTCCGATGTAGGGGATCACATTGCCAAGGATTGCCATGGAGGGAACGCCCTCGTAGCCTGCGCCGCTCACGGCCTGCATCGATGCAACGTGAACGGTCTGGATTCCGAACTTCATGAGCGGTTTCAGGGCCAGAGTGAACATTACCGTCGTGCAATTGGGGTTGGTTGTGAGGTAGCCGTCCCAGCCTCTCTTCTCCTGCTGCACTTTTATAAGATCCAGGTGCTCGTAGTTGCACTCGGGAATGAGAAGCGGCACATCAGATACCATTCGATAAGAGCTGGTGTTGCTTGCCACGGCAAAGCCAGCGGCTGCGAAGGCGGGCTCGGCAGTTTTCGCCTCGTCCGCCGGAAGCGCTGAGAATACAATGTCAGCATCGACCTCTTTCGGGTCCACGTTCACTACTGTCATCTCGGCTACGTCTGCGGGAAGCTCGCTCTCCAGACGCCACCTGGCTGCTTCCTTGTACTTCTTGCCTGCACTCCGCTCAGAAGCGGCTATGCTGGTAATCTCGAACCACGGATGGTTTTGTAATCCCTCGATGAAACGCTGTCCTACCGCGCCGGTGGCGCCTAAGACGCCTGCTTTGATCTTGGCCATCAATCATCACCTAAACTGGTTTGGCCTTACTTGCAGGGGTGTATATATTTCTTCTCTGGATGCCCCAACTTATAATAGCCAAGAAACGGAAAAAGACCCGGAAGAACCTTGGAAAAAATGATGAAAGAACCGTGTTCACCGACAGCCACACGTTCTGCCCTTCATGCTGTACTCATCGGCAAACTCGTTGTTCACATCCACTACTTCCTCGTTGAACTCCAACAGGTGATCCGGGACAGGTCCCAGGGCGTCGGCCTTGTTTTGGGTGTCCACAAGAGCACCGTGCGGCACGAACTTTCCATCCGTCAGCTTGACCCCAATAACAATCGCTCCGTGGCCAACGAAGCATTTCTTACCTAAGTCGGAGGCATGAACTACCGAATTAAAGCCGACGAAGCTTTCGTCTCCGATCTTCAAAGGTCCGTGGATGATAGCTCCATGGGCAATAGAGATGCGCTTCCCAAGCTCGATTGAGCTGCCCTTGAGCCCATGGAACACGGCACAGTCCTGGATATTGCATTCATCGCCAATGATAATAGGCGTAGCTTCGTCAGCCCTCAGGGATGCCCCTGGCGCAATATAGACCTGGCTGCCTATGCGGACATCTCCAATAACTGTAGCAGCATCGTCCACATAAGCTGTAGCCGAGACCGTAGGCATCCGCTCTTCACTGTTCCAGGAAGTCTTTGGATTGCTCTTCAGCATATTTATCACCTTCTTGTGGATTTGACATTCTGATAAAAAGAGATTACCATCAACGATGATTTTCATCTTCTGGTTCTATCTCGATCAATGGCGATGCATGGAGCGTCTTTCTCATAGGAGACAATCCAAAATCAATGCCTACCTGTGCACTATTCGGAGAAATAGAGAAAACAGTCTAGCGATATGACCAATATTATAATGTATAATTGGTATATTTCGCCGCTAATCTTAAATAGGTAGGGAATAAAACTTAGGACACGTTACCAAATTATCATAAGGGGTAATGTAAGGGAACAAGGAGGGATTTGAGGAGTTTGGACCTATATACACTTATAGATAGTATTGAGATTTATATTAATTACGCGTATTGAATAGGAACAAAGTAATATTGCTTTGAGGAAGGGTTAAACTTATGGCTGAAGAAATGAAGGAATCAGGAAGTAGATGGATTCTTGTCATCGATGGCCTGATAATGATGCTCTGTCTGGGCGCTATCTATGCGTACAGCTTGTTCTCTGTGGCTTTAAAGGCGTATTATACTGATCCGGTATCTAAAGGCGGTCTAGGATTGACGGTTTCTGCTCTTGATATGCAGCTGCCGTTCATAGTGTTTCTGGCGTTCTTTGCCATTACCATGCCCCTGATGGGCAAGTACATAGAGAAGCATGGGCCAAAGAAAGTATGTACCGTTGGAGGAGTTCTTGTCGGCCTGGGATGGTTCCTGGCATCGTTTGCATCATCCCCCCTGATGCTCGACGTACTCTATGGCGTAATAGGTGGCATTGGGGTAGGCGTGGCCTATAACTGTCCCATCACCGTCTCTGGAAGATGGTTCCCTGACCGGCGCGGCCTAGCTGTCGGGCTCACAGTGTTAGGATTTGGTTTCTCCTCGGCTTTGATTGGACCCATATCCTTGTACTTGAGAACCAGCTACGGAATATTAACCGCAATGAAGATCTTTGGAATAGCCTTTCTGATTATAATCGTAGCGCTAGCCCAGCTACTGAAGTTTCCGCCCGCTGGATGGAAGCCTGCTGGCTGGATGCCTCCAGCACCGAAGCCCGGAGCTGCTGTTTCGTGTGACTTCATCAGGGCTCAAATGCTTAAATCCCCAAGCTGTTGGGGTCTATGGCTATGCTACGTCATAGGAGCTACGGCAGGACTCATGGCAATTGGAATTGCCGGACCTGTTGGGATAGAGGTAGCAAAGAATGCAGGCATTACGGGTGCTGCAGCTACTGCCCTGACAACTAGCCTTGTCATCCCATTTGCCATTGCCAATGGTTTTGGAAGGCCGATCTTTGGGTCTCTGGTGGATAAGTTAGGTGCCAGGAATACAGCCATAGTGTCGTTCGTGCTGATCTTCATAGCCTCCATAATGATGGGCGGATACATTGGATCGCCGTCAGTCACGATATACACCATAGCCTTCATACTGCTCTGGGGATGCCTGGGCGGGTGGCTGGCTATTGCTCCCTCCTGTACAGGGGCATACTTCGGGATGAAAGACTATGCCTGTAACTATGGGTTCATCTTCACGGCCTATGGCCTGGGTGCCATAATTGGAAACGTGATGTCCTCAAGGATCGTGGATATCACCGGCAGCTACTTCGGAGCGTTCCCAATTGTAGCGGTCATGTCCATACTCGGCATCATCATCGCCTTCGTGCTGCTGAAGCATCCTGAGCCGCCCGCGGCTTAATTTATTTTTTATTTACTTTTTTATAACACTAGATGTTTCTTTAAACCCACTATGGCCAATTTCGAAATCATTACATGCTAATAATAGTACTATCAATACTATGAATTCTCTTACAGCCTGGGTTTTTCAAGAAGCTCACAAGAAATAACGAAATCTGACGACAGGTTATTGAAGATATCGGATCCAATCAAGTGGACGTCAATTCGTCAGATCCTCGAAGAAATGTACGACAATTAAGCGAGATTGGTATAATTCAATCAAACTTTATATATCTCTCTGCGTTTAGGAGCTATCGGCAGGACGACGAGATATAATTATGATATCCAAAGTCAAGGACCTCTGTGACCTCGCGAGTGCTAGCTACACCCGAAAATGGGTTACCTTAAGCATACTGATAGGAATTGCCGCAGGTCTGGGCTCCATTATCTTCTACTGGTCTTTGACGACCGCTACTCATCTCCTGCTTGGGCTTGGAGCAGGATACGTTCCGCCCGCGTCCACCGGAGAGGGGGCTACCGTATTTACCGGTGTGGCCAGGCCCTGGGTTCTTCCCTTTCTCACGGCTGCAGGAGGACTGCTGAGCGGGATCATAGTCTTTCGTTTTGCACCGGAGGCTGAAGGGCATGGGACAGACGCTGTCATAAATGCATTTCACAATAAAGGAGGTGTCATTCGCCGCCGTGTTCCCTTGGTTAAAGCCGTAGCATCCGCCATCACCATAGGCTCCGGTGGCAGTGCCGGTAGAGAAGGACCCACCGCCCAAATCGCCGCAGGGACAGCCTCGGCCCTGGCGGACCTGTTCCATCTGTCTGAGTCAGACAGACGCATTGCCGTCGCTGCCGGGATCGGCGCCGGGATAGGCTCCATCTTCAAGGCACCCCTGGGTGGTGCGATCCTTAGCATGGAGATTCTCTACCGCCGCGATTTCGAGTATGAAGCTCTCCTGCCATCCTTTATCGCATCCGTTGTGGGTTACAGCATCTTCGCTTCCTGGAGCGGATGGGCGCCGGTCTTCGGCAGCGGCATTGTCCCGCCGTTCAGCAGACCTTCTGAGCTTATCTCCTACGCTATCCTCGGCGTGGTCTGCGGGCTGGTCGGCATATTGTACGGGCGCAGCTTCTACTACCTTAGAGACTTTTTCAAGAGCGCCGGAATTCCCAACTGGATAAAGCCTGCTATTGGAGGGCTAATGGTCGGATTAATAGGCGTCTTCCTGCCGCAGGTCCTGGGCACCAGCTACGGATGGTTACAGTTTGCCATCAACGGAGACTACATCGCATTGCCTGTTACAGTCATGCTGGCAGTGGCGATCTTTAAGATCCTGACCACCGGGCTGACCATAGGGTCAGGGGGCAGCGGCGGCGTTTTTGCTCCAGGTTTGGTTATAGGCGGAATGACCGGCGGTGTCTTGTGGAATCTCCTTCACGGTTACCCAGCTATCACTCCCAGCTACCCCTCGGCCTTCGTCGTCGTGGGAATGATGGCTCTCTTCGGGGGCATCGCCAAAGTCCCTCTGGCGGTGATCCTCATGGTGAGCGAGATGACCATGGATTACACCCTCTTGATCCCCAGTATGCTGGCCTGTTCCATAGCCTATTTCGTCACCGGAGACAATTACCTCTATGAGAAGCAGGTGAATGTTCGGGCAGAGTCGCCTGCCCATAGGCATGAGTACTCTGCTATGCTTCTCAAGGCGCTTAAAGTGAAAGAGGCTATGACAAAACGGGTGCCTATCATCAGCTCCCAATCGACGATAGATGAAGTGGCTAATCTTTTAAAAGAGTACGAGGTTCACGCCGTGCCGGTTGTCGATGAGGGCAGGCTCGTGGGGATTGTGGCCAAACTGGACGCGGTAAGAAGTATTTACCAGGATCGTCCTCGAGCATCGGTGAAGGAGATAATGAGCTCCAAGCTTGTAGTAACATACCCGGATGAATCTTTATTTGACGCGATGAATAAGATGATCATAAATCACATCAGCCAGCTTCCGGTTGTAGAGAGAAACGATCCCGATCAGCTCCTTGGATTGTTAGCTTTGGATGATGTGACCAGGATCCAATGCACAACAAATGCTAGCTGAAAACTGGCTGCTGCCCCTACATGCTGAACAAGGGTGTGCTAGCTAAATTCCACCAACCTCTTTTCCGATAACCTCCGCTTCCCTCTCCAGTATCTCCACCTCTCGCTCAAACCGCTTGAATAAGAAGACCTTGGCGAGATCCGTCAAAATGAAGGATATCATTGCGTAAACCCACACAAATAATGCAAGCCTCCAGCCTATCGGGGGTATGAGCAAGCCGTAGACTGCGATAATAGTCGCCACTGTCTGAGTGCCAAGGACCGCAGCAAGAAGTATATTGCTCGGCCTGCTGGACCAGAAATGGCCTTTCGTCCTGGTTATAAATATAAGAAAATGCCCGGCGACAGAGAGCTTGAGGTACATCATTGATTGCAGAACATCCCTGGTGAGGTGAAGGATGTCCACTCCTATGAAAAATAACGTAAAAGATGCTACGGTGCCAACAATGCCCAGAAATGTCGCCATGCCTAGCACGGTCCTCATATCCCAGCGACTAGGCTTGAACGCATACTCTGCTCGATCGTAGGCTATGGACATGATTGCAAAATCGTTAAGCAAAGCCAGCAATACTATCATTATGGCAGTCACTGGATAAAAGTTGAATATGATTATGGACAGAGTGATGAAGAGAAGTACTCTTATGGTCTCAGCTATCCGATAAATGGCGTAGCTGTTCATTCGCCGGAATATCTTGCGGCTCTCCTTGATGGTGTCTATGATGACGGAAAGCCCAGGTCTAGTTAGAACAATTGCTGCAGCAGACTTGGCGGCGTCTGTTGCTCCTGAGACTGCAATTCCGGCGTCTGCTTTCTTCAAGGCAGGGGCATCGTTTACACCGTCACCCGTCATGCCGACAATGTGTCCTCTGGCCTGAAGCAGCTCTACTATCTTGAATTTGTGCTCCGGAAATACTTGGGCAAAACCGTCTGCCTTTTCGATGATATCCGTGGCCTCTTTGTCTGGTTTGTCGATGAAGTCGGATGCGGGACCGATATTGGTTCCTAGACCCACCATTCGAGCGATCTCTTTGGCTATGGCTACGTGGTCGCCGGTTACCATTTTTATGCGGACGCCCAGTGATTGAGCAGTCTTGATCGTCTCAGCGGAGTCTTCTCTGGGCGGATCTTGCAGAGCAATAAGTCCCACATAGCGCCAGGCTCCTTTGGAGTCAGTGCTGGCAACGCCAAGAGCCCTGTAGCCCTTCGAAGCGAAATTTTCTACGTCTCGGTCAACTGAGGAGCCCACGATGCTATTTGCTGTTAATGAGAGTATGGCCTGAGGTGCACCTTTGGCTGTCTTGAAACTGCCTTGAGGACCCTCTATTTCAGCTTCAGTTCTTTTGGAAACGGGATCGAAGGGTTTGAACTTGCCCAATTTGCATCTGCCAGGTTCAACCTGCTCTTCTTTGCACTTCTTTATGATGGCGATATCTATGAGGTCGCCGTTCTCCTCTCGGGATGCCAGAGCGCCAAACAGCAACACATCCTTCTCGGTGAATCCCTCGAAAGGCACTACCTCTGCCACCGTAATGGCATTCTGAGTTATGGTGCCGGTCTTATCTGAGCAGAGAACATCAACGCCTGCCATCTCCTCGATGGCTGCCAGCCTGCTCACTATAGCCTCCTTCTTGGCCAGTTCAATCGCGCCCACTGCCATTGTCACGGACAGGACAGCAGGAAGGGCGGCCGGTATGGCGGCTACTACTAGAACTAGGGCGAATTGTAAAGTCTGCAGGAAGCCCTCATGTCTCAGAGTGGCTACGATGAAAATCAGTGTCACCAGGACCAAGGCAAGAATGATCAGATAGTCTCCGATCTTGACTACAGCTTTCTGAAAGTGGCTCTGGGTCTTGGCCAATTCCACTAGCTTGGCAGTGCGGCCGAAGTAAGTATTCATCCCCGTAGCAAAGACCAGGGCTGTCATCTCTCCCTGACGAACTATTGATCCGGAGAATGCAACCTCTGAGACACTTTTCTCCACAGGCAGCGATTCACCTGTCAGGGCGGATTCGTCTACCTGGAGGAAATCGCCCTCAATAAGCTTGATATCTGCTGGAACGATCTCACCCAATCGGATTCTAACAAGATCACCGGGTACAAGTCCTCCGGAGGGGAGGCCTTTCCATTGTCCATCTCTCTGGACCCTGGCCATAGGTGCAAGCCTTTTCTTCAAAAGTTCAATGGCATTGTCGGCTTTATGCTCCTGCCAGAAGCCAACCACGCAGTTCATGAGAAGAAGCAAGAAGATGATGGCAAAGTCGTCCCAGCGATTTAGTATTGCGGAAAGAATTGCTGCAGCCTCAATCATCCAGGGAATGGTTCCCCAGAAATAGCCCAGGAATTTGATTAATGGATTGATTTTCTTCTCTAAAATTTCATTTGGGCCGTATTGCCGGAATCTAGCTTTTGCCTCTGAAGTAGAGAGACCGCTCTCGCTCGATGAGAGTCTATTCATCAAATCAGCTACAGATGCCTCCCGAGCTTCATCGGCACCGATGATAGAATTTATGTCATACACCTCGATCAACATATAGATTTATTTCCAAGTGATATTGAACTTTCGGTGCTCAAATCAAAGCTGGTTAGTTAATCGAATTAGTGAACTGACCTTGCGATAGCAATAAGTAGTTTAGAATCCCATAAAATGTTCAGAGTCAGAGGAATACCAATGATCGAAAAATTAGCTGAAAGCTCGGGAAATGTCGTTGGCTATAAAGCAGTTGGAGTCATAACGGCTTCCGACTACCTGAAGTTAGAGCCTGAAGTCAGAGATTTGGTAGAAAAGGAAGGAAACATATGTATGTTGATTGATCTGACCGATTTCGAATGGGAAAAATTGGAAACCTGGTTACAGGATCTGGAATTTGGATATGAGTTTCATAAAAAGATCCAAAAACTGGCAATAGTCGGCAATAGGACATGGGAGAAGTGGATATCACACCTGGCCAGACCCTTCTATGCTCGTAACGTAAAATTCTTCCACACTGACAATATCGACAAGGCCTGGGCCTGGCTTCGGGAGTGACTCGTAGAGTGCGAAGAAAAAAGATGTGCATTTCACATTTTTTACATAGTGGGAAATTATTGGGGTCACACAGGAGAGACTTTAAACCTATCGGGTAAATCAGGCGGGAGCCAGATGAAACTCGGTTTGGCTTTGATGTTGTTATTGGTTGTGATATAGTAGCTGAGGCACGGAAGTGAATATAGCCGATCGAGAGGTCCCATATCTGCAATATTGTGCAGGGGTGAGATTTTTTTGCACGACTGGATTAGCTAAGTTCCGAGAAGCAAGAATACATCTGTTAATGATCAACTAAGCCAATGTATTCAAAAATTTTAAGTAGTAAGCATTGCTAATACTATTATCTAAAGAGGCCAAGAGCCCCGATATTCATAGACGATATTTGCAATTTAGGGGAGCCTCTGAATGATTGATGAGGTGAAAGTGTATGAAGACAACAGTCTATTTGGCAATAATCCTTGCAGCCATGATGCTTCTCTCTATGGCATCATTTGCACAGAAAATGCAAGGAGTAGCGGTTGAATCGGATAGCGTGGCGCCCGCACCGCCATCGATTGGTGCAGATGTACCTTTAACTTACTTTGGTCCTGCTCCTTCAACAGTTCAACGTGAACTCGTTGGTCCTTATCAACTGTTGAAGTCCGGCATGATCGATCTGAATGCTGGTACTATCACGATGCCGCTGTACCAGGGACAGATGAAGGATGGCAAAAAGGTATGGTACATCCTGACAGACACGGACGATAAAGGAAATGCAGATGCACTCGGCTTGAACTATGCCGCGAAGCTGACGTATGCGGCAGTGGGCAAAGCGGTCAGAACTGCAACCCTGGAGAAAAATGCCACCTTAACTTTCGATAGCGGAACAGTGGACTTCAAGCCAGTGCACAACTTGGTGCCTGGAGCTGCGCCTAACGCATTCCCACCAAAGAACGCCACTCCTGGGTCAGTTGGTGATGCTGACTACAGCCCCCTGGTTAAGATAGTCAACGCAGGCGGGCATATCTACAACGCTCCGATGATAGCTTTTAACGTTGATGCCAAACAGCTCATGTTCCCGAACGGCAAGCCTGACTATAGCATAGTGGAAGACAAGGTTGTAGCTATCGATCCCAAGAACATGACGGTCACAATGAAGCTCACTCAGGGGTTCAGCTTTGCAAAGCCCGTGCTCTACCTGAGCACTGAAGCCAGCGACCCATTGGCCGCCACCCTGGAAGGCGCAACCTATACCCCGGCGCTCAGAGATATACCCATAGGACGTGACGACAGCGCCTTCAGTCCGATCGAGAGGATCTTCGTCTTCATCAATGGTCCCACAGGAAAGGAAAACCCCCAACGCCAAGGACTGAATAGTGCGATAATGGACGGTGAGTCACCTCTTAACGTCTTAGGAGGCATTCCATCAGTGGCAACTGATTACAGCCCGTTATGGGATATGAACCTGGGCATGTGGACAAATGAGTCTATTAATAAAGGCTACAGGTCCAGGATGATTGAGGAGTTCCAGATCCTGGGAATGGCCCAGAAAGGATGGATCACTGGGCCTGCGGGAGGACCTTTTGGTTCGGTGGGCATAGTCGTAAACTGCCCGATTGCATACCGTTTCCTGTGAATAACAGGAAACAAACCTTTTTCATTGAACTTACTTTGTAAAGGGGTTGTTGAAATGATTGTTGAAAGCAAAAAATTAAGCGGGATAATGTTATTTCTGGCTGTGTTGGTAGCATTAGCTCTGCCAGCATGCACGGCGCAAATGAACACAACTGGAACACCTCAGGTCAAGATCATAGAGCCGAAAGAGGGCGCTCAGATCCCAGCAGGAAACATCACCGTTATGGCAAATGTCACGAACTTTAATCTGGTTAATAAGCTCGGCCAAGCTAATGCCGCGGGCGAGGGCCACCTACATTACTACATTGATGTTGCAGTTCCAAAGACCCCCGGCAAGCCTGCAGTTACAGCGATAGGCACCTTCGCACCAGTCGCCAATACTACCTGGACATGGCCGAACATTAAGCCCGGCAAACATAACTTCTCGATCCAGCTTGCGAACAACGACCATACTCCCGTGCTTCCGTTGGTGTATAATACAGTTAACGTCACAGTAGCGGCTCCGACCTTAAAAGCGATGAGTGTAAAGAGCGTGACAATCAGTCTTGTCGTTAAGAATATGTCTTTCAGCCCAACCGAAATCAAGGTTCCTGCTGGAGCCAATGTCACCATCAACTTTGATAACCAGGATCAGTTCATACCTCATAACTTTGCTGTCTATACTGATTCCTCTGCCAGAACAGCTATCTACCAGGGGAAGCCCATGACGGGACCTGCCAAGGTAAACTATACATTTACTGCGCCAACTAAAGCGGGAACCTATTTCTTCCGATGTGATGTCCACCCCACGATTATGACAGGTCAGTTTATAGTTCAGTGATCCTGGATGACGGTTGCAACATAAGATCTTTGTTGGTGGATAACAGGACTTTGAAAAACTTCCATCTGATCGGAGAATGAGCGGGCAAAAGTCAATGTCCTTGGGTGCAATTGGGAACTAATTGGTTTATAGGTGATTCGCGACTTTCGCCCATAACATGTTTGGCTTCAAACACATTTAAGGACGTGGTACAACCATTGGTTGGTCGCCAAAGCTTCCTGTTCACTGTATTTTTAAGTCATCTTTCATCTGCATTATTGCTCTCTGGTCAAATTTCTCCCTTTGTGTAACGAAGCAGATTCACATTGAAAAGGAAAGGAAGGAGGCAAAAGTCAATTGATGTAGGAAGAAGAAGTGGACGCACGACTCTTGCCTATTTATTGTTGACATAGTACATATATATAGATGTGGTATGGCCTCGTAACCGATTTTAGGGCAGAAACAAAGGATCGTTGCTTGCAAAAAAAGAGAGAGCTGAGGTTGCCAATGTAGCCTATTGGCCATCGCAGTTTGAGCTCGACCGGAAACAAAATTGATTTGGAATCGCTATGCACTTTGAATAAATTGGCTTGATACATATTGCTTAGGCTAGCGATAAATGCATTAAATATCAATTTACCATCTACCAGTTAACGCCTCAAATCCTGTCACAACATCCAGCAATTCCGAAGTGATAGCGGCCTGACGCTGCCTGTGGAATTGGGCGTTGAGATCATTAAGGTGCTCTTCGATATTCTTTTCAGCCGCCTGCATAGACAAGAGCCGGCTGGCATTCTCGCTGGCGAGGGATTCGACGAACGCGCGGTAGAGAGTGAAAAAGAGATACTGCCGCACCAGGGAAGAAAAAAGTTGATCTATGTCCATTGAGAAGGTAGGCAGAGTGCGACACGGCCATTTTTTCTCCACCAGACTATTGAGCCATTCAAGATCGAGTGGAAAAAGCTGTACCATGTGAGGATCAAAAGCCGCGCCAGAAACGGACCGATTGTAAAAGAGCACTATCTGATCGATCTTCCTTTCAATTCGCCACTCCTCTATCTTGACCAGCACATCCAGCATTACCTGAGTAATGCCGAGATGGTCTCCATAGAAAGAATGCGCCTCGGTTGGCTGTCCTGCTTCTTCGAGACGGGAGACGACGCGCTCTCCTATGGCCAGGGCTATTCTTTCCTGGCTCTCGATCTCGTTCATTTTCTTGACGGCATAACTGGCAATTTGCTCATTAAAACTACCGCACAATCCCTGATCGGAGCCAAAGATCACAGCTCCCAGGCTCTTTTTTTTCCCAACAGGCCTGACGCCTAAGAGTTCCCTCGGCTTATTTCGCATAACAATTTGAAATCCCATCTCGATGGTTTTATTGTATTCGCCGAGCGATTTCACTGTCAGCTCGTATTCGCGGATGTTCGAAGCCGAAATTGTCTTCATTATTTTGACGACTGACTGCAAGTCTCTTGCATTCTTTATCTTCCTCTTCAGCCGCTCCAGCTCTTCCATCTCTTCCTCACTCCATTTTGTCTACTTTTTGCCCAGAACATTTTTGGACATATCCAGAAGCATCTCACGATCCTTGGGCCTGAGCTTTTCGGCCGATGAAATCCGCTGGTACAATTCAGTCATTTGCTCTCGAAGCGCCTTTCCGATCCTTTTTTTTGCAGATGCAATTTCGTCCAGAGGGATATCATCAAGGACGCCCGCGGTTGCCGCCAGGAGAACAGCGATCTGCTCTGGGGCGGGTACCGGCTCATACTGCTGCTGTTTCAGCACCTCGCGGATTCGCCGTCCGTGCTCCAGTGTCTTTCGTGTATCCTCATCCATCTTGGTGCCGAATCTTGCAAAATCCTCTAGCTCCTCGAATTGAGAATAAGAAAGGCGCAGATCACCCACAACATCCCGGTATGCAGGAAGTTGGCTCTTTCCTCCTACTCGCGAGACCGACTTGCCCACGTCGATGGCGGGCAAGACTCCCTCCTCATAAAGATCTGGAGAAATATAGATCTGGCCATCGGTTATGGAAATGAGGTTGGTTGGTATATAAGCGGATATGTCCTGAGCTTCTGTTTCAATTATGGGCAAAGCTGTTAGGGAACCGCCTTTTATTAGATGAGTGGATCTCTCAAGGAGACGTGAGTGAATATAAAATATGTCCCCCGGAAAGGCTTCTCTTCCAGGTGGCCGCCGCATCAGCAGGGATATCTCGCGGTACGTACGTGCATGGCGGGTCAGATCGTCGTAAACGATCAGGACATCTCGACCCATTTCCATGAAATACTCTGCCATAGTTGTGGCTGCGTAAGGAGCAATGAAGTTCAAACCAGGCGTGTCTTCGCCTGTGGCCACTACTACAATGCAGTTCTTCATGGCATCGTACTTGTGCAAATCCGCGATCACTCTGGCTACTGCTGACCGCTGCTGTCCAATGGCACAATAGACGCTTATGATTCCTTTATCTCTTTGATTTATTATTGTGTCAATGGCTATGGCAGTCTTGCCTGCTTGGCGATCTCCTAGGATCAATTCCCGCTGGCCGCGACCAACAGGAATCATTGCATCAACTGCAAGAATTCCCGTCTGAAGCGGAACATTCACAGGAGCGCGGTCCATAATAGCCGGAGCAACACGTTCTATTGGTCGCTGCTCTCTGGTTTTGACTGGTCCGCCTTCGTCCAGCGGCCTCCCGGTCGGGCCCACAACTCTTCCCAGCAGCTCTTCTCCCACGGGAACGTCCATAACCCTCTCGGTTCGACGAACCTCCTGCCCGGCTTTGAGCTCTTCGCTTTTATCGAGCAAGATGACGGAAACTTCTTCAGGGTCCAGGTTGAAGGCTATCCCCATCTTGTCGCCAGAGAACCTGACCAGCTCCTCAGACTTCACATGAGCCTGGCCTTTGATACGTACGATGTCGTTTCCCACGAAGGTTATTGTGCCGATCTCCTCAAAACGCATTTCGGGTTGATGACTTTCAAGGGTACGACTAACTACGGAAAAAGCATCAATGAAAGCTTCCTGGAGTTCTTTATTCTCTTTATCCATTCCTTTTTTCCTCAGAAGGCAGGAGCTTCTCGGAGGCTCTTTGCAAAGACGCTAGGGACAGATCCGCTCTCAAAGTATCCAGATAGCTGGCGATGCTCCAGCCAATTCTTGTATCTGACGTACTCATCTCAATGCCGGCTATCAACTCCGGAGAAGGTTCGAACTTGATTTTGAGGTCTTTGCCTGCCAGATTTCGCATTGTTTCCAGGATAGTCTGTCGAGCCTCATCGGGAATTTCAAAGGTGCTTCTGACGGTGATAGGCCCAGGGGTTTTAAAAAACTCTTTGATTTCCTCTTTTCCAGTCTCTCTCATTTCCCGCAGACGCCGGATGAAGGTGTCGATTATCTGGGCCTCCAGTTTTTCATCGGCCAGATCCTGAAGGGCCCGGCGAGTGATAGCATAAACCTCTTCTCCAGTGCGCAATCTCAGGTCTGTGAGGATTGACTCTTTCTGTCGCTCAATGGAAGCGTACCAATCGGCAGTGCTTGCTTCAACTTCCGAACGCGCTTTTTCGGTTAAATCGGTCTTCAAGGCTCGGACCTCCTCGGCGACCTTTGCGAGCATCTCCTGGCGCTTGTCCTGCAATTCCTGTTTCATCCGGCGAAAAGATTCGGCCTCCTGCTCAGCCTCTTTTCGTTTTTGCTCCACATCTTTCAATTTAGATACCATTTTTTGCTCTCGTTCGTCCATCGCCGTGATGACAGGCCTGTAGAGGAAGTGTCTCAACAGGAAGACTAGGATAAGAAAGTTGATGATTTGGGCAATTATGGTGAAATAGTCGATCTGCACGCAATCCTCCTATTTTGCCACGTAGCTCCAGAAGGGATTGGCGAAGATCAGGATTATGGATATCACAAAGCAGTAGATAGCTATGGACTCTACCATTGCCAGGCCAACGAACAGAGTTCGGGTTATGTTGTTGGCCTCATCGGGCTGCTGAGCAATAGCACTCAAAGCTCTGGACAGCGCCCAGCCTTCACCTATCGCCGGACCAATCGATCCTATAGCCATGGTTATCCCGGCCATGATTATGGAGACCATGCCGATGGTGTCCACGCTTGCCATATCTACAGCCACATCAAGTACCTCCTTTAGAATCTTTAACCATTTTTCTATCATTCGAACTGGCCGAAACAATGTAAACGGTAGCCAGAACCGCAAATATGTAGGCCTGTACCTGGCCGATCAGCAGCCCGAGCAACTCCAGCAGCACGGGCAGAAACAAGGGCGCAATGGTGAGCAAGATGGCGATCAACATGGACTCGCTCATCATATTCCCGAACAGCCTGACAGCCAGGGCTATTGTGCGCGAAAACTCTCCGATGATGTGGAAAGGCAGCATGAGGATCGATGGTTCTGCATAATGCTTGAGATAACCGGCAACGCCTGACTGGGCAATTCCATAGATGGGAACTGCGAAGAAGACGCATATCGCCAGCGCTGCCGTAGTGGAAAGAGAACTGGTCGGCGTACGGTAACCAGGTACGATATCGAGCAAATTTGCAACAGAAATGAAGAGAAATAGAGTGCCCGAAAAGGGAAGATAGCGATCAGGACTCATCTGGGCAATTCCTCGTATTTGGCTATCCATATAGCCGATTAATGTTTCAAACAGGTTCTGCCAGTGAGAGATTGGCGGTTCGACCGACAGACGACGCGTTGTAAACCAGGCCAAAAAAACCAGCAATGCCATTACGGCCCAGGTAAAAACTATAGTTTCATTGATGGAAACAAATCCCCATTTCCAGAAGACGATTTCATCGGGGCTTAACTCCACCATTTCAATCCGACTCCTTATAGATATAATGGCCCAGGCGGTGAGTCAGCGCCAGCTTCGTCAATGTGAAGCCAGCCAGGCTGGAGACAAGCCCCACCCAACCGTTGCTGGCAACGAGATAAAAGCAGAAAATGCACACCGCAGACCGTCCCAGAAAACTGCTCACGGTCAAAAGTGCAGGTTGTCGAGAGCGAGAGAGATGCAGCAGTGTCAGCCAGAGTCCGCCGAAGTAGAAGACGCCCAGGACAATGCCCGATATCATGGCGAGGGCCAAGACGAGAATTTCATTCATCCCTTTGATACCTCTCGATATTTTTTTGCTCTTTTTTAACCCAGTACCAGGCATTGGCACAACCGACAGCCAGTCCGATGGATAAAAATGTAAGCGTCCAAGAGATGTGCCCTGGATACCTTATGTCAAGCCAGACTCCGATTGCAACGCCGATCAGAGTGGGAATGACCACCGACCAACCAATCATGCCCATCATTCCCAGTCCAAACCAAACGCCTTTGGCTCTATTACGTCTGGCCTTCATTTTACGCTCTTCTCTGGAGCCTATCTTTTCGGTAAATTCGCCGTCTTTTTCGTACTCGGCTTCGACCATCAGTCCTGCTCCCTCATCTTCAAGAATCTCTTGGTAAAATCAGCCTCCAGTTTGGCAAGGATTGAACGGGTTTTCCTCTCACTTTCGTTCAATGTCCCGAACTCCTTTTCCACAGTTCGCTTTAGCTCCCCCAGATTCCTGCTGCGAACTGCTTTTCTCGTGGAGACCATGACCTCAGTTGCGCATTTGACAAGAACTCCTTCGTCGATCGCCATGAACTCCTCTTCTCCGCCAGACTCGAAAGAAAAGACCCCTGGAGCCAGTGCCGCCACAAAATCTATGTGCTTGGGAAGTATGCCGAAGGAGCCATTCTCGGTCTCGGCCACTACTTTTGTAACCTCCTGATCTATCAGGATCTTCATGGGGAGAAAGACTCTCAGCCTCATTTTTTTGCCTCATCAATGCTGCCGATCATGTAGAGCGATTTCTCGGGGTAATCTTGGAACTCATCGTTAAGTATGCGCTCGCATCCATCCAGCGCATCCTCCAGCGATACTCTCTTGCCCGCAAGACCTGTAAAGTGTTCCGTTGTGGAGAACGGCTGAGTCATGAACCTCTCCAATCTGCGCGCCCGGTTCACGATTTTCTTATCCTCCTGTGATAGCTCCTCGAGCCCCAGCATGGCTATGATGTCTTTGAGTTCCTCGTACTCTGCCAGGGTCTTTCGGATCCTCTGGGCTATTCGGTAATGCTTCTCTCCGACAACGTATGGGCTCAGCATCTTGGAGCGGGATTGCAGCGGGTCGATTGAAGGGTATAACCCCTGGCTGGACATCTTTCGAGATAGGACGATGGTGGCAGACAGATGACCAAAGGTGTGAACCACCGCCGGATCGGTAAAATCATCGGCCGGAACGTACACGGCCTGAACTGAAGTGATGGCTCCATCTCTGGTGCTGCATATCCGTTCTTCCAGCTCCGCAAGCTCAGTTGCCAGCGTCGGCTGATATCCCACTCTAGACGGCAGCTGCCCCATGAGCCCAGAGACCTCCGAACCGGCCTGAACAAAACGGAAGATGTTGTCGATCAGCAGCAGAACATCCTGTTTTGCGTCGTCCCGAAAGTATTCGGCAATAGTAAGAGCTGTATGGCCTACTCGGAATCTGGCACCTGGCTGCTCATTCATCTGACCAAACACCATGACGGCTTTGTCCAGAACGCCAACATCTTTTATCTCGCGGTAAAGCTCCTCTCCTTCCCGGCAGCGCTCTCCAATCCCGCAGAAGATGCTGATTCCTTCATATCTGCTGGCCATGTTCTGAATCAGCTCCATGATCAGGACTGTTTTTCCTACTCCCGCGCCGCCTAAAAGGCCAGCTTTTCCACCTCGCTGCAGCGGTGCGAGAACGTCTATGGCCTTTATTCCTGTCTCGAAGACCTCTGAGTTGGTGGTTTGCTCGGATAGAGGAACGGATTCACGGTGTATGGAGCGAAATTCCTTCGCCTCAACCTGCTCCATATGATCTATGGGCGAGCCGAACACGTTGAATGCCCTACCCAAAAGCTTCTCGCCCACTGGCACCATTATTGGTCGACCTGTATCGATTATCAAAGAGCCTCGTGCCAGACCTTGCGCGGGCGTCAGCGCAATGCCGCGTACCGTTTCAGGGCTGAGATGGACCAGAACTTCGATCATGGTCTCGCCGGCTTTCAGCAGGTTGTAAATCTGTGGCAATGATTCAGTGAATCGAGCGTCTATCACGCTGCCTCGAACCGAAACCACTTCTCCCTGGTTTAACCGGATCGCCTGCTTTGAGGGATTCAATTCTTGCACTCCATTATTAATTATTTTTCCCTGTATGAAACGAGAAATCTTCTATTTCGACGCAGATCCTAAACGTTCTCTTAATGTCGTATTGTATATTTACTATCCCGCAACAGCAAAATTTGTAATAATTCTCTTATCGATTCTTTCATAACTTTGACCCCTGAATCAGAATGGCGTCATTGGTCTCTTTGCTGTATAGAGGATTCACTTCCTCTGCTCCTACAGAGATTGTTGCCAGGTCCCAATTGTCGGAGCAATTGGAGTAGGTCTCTTGCTTTTGCATCGGCCATTAGACACCTAGAACGAAGATTATTATCTAAAGGCCAATCTTGCTAGTCTGTTGGACCTAATAGTGATAGTATACGTTAGGCCGGAAGGCCAAAGAATTTGTCTCACCTGTTGGAAACGATTCTAGCCCATATGTGGTCAATATCATTCTCAGGAGGAAGGCCATTTTTTGCCCTAATCTCGCACAGAAGCCGCCTTAGCTCGAAGTCCTCATCATTTAAAATCTCGTTAATTTTATTCATATAAACAACTCTGCGGGTTTTCTTATACTATAATGGGCATCTAAAGTATAAGGTCTTTTTCGAAGGTGCTTGAAATGATAAAGGTCGAGAGAATTTATAACGCCCCTGAAAGCGATGGATTCAGGATACTGGTAGATCGATTGTGGCCGAGGGGTCTAGCAAAAGACAAAGTAAAGTTAGATATGTGGTTGAAGGAGATTGGGCCAAGTAATGAGCTAAGAAAATGGTTTGGACACGACCCCGATAATTGGATTGAGTTCAAGGATAAGTTCTTTCAAGAACTCGACCAGAAGAAAGAGCTGACAGATCAGATCATTGCAAGAGCAAAAGAAGATGATGTCGTACTGCTTTTCGGCGCTAAAGATGAAGAACACAACAATGCCGTGGCGTTGAAAGAATATATCGATAACAGAATGGAGACACAATCATGAAACAATTGCTCACCTAATCGTACAGTCCGATAAATTAATTATAAATATTATTACTTATTAGTGGATGATTAACAAGCCTGAAGAAGTTTTTGCTTGTTTGGCTATTCTGCATCCATTAAGTTGCTCTTCGGGAAGAATTATAAGATCCGAACGAGAATACAATTTCTATGAATTTTTCAGGAGAAACTGCTCAATTGGAGACGGAGGTAACGGGTGTTATACAGCGAACGGAGGACGTTAAGTCCGTTCGGTTTAGAAGGCCAAAGGGATTTGATTATCTTTCGGGCCAATGGGCGTTTGTGACAGTTGGCGGTGAAGAGGAGCAGAAAACAAAACCCCTTTCTTTCTCAAGCAGCCCTACCGAGGATTTTCTTGAATTTACGAAGAGACTGACCGGCCACGAGTTCTCGAATGACTTTGCGGCAATGGAGGTTGGGGATGCGGCGACAATACGTGGGCCTTACGGCAAACTGACTCTCCAGGAGAATCATAAAAAAATCTGCATGCTGTCCGGTGGGATAGGCGTTACGCCCTTGCGCAGTATGATCCGGTACTCAACGGATAAGGTGCTGGAGACTAGCATAATCCTTCTCTACTCCAACCGCTTCGAGGATGATTCTATAGCCTTCATGGACGATTTTGATGAAATGCGAGCGAGGAACCCGAACTTAGAGGTGATAGTCACGATAACTAGACCTGGCCATGGATGGAAAGGACTAGCCGGGCGGATAAGTCAGGAGATGATCGAGAAAAAAGTACCAGATTACTCAGCGCGGGTTTTTTACTCCTGCGGTCCTAAGCCGATGGTCGATGCGATGGTGGCAATGCTAAGCGAGATGGGCCTTCCCGAGAAGCAAATAAAATACGAGTACTTCTCCGGTTATCTGGGAGCACCAGGTGGGGAATCCACACAACAGCAATAGATAGAAGGGAATACGACTGGGGGAAGTCGTCATTCTTTATTCTCTAATATTTATAATCCAGGTAATATAAACTTCAACCTTAACTTAACTCCAGTTCTGTAACAAAATGACCCAAAAATTAGTTCATTTATTCTGCGGATATTATCATATGCCGCTGAGCGTCTTGAATATGAGTTTCTAGATTTGATGATTTAGATCTATAAATGGTATTGTAGGAACAGAAGGGAACAATCCTTCCATCCGGCAAGGCGTAGTGAACTCCACATCTCTGCAACCTCTCCAGATCTATATTGTACAGATCCTGGAAGAACATAGTTCCGATAAAGAGAGTGTTGTTATGAAACTCGGTCAGAGCTTCCCGGGTTCCGTTCTTGATAATGCTTAGAAACAACCTGGTAAAGGCTAGGCCATCGGGAGTCTTCGACTCGTCTATGAACTTCGGCAGCTCCTTCAAGATCATGCCCTTCATCCAGAGCCTGCTCAGCCATGATCCATCGAAGTTCTTAACTTCCTCCTTGATCTTCTCCAGTAATCCCTCGACATCAACAAACCTCGTAATGGGGATAAGGCGGCCATTTAAGCTGTATAAGTAAGTGGCCGCACCGCAGCAAGGATGGACGGTCATGGTCGGTTGAGGAGTGCCGGTCTCAGCGGCAATTAGGCCGGATATGGGAACAACGAAAGGAACTGGATAGAAATCATCTCTAGTTATCTCGTTATCTGTCTGGTCTTCTACCAGGGTGATTAGATCGGATATGGTGAGCCTCTTCTTTTCCCTCTCCTGCTGATCGATCCTGCCCACAAACGACACTGGCTGGAAGTTAACGCCCTTCACTACATCGAGGTTCGTGGAGGCTAACCTGATTATGTCGCCTACCTGACCATCGTTAACCCCCTTCGCCAGGGTTGGAACAAGGACTAGGCTCATCTGCCCGGCTTCTCTGAGGTTCTTTATGGCTCGAAGCTTGATTTGCAGTAAGTCGCTTCCTCGCATCGTTTTGTACGGTTCTGGAGTAACGCCGTCGAACTGCATGTAGACGGTGCTGAGTCCACTTTTCACCAAGCTTTTGCAGAGGTCGAGACTGGCAGCGAGCTTTACACCGTTGGTAGCTACTTGAATCTGGGCGAAGCCCATTTCTTTCGCCATTGAGATGATCTCGGGCAGGTCATCCCTGATTGTAGGTTCGCCTCCGGATAACTGGACCGCCGGGCATGGAACTGGCCTCTGATCCCTCAGTGTCTGCATCATGGCCCTGATCTGGTCCATCGTGAGGTCTTCTGCATTTTGTCCTGCATCAGCGAAGCAGGTTGGGCATGATAGATTGCATCTATTGGTAACATCGATATTCGCCAGGATGGTGCTTGTCCTGTGATTCTCGCACAGACCGCAGTTGAAAGGACAGTTCCCGGAAGACGCGACTGGTTTTTCTACGCCTGAACCAATGGCCCAGAAACGCATGAACTTTCTATAGAGCGTTACATCAGACCAGTACAAGTCTTTGAAATCGCCGTGGTCTGGACATCGTTTCTCTAGCTTAACTGCCTTGCCTTCTTGAAAAATATGGGCGTCGACGACCTTCAGGCAAACGGGGCAGAGAGAAGATATAGTTTTGTCGATGATGCTAGGAGGAGTTATGATCTCATTCAAACGCATTGCTTTCAGTTTCTGCAAAAAGATCCCACCTATCTTCTTTTTTCACACATGCATCCACATTCATGTTTCTATTAGGCCATCAGCCAAATGTGGTTTGACTGGTACACACTCATGAAGGCAATATCAGAATTCACCAATGCTCTGACTATTAACATGTAAGATAATGATTATCAATTAATTAATCTGGCATACTATTTAAATTTTTCAACGATATCTGATACGAATCCTTAAAACGACCAGCATATTTAATAGAAATGTAGAATTTATCAAAAAAGAACTGCTATAATTTACATAAAGGCATATTAGTTTAATTCCATTATAAAAACTGGCAATAAGTCCTTGGGCGAGGTTGCTTTGCACTCCTCGGGATGGCTTCAATTACAGCACTGTATAGTCCCGAAACTCTTGACTTTATATACCCACCACTGGTGCATGGGAAAGAGGAATAAAGTTGTAAAGCTAACCCAGAAGAAAATCAGATACATAATCCGCTACAAAACCAACAACATCAGCACTAAATCAATCGCCAAGGATCTCAAACTTAGCGAATCAACGGTAAAGCGAGTCTGGATGCATTGGATAAGAACCAAGATGCCCCTAAACATTAACAAATTTGGAAGAAAGAAAAAGAAGATGGATGAGTCTTCCGAGCAGTTAATTCTTGAAGTCAACAAAGAGCAAAATCTCGGCGCAAGACGTCTGGAAAAGATCATAGAATTCACGCACGGAAAGCATATACCGCATAATGCCATTCATAATGTGCTAATAGCTCATGGCCAGGCAAAGACTAATCCAAACAAATCTAAGCGCAGAAAGCCATGGGTTCGGTGGGAACGGGATCACAGCTTAAGCCTTGTACATCTGGATTGGCATACCAGAGACTGTGATGGAAAGAAGGTTTGCGTCGTCCTCGATGATAGTTCGCGGCGCATTCTTGCAGGTGGAGAATTCGATGCGGAAACAACCGAAAACAGCATCGGACTCCTTCAAGAGGCACTTGAGAATTATGGTTGGTTGACATCGATCCGCGAGGTGATGACAGACCATGGGACTCAGTTCTATGCCAATAAGCGGGACAAAAATGGCAATGCTGACACCGAATTTGAAAATTTCCTTAAGAGGAATAAAATAGTTCACATACTGTCTCCAGTTAAACGCCCTCAAGTCAATGGCAAAATTGAAAAGTGGAATGATACTTACGAAAAGAACAGATTTAGATTCGATAATTTTGACAATTTCATGAATTGGTACAACACAGTCAGGTTCCATGAATCACTTGATACAAAGTGGTATCTACAGACGCCAGATATCGCATTCTGGGCAAGGCTGCCGGAAGGGTGCAAGTTAGGAATGTTCTTGAATCGCATGGAGACAGAATTAAATGCTAGAAAAAGAATATAAAATTCAGGTCGGAGTATATAAAGTCAAGACATTCAGGACTACACACGAGGAAGCCGTGAGAGAAAAGCTTATCCATCCAGCCCCTCTCCACAGGAAGGAAGCAGGATATCTTCTCGTTTTGCTTAGGCCTGGCTATGTCTAACTCAGTGTGGGCAGTGTTGACATCCCCACAAATAACGATTCGACGGCCTTCGGCCTTAAGGCGATCCACGTGTTCCAGGAAAAGATCGTAGAACTTCAGCTTGTACTCCAGCCGCTCTTTGGAAGCCTTGCCGTTGGGGAAGTACACGTTGAAGAGTATGAAGCTTCCGTAGTCAGCCACTATGGCCCTGCTCTCGTCGTCGAAGCCGTCAATCTCCAATGAGAATTTTACAGATAACGGCTTCTTCCTGGTGAAGAGCCCGATACCAGCGTACCCCTTCTTATGCCCTGAGGAAAAGTAGGTGTGGTACCCCGGAGCATCCTTAACCTGGGACGGTATCTGGTCCTCCCTGGACTTGGTCTCCTGGACGCACAGGATGTCCGGCCTGTCCCGTTGCAGCCATTCAAGGAAGCCTTTCTTGTGGACGGCTCGAAGGCCATTCACGTTCCAGGAGAGAATACGAATTGTTGGCATTCCATCTCAGCTCTTTATCACTTTTCGAATACTAAAACGCTCTCAGTTGCACGGGAGTTGCTGCGATATTTCATTGCCCCTCTATTGCAGCCCGCCATTGTTTGCTTTACGTGATAATCGAGTCGATTAACTGCAGCCCAATCAAGAGAGCTAGCCATTTCACAGAATATTTTTGGCAAATCGTTATGAATATCTTTGTAGTAGGAATCCTGGACTACAATTACACATTTTCCTGATCCTACAAGGGTCCTATCAATTTCCAAAAAAGATTTATAGATCGAATTAAAATATTGGATATGATATCTATAATAATATGACTTCGAGGCTTTCGAGCTATGTGTTTCAACTGCATTTAGAAAGGATTTGCAGGATCGGCCCCATTCTGATCTAACTTCTGGAATCTCATTTATTATTGTGGGAGTTCCAATCATATGACTACGCATAATCTTGAGGTCTTGGTTCATCGAACAGCCCAATAGTGCGAGTTCTGGGCTGGTGGCAATAGCGTAATCAATCCTTGCGCAATATGGTGGGGAAGAAATCACCGGTCGTGTACGCATATCATTGAATTGGTATCCTGAATGCCATTAGCTCCTTGATAGTCCAGCTATGATCAGTCAGTCCTTCTGCCATCGCAGGTGTTCTTTGCGTCCATTTTTTTCTGCCCTGATCGACTCTTAGCCGAAGTGACTTGTGTGGCTTGACAAAGTTATACCAAGCTTGGAAAAAGTCCAGGGCATGAGCATGTCTTCCCAAGATCTTGCTGCAATTCATGCTCTTGCGCACAAATCGAGCCAATGAATTACGAATTGTGAGATTCAGCCGTTCAATATATGCCGTGTTGATCTTTCCTCCAGAATCGACACCAAGCAACTGCATTATCTCTTTTGGATCACCATAAACAATAAGCTGTATTACCTCAACGAGTCTTCCATTCTTTCTTTTCTTGCAGACCTTTGCATACTTCAGGTTTGGGTAAGGAACCAGTATCGAGTCAGGCTTTCTTCCGATTCCGCAATAGGGCGGTGTCTCAAGAAAACCATAGACATTGAGAAGCCCCTCCTCGAAAGGGTCCCAGTTATCGGAAGTGAATACAGGAATAGGCGAATCGATTGCACGACGTCTTTCAACATCGCTAAATAATCCGACACAATCCTCTGCAGTTCTTTTTCCCTCATGATGGCTTAAAAAAAGTCGTGTATCGGGTTTTATTGCAGTCAGGCTATAGGCATCACCGTATTCTTTCGAATCGCTGACAGCGACGTTTTTCTCCTTTTTTTATATATGACCAGATCTCATCAACTTGCACGCGATCAAGGCGAAGTTCTTCCAAAAAATAGTCAGTCACTTCTTTGCAATGTTTGCCCGTGAGATCTATCCATCTGCATATGGTGCTCTTATCGTGACCTGATGATCGAGCAACACCACGAATACTTCCCTTTTCTGGAATCTCTGCCAATGTTCGACAGACTTCATCCATTGATGTATTAAGCCCGAAGAATGGTGTTCCATGAGTCTCGCTGAAGCAACGGCTACAGGTTTTGCACTTGAGAAGGGCTCTGTTGTCCTTCCCGTATCGCTCTTTCAAAACTATGTTTCCTGCTCCCCTTTTCCCATAATCGGGACAGTTTTTCTGCCAGCACCAATATTTCGATAGATCAAGATTGGACTCCATCGCTACCCCAGCTTAATGATTTGCTGAGGTAGTATAAAAATTATTCAGTCAAGTAAGTACACGACCAAATCACCATATCAATTGATGTATTTGACAAGGGGATCGATTCTGATGAAGCGAGCTCAATTTTAATGATTGGCGATTTTTTGATATTATTCTCGTCATCATTAAAAGCAACAACATTAATCATTTTATGAATTTGATTTTGCAGTTCTTGGTATATGTCATCACAAGATGGATGAACATAGTCTTTTTTAGCTAAAGACAACTTTATCCATGTTGGATTCGATGAAACATATTGGGCAAGGAAGCTGCGTAAAGTTTTAAAGAGCGCCAAGTAAAAAAATGAAGCTAAGGTCGACAGATCTTGAAGGCTATCTTGAGAATAGATCGAATAATACTCATTATCTACAAGCAAGAGATGAGCGGCCCTCTCGACAGGCTCTAAAAAACACAAGGCGCTCTCGGGTTGGAGCCAAGAATTGAGGGGCTCTTCATTAGAAAATTTTCCATTTGAAAGCTGGATGCAATTTTTATCATTGAATCCAGATAGGCTAATATTTTCTCCCTAATCTCTGTTGTAGAATCTAGAAGCTTGGCCTTGGCTACAATTACCATTACTGGATTTATGTCAAAGCCAATTGCAGAAAATCCCATGTCTCTCGCGACTTGTGTTGTTGTCCCGCTTCCATTCCAGGGATCCATTATGACTGCATTATCATCAATACTTAGGCCTGCAATTATATCCATTACAAATTTTGGAGAAAACCCTGCATAATAATGATATAAATTGATCGATCTCTTGTTCGATGACCGATCTCTCTTTGGCTACTGTACCGTTCTGGGCAGTATCATTTGGCATCAACCTGATTAGTAAGCACTAATTCAATCAATTCCCTGGTTCGATCAATCTATGGCATCTCATCCATCTATCTATACGTTTTCTCGAGAAACTTTTGGGTCGCGTATGAGAGCTACTGAAAAACGCTAACTCCTGGCTAAATGGATATTCACCAGGAAAATTGACCCATAGAACCTGATTTGGTCAATGATTTTCAGTAACATTCACCCACGACCAACTTTTGGGTGGCAGGCTTTTCACAAAATTGCCTCTCCGACCGATTTGGTGCAACTGCCAGAACCAAGCGGAAGGCCACTCATAAGTGAGCCCGTCTGGTTCATAATCCTGCTGCAAAATGAGGTATTTAACAAAAATCATTTGTGAATATAAATTAGATCGTCTGAGCCTACGGGATATTCGCGCTTGGTACTTTTAAATAGACTTGATTAATCAGCCCCTGCATCAGCAAATCTCTGAGTTCTGACATTATCTCATATACGAAATTCTCAAATTTTAGATAAGTCTCCTCATCTATGCCACTCACATATTTTCCATGCGCGATGTCATTTCTTGCATCAAGCAGCTCCTTGATTTGATATTCATGTTTCTCGAAAACATCATATGGGAAACCTAACCTGAAAAGGATCTTCCTCATAACCTCTCGCTTAAGGTTTGATTCCGTATCCACTACTGAATCCGGTATATTTGCCTGAATGCCCAAAAAATTGTTCAATTCAGAAATAAAATTCACTTGTCGGCAAAAGCGATGTAATTTTGTATCATCAGGTAGTTTAGGTTTGAAAATTTTGCATTGTGCATCAGGAATCTCTAATGCCCTAAATATATCCGCAAAAGATAAAGTGACAATAAAATCATTTGCGCTCGAACAGAGAATTTTTTCTTGATCGATTGCATTTGTGTATATGAGAAAGGCCATTTTGCAGAAACCCTCGTAATGCGAATACAACATTACGACCAAAGCTTTCCGAAATCTCTTCTTTTCATCCTCCTTATCCATATTGGATAATTGGTTTCTCAATAAACGCATTTCGTCCTGGCGCCAAGTCAATTCTTCTTCGAGCTGAGCCCGAATATCGGACAACTTCATTAAAATACGGCCCCTAATCTACTTTCAACAAATGTTATTCTAGCTTCTAGATGTCCGGGTGTTTTTACCGCCTCCCATAATAATTCTGCGAAACTCTTTATCGTTCCTAATAGATTTAAATTCTGTTCTTAATCGTTCTATAATTTCTGCTTCTAGGGGGTCGATTTTATCTAAATATTTCTGGATACCAATAGCAGGTCGTGATGCAATAATTGGTTGGCGTTTTGGTAGTTGCCTCTTGCTTGCTATTATGATGAATTCCATTTTTGGGATTACCTCAGACAAATTGGCATGCAATGACGCTACGACCTTTGGAAGATCTAAATTCCAACCCATAATTGATTCACCACCCAATAGCAAATGCTTCATAATAATATGGGGAGACTCTTTTTTTAGGAGTGCCTTTACTACTTGTATCAGAAAATGCATATTCTCCAAGAGCGCTATTTAGAACCTTGAAAGTCTTTTCAAATTGGACTTTCTCATTTTCATAATTAAATTCGATATTTATTTTTGGATCGGAGACAGCTTCCATATATTCAGTCAAAAAGTTCCGACATCATGTGCTGTGTTGCGTAACTCAGGACCGTGATGCTTACAGATGTCGATTTTGCTCATTTATCGATCATCACTGGTATTGCCCCGATGCATATCGATTTTGCCAGAGTTATTCAACACAGCAACATCATGCACATATTTGTCTCTATAATTCTTGATCGCAAAAAAACGGAGGACTAATTCTTTATCAAAGAGTCTATTTCTTGAGGCTTCTGCTAA
>CAVWIG010000025.1:0-9432 GCA_963754945.1 Methanotrichaceae archaeon
ATGCGAATTGGGACGAGGATGAAGTTGCTCAACGCAAAGTGGACCTTTTTATTGAGAAATTATGTTTAAAAGAAAATGATAGAATGTTGTTAATAATTGATGACACATACAATGAGAAGGAAGGAACTCAAACGGAAGGTGTAGGAAAATTTTATGATCATAGTAAAGAAACCTACATTTGGGGTAACAATTTTGTTACCTCTGTTATCCAATCCAAAGGATTATTCATACCACATAAAGCTAAGATGTATATCAAGAATGATGACGAAAATGAGAATTTTAGAACAAAAATGGAGATTGCCTTGGACGAGATCATTGAACCATTAGAAGTACCAAAAAGCATGGACCTTTATATCGTTTTCGATAGCTGGTGGTTTTCTTCTGATCTCTTTAACAAGTGTCTCAAATTAGGGCATAATATAGTCTGCCAAATCAAATCTGATAAGAAAATCAGGATAAATAAGGACATGTGTTTTCAGGTTAGAGACTTAGCAAACCAAATTGAGGATAAGTATTTTATTAAGACAACTATTAGTGTTCGGGGCAAAAAAGAAGACCTACTATGCATTTGAAAAGAAGGTAGTCATAGACAAGGTAGGCGAAGTTAAACTTGTAGTCTCAAAGAGAAAAAAGGAGAGCACTACAAAATATTTTATAAGCACTAATGAATCGCTTTCGTCGAAAGAAATACTCTCAATTTACGAGGATAGATGGGATATCGAGACGGCCCACAGAGAGACAAATCAAAAATTAGGATTCAAAGATTACCAATTAAGAGAAAAACAATCAATTGAAAGATTTATTCAGCTAGTCTTCTCAGTATGGACTGCGATTCTCTTATGGGAAATAGACAATCCGCCATCTGGGGACGGTTCAAATCCAAGAACTATGGGCGACATGATCGACCTAGTAAAAATGCAAGCATTAGGTGAAACATTTGAATATGTGCTGATGTATTTTAATATACCCGTACCGGAAGGCGGATTGCTTTATATACTCAGAAGCATGGGATTGAAAATATAATTTGATATAATTTAGAAAATATAAATAAAGGAGAAACTTGGAAAGTACAGTAAAAGGTGGATAGACTCGTGAAAGCTTTTTCTATCGAAGCCTGTTTTAATCCGCGATCGCGCAGGCTAGAGAGGTAATCCTTCAGATCGTCTCTATTTGCTGTGCTTGGCTCTTTTGATCTCGATTCAAGCAATTTCAGAAACAAATTGACATAAGATCTGTATGTATCAATATACCTGATATTCCTCATCCGGCAATCCTGGCAGAATTGATCCAACAAATTCGATTTCATTTGATCCACCTCCAGCCGAGAGTTGTTTCCTCGACCAGCCCATAATTCATAAGCCCTTTGAGCTGATTCGATACCAATTTTACAGCTTCAGCATCTCGTGGATCAATCCCTAACTCAGAGTAAATATCGCGGTCAGACATGGTCCTACCTCGTTTGAGGGCGACTACAAGCTTCTCATCGTACTCCTTTTGTCCCTGCTTATCCATATTGGAAAAAGCCCCATAGCGAAGCTTGTACAACTCGCCTTCGTACTTCTGTAGGATCAACTCCTTTATCCTCAAATCATCGCGAAGCTTGCGATTCTCCTCTTTCAGTTCGGAGTTCTCCTTAGATAGATCAGGTCGTGGATTAGCGTTCTCTAGATGCCTACTTCTTTCAACCATTTCGATAATATAATTGTTTAGAGACGTTCCCTGCTCCTTTGATTCTGCCCTCCATTCCTCAATCAACTCTTTCGAAGGAGGGTATATCAAGTATTGAACCTGACTAGGTCTTGGCATGAATAATAGTTGTGCTTTCAAGTTATAAATAGAACTAGTACAAATTGGTTATCCTTTTAGAGAGATGAAATTCTTGGGAAGATGACATGGGCGACTTCGAATGGGCGTTGACCGCTGCGCTGAACTCATTCTTCGAGAGGGAAGGCATTCACGCCATAGCCTACAGACTAAAGCAGTCGCGCTTCGCTTCTCAGCTCGTGGACATCCTCGTTGATTCGAGAAATCCTGAGTACTACCTAGCCATCGAATGCAAAAGCCTTGATGCCCGCAAGACAAAATCCCTGTACTTCAAGCAGCACTTCAGCTTGGCCGCAGGCAACCACCAGCTCGCCAGAGAAACTGAGTTCATTATCCGCTCGGGTAGAAAGGGGATTCTAGCCGTCGAGCTGCGGCGTGGAGCTGGCATTGCGCGAACCGCACATCTTGTGCCCTGGGGGCAGGTCTACCAGTGTTTCAAGGCTGGGGATGTCGGCCTCCCCTTGAAGGAGATCGAGAACAACCCTCCCCTGGAAAGAAAGGGAGGTACTTATGAGATCTCCCCCCTGGACATCGTCAGGATATCGGGCTACTACGATCTCAAGCTCGATTGTTCCGATCTGGATTTACTAAACAGCGAATCGGATCCCGATTCGGATTAGGCCGATGGAATCATACAGCTAAGCCGGATTATTCAGCTCAGCCATTCCTAAGAGTTATGGTGGGTTAGAGCTCTCGCTTCAATTTATTTTACTAGTGCACCATAACGCAAGTTTTAAATCTTATAAAAGGTCTAGAATATAGATCGTGGCAAGAAAAACAAAATTCTGTGTGAAACTGGAAGAGAAAGAACGAGAAGAGTTGAACCAGTACATCCGTCGTGGGAAGTCGTCTGCAAGGAGTTTAACTCGCGCAAGAATACTGCTCCTGGCCGACGAAGGGCAATCCGATGCGGAGATCATTGATGCATTGAAGGCGAGCAGAACGACAATAGTGAGGATAAGAAAGAGATATTTCGAGGGTGGCCTGGAATCTGCATTGAATGAAAGATCTCGCAGTGGAGCGCCTCCGAAGATAGATGCACGAGTTGAGGCTAAACTGACCGGCATTGCTTGCTCAGATCCGCCTGAAGGCAGATCGAGATGGACGCTGAATCTATTGGCCGACAAGCTTGTTGAGCTGGGGGAAGTGGACTCGATCTCAGGAATGAGCGTTTGCAGAGCGTTAAAAAAAATGAAATAAAGCCATGGCTCAAACAGCGATGGTGCATAGGGAGCATGACGAGCGAATATATCTGGAACATGGAAAATGTATTAACTCTGTACGAGCAACCATATGATCCGAGGCATCCTGTGGTTTGTTTCGACGAGAGGCCATGCCAACTGATAGGCGATGTCTTAGTGCCTATACCCATGAAACCAGGCAGTCCGAAGAAGGTGCATTATGAATACGTCCGTAACGGGACATGTTGCATCCTTATTGCTTTTGATCTTCATGCAGGAAAAAGAATGATTCGTGTCATGGAGCACAGGACAAGGGTGGACTACGCCCATTTCATGAAAGAACTTACCCAGCAATATCCAGGTGTAGAATCCATTCGATTGGTCCAGGATAATCTCAATACGCATACTTCAGGCTCATTTTATAATGCTTTTGCGCCTGAAGAGGCGTTTGAGCTGGCTAAGGAGTTCGAATATTATTATACGCCAAAGAAAGGTAGCTGGCTCAACATGGCTGAGATAGAACTCTCAGCCCTATCGAAGCAATGCCTCGATCGTCGGATTGGAGACATCGATACTTTAACCAAAGAGGCTTCGGTGTGGGCACAAGAACGTAACGCAAAAAAAACTACTGTAAGATGGAAATTCACGAAGAATGATGCAAGATTAAAGCTAAACAGGCATTATATTAATTTGCAAAATTAATGTTATGGTGCACTAGAGACAAATCCACTTGGATTAAACTTATATCCGTTCCTTTCATCTTCAATTCCATGAAGCTTCCAGGCACCGCCACCCAGGAGGAGAACATCCACATCGCCATGGGAAAGCTGAACATACTTCCTGGCAACGTGTTCCTCGACATTGGCTGCGGTTCTGGTGCCGTCTCCCTGGCTGCCTCCCGTTACACCAACCGGATATACGGGATAGACGTTAGGAAAGAGGCAGTTGAGGCCTCAAAAGTCAAGGTTCCTGGAGGCACATTCCTCTGCGGCGATGCTTCCGATCTTCTGACGGAGCTACCGCGGATTGACAGGTGTTTCATAGGCGGCACTCGCCAGTTCGATGCCTTCTTTCCCAAGCTCCTGGAAAGAGCTGCACCCGGTTGCGTAATTGTTGCCAACCTGGCTAGGATTGGAATGGCCTCCAGAGTGGCGGAGCTTATGAAAGCGCACGGACGGTTCCAGGAGCTGCTGCATATACAGATATCCAGAGGTTACGAGCTGGCCGATGATTTTGCCCTGAAGCCAATCAACCCCATTTTTATGGTGGTGGGCAAGTGCTGATCGGCATCTCTTTGGGCCCTGGCGATCCGGGTCTGCTTACTCTGAAAGCGTTAGAAGCCCTGCAGGGTTCATCGAAAGTATTCGTGCCTGGAGAGATGGCCGCCGACCTATCAAAGGCTTACTGCAAACCTGAGATCCTGGACTTTCCTATGATCGGAGACGAGGCCAAGCTGGAGGAGATCTGGTCCAGGAACGCAGATATCGTTGCTGGCTACGCAGCCACGACCCTCACCGGCTTTGCCTGTGTGGGCGACGTCAACACATTCTCCACCTTTACCCACTTGAAAAGATTGATGAGTCAAAGATATCCAAACGTGGAAGTGGATACCATTCCAGGAGTGGGCATAGTTCCTGCGATGGCCTCCAGGTTCGGCATAGGCCTGGACAGGTCCTTCCAGGTCTCCGATGGCTCGGATCAGGACACAGTCATCCGGATAAAGGCAACCAGGCCAAGAAAAATAGCTCGAGACCTGGAAGAGAAGGGGTTCGGCCAGTTCATCCTGGGCACCAAGCTGTGCACCTCAGAGGAGGAGATAGTCCGGAGCGAACTGGCGAACGATATGCCAGAACGAAGCAATTACTTCAGCGTTCTTTACGCCCGGAGGGTGAGATGAAGGAGAAAGAGAAACAAGGTAGACCTAAGGTCTACTTCGTCGGAGCCGGCCCCGGCGATCCGGAGCTGATCACAGTCAAGGGCCGGAGGTTGATCGAGGAAGCTGACCTCATCATCTACGCCGGATCTCTTGTAAACCCGGGACTACTGGATGGCCTTAAGGCAGAGCTAGTGGACAGCAGCCAACTCTCCCTGGAGCGGACCACCGAGCTTATGCTGCAAGCCCTGCAGTCAGGGAAAAGGGTCGTCAGGCTGCACAGCGGCGACCCATCGCTTTACGGAGCCATCCTGGAGCAGATGCAGCCCCTGGAAGAGGCAGGTGTTGAAGTCGAGGTCGTTCCAGGCGTCTCCTCGCTCTTCGCAGCCTCTGCAGCCTTGAAGACCCAACTGACCCTCAAGGGAGTCTCCGAGTCTCTCATAATAACCAGGCCCGCGGGCACCACCCTGGAACAGGACGACCTTGCAACTCTATCACAGCACGGCTCCACCATGGCTATATTCCTGGGAGCCGACAAGATAAGAGAGGTCACAAAGTCTCTAAAGCTGCCTGCTGAAACACCAGTTGCGGTGATCTTTCACGCCTCCTGGCCCGACCAGAGGGTCCTGGTAGGAAACCTTCAAAATATCGCTGACCAAGTGGAACAGGCCGGCATAAATCGCAGCGCTCTGATACTGGTGGGCAGCGTAGTTAGCAGAACCGGCTTTCGGAGGTCACACCTATACAGGGATCGGTAGCAGTTCTGGTCTTTCCCAGAGACCAAAAGACCGGGCAGAAGATCTGCGAGGCTCTTGAGGATGGTTACAGACCATCACTGGTTCTTTACGACGGCAACTGCCTAGGTGATGTTCTAAAGAGCTTTGACCTGGTAGTAGCGGTCATGGCGGTTGGCATTGTGGTCAGATCTCTCTGCGGACACCTTGAGAACAAATGGGAGGATACTCCTGTTGTGGCGGTTGATTCGGCGCTCCATTGCGCAGTGCCGGTGGTCGGTGGTCACCATGGAGCAAACGATCTGGCCCGATTCCTCGGAGCGAAACTGGGCCTGTACCCGGCGATAACCACTGCTACCGACGCTTCCAGCAGACCCAACTTGGAGGGGGTCGCTGCCGCCTTAGGCACGCAGATCGTGAACCGGGAATCATCAAAAGAGATAAACCTGGTATTCCTGAAAGAGGACGTACCAGTGCTTAGGTTGAAAGGCCCAAAAATCGTGATCGTGGACAGCGATGTTGCCGTTCTCAAGGGCAAAGGCCTGACGGTTGGCCTGGGGGCAAGAAAAGGAGTCAGCGCCGATGAGGTGCTGGAGGCCATTGACTCTGCCTTGAGGTCTGTTGGTCGAAAACGAGGGGAGATTCGTGTCTTGGCCACCGCCTGGCTCAAAAAGGATGAAGCTGGGATAAATGAGGCGGCTAAATCCTTGGGGAGAGAGGTGGTCTACCTTTCAGCAGAGGTCCTGAACTCTCAAACTTCCACCACATCTTCAAGGGCCTCAGATCTTGGACTGTTGGGCGTGGCCGAGCCCGCGGCCTTTGCCCTGTCGGAGCGGCTTGTAATGCCAAAGAGGGCTTACGGGAGGGTTACGGTTGCCATCGGTGAATAAGCAATCTCATAAGCTCTCCATCGTCGGCATAGGTCCTGGCAACCGAAAGCACATGACCATCCAGGCTGCGAAGGCCGTTCAGGGTGCGGATTATGTAGTAGGCTATAAGCCCTATCTGGAGCTGATCGAAGATCTTCTGGAGAATAAGCAGGTCATATCCAGCAGCATGGGAAAGGAAGTGGACAGGGCCAAGGCTGCAGTGGATCTTCTTAACGATGGGTCGGTGGCCCTGGTCAGCAGCGGCGACCCCAATATCTACGGCATGGCCGGACTAGGTCTGGAGTTGGCTTCAGCCAAGGAAGACATCGGCGACGTGGAAGTGGTGCCGGGGGTTACCTCTTTTGCGGCAGCCGCCTGCCGTGCAGGTACCGTCTTCAGAGAATCGGTAGGCGTGATCAGCCTCAGTGATCTCTTAACCCCCTGGTCCTGCATCGAGGAGAGGTTGAAGCTAGCAGCAGAATACCGCATGCCTATCGCCATCTACAACCCTCGGTCGAGAAGACGAGACTGGCAGCTGAAAAGAGCCCTGGAGATCTATGGCCCGGATACCGATGTGCTGGTAGCCAAGAACGTGGCCAGGATCGGAGAGGAACTGCATTGGGCGAAAGCAGGGACATTGCTAGACCTGGAAGAGGGTGAAGAAAGAATTGACATGTTCACAGTCCTTATCCTGGGTGGAGTGGGCATGGTCAGGGGAAACGCATCAAGCCAGACCAGGATCAACATCGTGGGCATCGGACCGGGATCTTCTGATAAACTGACATACGAAGCCGAAAGTCTGCTCAAAGGCTCAGCCAAGATATTTGGAGCATCTAGGTACCTACAGGCAATCAATGGTCTATCCTCCGGAGAGAAGATAATGCACCAAGGAAGCTATGCCCAGAGAATGGCCCTCCGATTTGTGGAGGCCAAGGCAGCATCCGAAAGGGGTCTACAGACAACCATCCTCACTGGAGGGGATCCGTCAATTTTCAGCTCCGCCTGGAGGATCTTCGAGGAGGCCAATGGTTGCCTTCTTCACCTCTGCCCAGGGGTCAGCGCTTTCTCGGCTGTGGCTGCCAGAGCCGGGGCACCTCTGGTCAATGATTTTGTACTGCTCTCGGGTGCGGTTGATCCTTCTAGAATCAAAAGGCTGGCCAGAGCAGGGTTCGGAATAGTCCTCTACAACCTGACGGGCCAAGACCTTCCGGCTATCCTTGCGGAGATCGATCTCTCCAGGCCCTGTGTCCTGGCCAGAGACGTAGCCCGGGATGAAGAGACCGTATTGGTTATGAACGCATCCGACCTTATGGAAGCCAGGCCAAATGGCTTTCGTTTCACCCTTCTGGTGGCCTCTGCTGACTCTTACATAAAAGACGGAAGAATAATTACAAGGCGGGGATACCAGACCAAGTACAGCTACTAGTCGATTTATGAATGATTGAAGAGTAAAGGCATTATCATGAACGACGGTGAAATAGGATAGTGAATATGATAGTGAACGATATGAATACTATACGAAGCACGATATTAAGTGCGATCAATGCAGAACCATATAATTGCCAAAGGACGATGCCGGTCGTATTTTTAGGATGAAGATGCAGCTCACCTTCGAATGGTATGGATGCGGATGTCGATGCTGGATGCAGGTAGATTACGAGTCGAGTCACAGATGCTGATGATGGTGGGGGTTGAATGATGATAGAAGAAGGCGGGAAAAGGATGGACGAAGTTTATACCGATATCGGAGCTACTACCTCCCAGGCCATGGAGATAAGCATGAAGAGCCGTAAGCTGATCTCCGACCTCATCGGCGATGAAGGCCCAGAGGATAGGATCAGGCAGAGGTGTGTCATCGCCACGGGCGACCCGAGCATTGCAGAAATCCTGAGATTCATGCACGATCCAGTGAAGGCGGGCCTCAAAGCTCTGGAAGATGGCTCCAGGATCTTGGTTGACATAAAGATGGTGGCGGCAGGAGTGGTGAAAAAGGGCCATAACAGCTCTGTTACATCTTTCATTGGTTCGGGCGACGACCTGGCTAAAGAGCGAGGCATAACCAGAACCTCTGCTGGCATCCTGGCACTTCAGGAAGAACTCACGGGATCTATAGTGGTAATAGGGAACGCCCCTTCTGCCCTTCTCACCCTCTGTGATCTGGTGGATTCGGGAAAGGCCAAGCCGAGGCTGATCATAGGTACTCCTGTGGGCTTTGTGAACGCAGCCGAGAGCAAAGAACGGCTGAGGTCCATGGATGTGCCATCCATATCCACAGTAGGAACTCGCGGTGGAACCCCAATTGCGGTTGCCTCCATAAATGAGATAATCAATATGTTCGAAAGATCCCGCCATTGAGATAACAAGGTCGCTCTGATATTCGAATAAGCTACTTCGCCCATATAGATAATACGAGAAAGATGTGCTATGACCAGGGACTCGGCAAGAGATTCTGATGGAAATCCTGCAATAGGTCCCATTAGAGATCCAGTGAGCGAGTTCGAGATTCCGGAAGAATGGATCGAACGCTCGGGTGACCCCTCCGCTCGGGAAAAGATCAGAAGCGGAAAATGGGTTCTCCTCTCCGACGGCAGGATGCTGGTGCGTGGATACACCACAGGAACCACATCTGCGGCCGCCTGCAAAGGCGCGGTCCTGTCTCTAGCGCTAGAGACTGCTGAAAGATTGGAAATCGTAGACGTAATGACTCCGGCAGGCATTAGAGTCTCTATGACTGTGGAAGCCAGGGCCGGGATCTGCCGAGCAGTGAAAGACGGCGGCGACCATCAGTTCGATATCACGAACGGGATTGAAGTATTGGCCGTGGCCAGGCAATCCGATATAATCGAGCTGATTGCAGGAGAGGGCATAGGAAGCATCACGGCTGGTGGCCTATGTGCCCCAAAAGGCAGGCCAGCGATAAGCCGATCCGCACGTCAGCAGATCATGAAGGC
>CAVWIG010000026.1:0-45015 GCA_963754945.1 Methanotrichaceae archaeon
CCCATCTTCAGGTTTGGTATAGCGAGTCCATGTTTTTGCCTGCCCTTTGTTGATAAGGTCCATAGCCTGAGTAAAGGTGTGATAGGCAAGATACGCTGAAAACGCATGGAAGTAGGCTCGCGCTCTTATACGCTCTAGGGCATTGATGGTCTTCGGTATTTTCCATTCCAGGGTAAGCTCCTGCGGCACCCGGAATCCTTCGACCGCGCCAGCAGGTAGGGTAAATTTGAATGAAGTACCGGTAGCCTCGGGGACTTTCCTGGCAAGGGCGGTTACCCACATCCGCGCCAGAGGCCCTGCCTCAAGCGCGTAGGTCTGGCCATCTATCCTACGCTTCCAATCCTGCCAGCGTGGACTCTTCGCCCAGCTATATTTGTTTTGCCAGTCCTTTTCTTTCCCAGGCCTAGCCGGGCTTTCCTCGTTCCAGGGGTGGTCTTTGCTTAACTTGTTGCCCAGCGGATCGTTTTCTATCTCCGCTGCTGGCGTCTCCTCGTAATAGGAATGAGTAACGAACTCATTAGTTCCTACCTGTATTTCTACCAGGTCGGTGGTTATCAGCTTGCCATCGAGAACTATACCAGGTGTTAAAGCCCTTTTTTCACCCCAGGCAGACATATGACCATATTCCGCATCGTAGGCAAACGGGTCGTCGTACATCCCATGACTCAGAAGATTGGGAGATGTTACCCCGGTTTTATCGAGTCCGACTGCTGAGCAGAAGTCCAGCAAATCGTCAAATACACAGACCAGTTCTTTGGTAAAGGCTATCTCGCGTGCTACCAGAGCATAGAAGGTCTCCAAATCCTTAACATTTGTTGTCTTAGCCACTCCTCCCGGTATCAGGGTCTGAACGTGAGGATGCTTGCCGCCCATCAAAGAGGCCATCTCTATACCTACCTTTGAACCGTTGAGGCATTTCCGCCACAGGCTTCCTGTAATGGGGTTCAAACCGCGCATAATGTCCCCTATAGTCTCGTACCCATGGGAGTCAACCCTGGGAGACTTGGTCCTGTTAGCCTGCGCCATAATATCGGGATTGAGCCTGGACATGATAACCTCGGAATAATCAGGGCCTTCCAGTATTCCGCACCCCAACGCACCGTCGTACACTTCTTCGGATAGCTCGATCATATTTCTTATAGCAACGGCAAAGGGTGGTGGCGGTGCCTGGTAGCACATGTCAACAGCGAGTGCGGATGCTGTGCCATGAGGGGTCGGGCAGACGCCGCACACCCGCTGTGTGAGCCAGATAGCGTCTGCCGGTTCACGATCCTTGAGGATAACTTCAATTCCCCGGAACATGGTGGCGTAGCAATAGGCATCCACGTATTTTCTTTGCTCCATGTCAGCCTCGGCATGAATGCCAAGGTGTCCTTCTATCCGGGTTAAAGGCTCAATGTCAACCTCAACTTTCTGCGTGACCATAGCAGTTATATCCTCCTTGAAATTAAATGGAACAGATGCTCCTGGGCAGTGGCGCATTCTTTTATTTGGTGCGGACTTCCTGGAGTGGTGCCTGTTGCCAGAGATTTCGCTGGAGCCATTTCAAAGAATGGAGAAAAGGGCTCATCAGGAAAACCCGGTTCCGTGCAGCCTATACATGGAGACCCAACCGTGGTACAGCCGCCGAAGTGCCCGGCAAACTTATCTCGTGGCACCTGACAATAACTGATAGGTCCCTTGCAGCCGAGCCATACCATGCAATAAGGATCACCGAACTGATACGAATATTTTCCGACCGCGAAGTAACCACCGCGGGGGCAAATATGGTGGGCGAGCTCTCCATGAAGAAACGTGAGCCGGTTGTGCTCATCAAGCTCCGGCGGCACTGTAACGACACCTCTAGCCATTAACGCAATATAAGCCAGAGCTTTGATGTAATTATCTCCCGAAGCGGGACAGCCAGACACGTTTATCACTGGGAGGCCAAGAGCACTCCGGTAGTTCTTCCCCAGGAAATCCATTAGTCCTTTAGCCCCGGTGGGATTGGGCTTCCCGGCAACAATGCCGCCAAAGGCAGCACAGGTACCTACTGCTACAGTAGCAGCGGCTCTATCCTTTAGTTCGAGCAGTAACTCGTTGGCGGTGACTAGCTTGCCTGCTCTGTCACCAACCGAGCAGAAGAATCCTCCCTGCCGGGACGCCTGCTCTTCATCAGGAATAGAGCCCTCAAAAATAAGGAGATAAGGGGTCCAGCTTACCTTCCCGAGCGTCAGCCAGAACGCTCAGTGCTCTTTCTCCCCACGACGCCATAATCATGGGATGAAATGCAAGTTTAATATCGCCTACTTCAGGGAGCACGCCGGTCAGCATGTCGATGAGCGAAGGGTCACCCGCCCCGATTAGAGATACGGTATCCCCGCCGCAACTCTGTCCGTGCAGCCAAATAAGATTTATTGGTTTCATTTCATTACCCCCATATTATTTAACCTGAGCATGATTCTGGCGTCCACAAGTCTGAGCGGAAGGTCCTGAACGGCTCAGGTATACGCCTGCGGCGAACCTCTTGAAGAGCCTGGAGCTCTTTGGCCTTATATACATCTGTTGGATTTGAAAATATTTCAACATTATCGTCGCTTTTAATTCCCCTCTGTAAATTCTTTCAGAATATGGCTAAAAGAAATGGAAAGAAAATCCTGGAGTGTTCTGTTTCAATCCTGTTTGCAGTGCCGCCATGCTAGTTTTTTAAATTAACTAAAAACAAATAATAGAAAACAGCAAAAACCAGAACAATTAGTATATTTACGATCAGGCGCGTCCAGAATTCATATCTAAGATATTTGAAATCTAAAAAGACTATAAGGGCTACTGCTATCAGTGCATATATTATGTTAACTGTTAAATTCGCCATTTAAACATCAATCGTTTTTTATGAGTCGTTCTATTATTTAACCTTTGGTTTATAACATTGGTCGTTATGCGTTCTAATGAAATAGTTATATGTTTATAATGATACCGTTTTGGGATATGCTCTCATTAACCGTTCCAGTCATGTTTAACAAATTCTTGGTAATAATTCACCCATAGGAACGTCGACAAAACGCGAGGCTCCGAGATTGGTTTTCATCACCACACGTCCAGGATGCCCGGCTACTACTTCGCCGATAAGTGCTGATTGTTGGCCATAACAATTCATCCGTATCCCGTCTAACACTGTTGGTGCGTCTTCTGGAGCTACAATAATTACCATTTTGCCTTCATTAGCGATGTACAACGGGTCCAGGCCGAGCATTTCACATGCGCCGCGCACGGTTCTACCGACTGGTATGGTCGCCTCTTCTATTTCAATACCAACCGATGATTGTTGAGCGATTTCATTGAGGGTCGTTGCCAACCCGCCCCGGGTTGGGTCCCGCAGGCAATGAACATTAGGCGAATCTTGTAGGATCCGAGCAACGAGGTGATTTAATGGGGCGCAGTCACTGATAACCGATGCTTCGAATTGGAGACCTTCGCGCTTACTCATAATAGCTATTCCATGATCTCCGATAGTCCCACTTAGAATTATCTTGTCCCCAATCCGGGCATTATGCCCGGAGATATTTAACCCGTCCGGTATCTTGCCCAGACCAGAGGTATTGATAAATAGTTTATCGGCACCGTTTTTATTAACGACCTTCGTGTCACCGGTTACGATTAATACTCCCGCTTCTTCTGCGGTTTCCTTGATCGACCTCAAGATTTGCTCGAATTCGGATAACAACAACCCTTCCTCGATAATAAAAGAGAGACTGAGATAAACTGGTGTTGCCCCGGCAGTAGCAAGATCGTTCACTGTTCCGCAAATTGCCAGTCGGCCAATATCTCCGCCAGGAAAAAAGATCGGGCTGACAACATAACTATCAGTCGTGAAAGCGGTCTTCCCGGGTAGATCAATAACCGCAGAGTCATCCATTCGAGTAAGTATAGGATTACCGATGACGTCAACAATGATCTTGTTGACTAATTCCTGGCTAAGCTTACCACCGCTTCCATGAGCCAAAAGGATGCGTTCGGAATTAGTGCTCAATTTTCTCTCCGTACTGGTAATACGCTGCACAAGCTCCCTCGGTTGATACCATACAAGGACCGATTGGGTGTTCAGGCGTACAGGAAAATCCGAAGAGTCTACAATCCACGGGAGTTGAAACACCCCGTAATATTCTGCCGCATTGACATCCCGAAGGTTCATTTGCTGGATAAATTTTGATGTCGAAATTAGTCGCTGCGTCAAACCGCTGGTAATTCCGGTTAATTCTTAATCCACTAGCGGGCACCATGCCGATACCTCGCCAATCAGCATCGCTGATCTCAAATACCTGATCCATCAGCTTTAAAGCCTGCGGATTTCCATCGACCTTTACCCCGCGACGGTAGGCGATTTCAACAGAGTAATTTTCTTTTTCGATCTGATTGACCAGCATTGCAACGGTCTGGAGTATATCCAGAGGTTCAAATCCGGATACTACGCATCCGATATTATAGTCATGCGCAATGGATTCATAGGGCCGGGAGCCAATAACAGCGCTTACATGCCCCGGACAGATGATACCGTTCAAGCGCACTTCACCGAGGTCGAGGATGGCTTTCATGATTGGGGGACAGACTTTATGTAAACACAGGACAAAGAAATTTTGAATATTATCCCTTTCAGCCTGTATAAGGGCGGCAGCGACAGTTGGAGCCGTAGTCTCAAAGCCAATACCAATGAAAACCACTCTTTTCTTGGGATTTTCGCGAGCTATCCTAAGCGCGTCGAGAACTGAATACACTACCCTGATATCAGACCCTTTTGCCTTTGCTATCTGTAGTGTTGATTGAGTTCCCGGTACTCTTATCATGTCCCCGAAGCTCGTAACGATCACATCAGGAAGGTCGGCCAAAGCTATTGCTTTATCAATATCCGTGGTCGAGGTAACACATACCGGGCATCCCGGACCGGAGAGCATCTCTATATTTTTGGGTAGCAGCTGTCGAATACCGTTTTTTATTATGCTGACAGTATGACTCCCGCAAAACTCCATAAGCCTTGTTTGCCGGCGGGAGGTGTTGTGAATATACTCGATTACTTGTTTCGCCAGTTCGGCGTCACGAAACTCATCAACGAACTTCAAGAACTTGCCTCAACAGCTCAAGTGTTTGGAGGGCTTCGGTTTCATCAAGAATACCAATGGCAAATCCGGCGTGTAGAAGCACATAATCTCCTGCCTCAGCCTCTGGGGTGAGTTGAATGCTTATCTCTCGCCTGACTCCTTCGATGCTGACAACTGCTTCCTCCCCATCAATTGACTCAACCAACGCTGGTATGGCAAGACACATTTTACCCTCCCGATTGTCTACAGGTTATTTTCATATCTTATACCATGATAGATCTGTATAAAAACATTTTATATCGCTGATAACGTTCCACCGATCACTGCCTGTCCTAATGATATCCCACCATCGTTACATGGTACCTGACGGTGTAGAATTACCGAAAGTCCGTCAGCTTTAAGTAGTTTCATCGCTTGTCTAAGTAACAGCCGATTCTGAAAAACTCCGCCGGACAAAGCTACTTGAGTAATCCCGGTTTCTTTTGAGATGGTCAGGCATAAAGAAGATATCATACGAGCGATAGTATTGTGAAAGCGTGCCGCGATTACAGGAATAGGTGTGCGATTGTGTATTTCCTTTATAATTGACTGAAATATCATGTCCAGACCGATCACATGAACACTCTCATGGTCGCGCCAGCAGAAAGGATATTCGCCAGTCTCAGATGGGTATCTGGAAGCCAGGACTTCCAATTCTATAGCTGCCTGAGCATCGTACTGTATTATGTCTCTAACTCCTAAAAGGGCTGATACGGCATCAAAAAGTCGACCGCAACTGGATGTAAGGGGAGAGTTGAGATGGCGTGATACCTGCTGGGATACGATATTCAACTCATTCTGGTCCACGTGTTCTAGAAATGGCAAGTCCGCATTAAGGATGTCATCTCCAAGTAAAGTGACCAGATACCCCACTGCTGTGCGATATGGCTTTTTTATAGCGGCATCTCCTCCAGGGAGTGGAAGATACTGCAGGTGGGCCATCCGTCTAAAACTATGGTAGTCGGCAACCAAAAATTCCCCTCCCCAGATATGACCATCCGTTCCGAGACCTGTACCATCAAAAGCTACTCCAATAACTGGTGATGTTACCCCAGCATCGGCCATGGCGCTGACAATGTGGGCATGATGATGCTGAACGGGGACAAAATTCAGTCCTAGACGGGTGGCCAGTTCGATGGCATATCTTGTCGATAAATAATCTGGGTGCATGTCACCGGCAATTATTTCGGGCTGAACTCGGAATATGTTCTTATATAGCTCAATAGTTTCCTCGTAATGCCGGAGAGTCTCGGGACCATCCAGGTCTCCAATATGCTGACTTACAAAAGCGTATTCATCTGCGGTAAGACAGAAAGTATTTTTCTCTTGAGCACCACATGCCAGCACGTGAAGCCCCTGGTAACTTAGTTTGACTGGAAAAGGCGCATAACCGCGCGCTCGCCTTATAACCTGTATTTGGCCTTGTTCGATCATCGTGACACTATCATCGTAAGTCGAATGGATAAGTCGGTCATGGACTAGAAAATAGTCCGGGATTCCGGAGAGTTTTTCAAATGCTTCACCATTATCTTTAGCGATAGGTTCCTCACTCAGGTTGCCACTGGTCATTACGAGAGGTAACGCTGTTTCCCGTAAGAGTAGATGATGTAATGGAGTATAGGGAAGCATTACTCCAAGGTGACGTAATCCGGGGGCGACGGAGGGAGAGATTGTAGAATGTACTCTACGCCGGAGCAAAACGATTGGGCTTTGAGGTGATCGTAGAAGATTTACTTCCTCTTTGTTGACAAGACAATATTGTTTCAATTGCTCGATTGTCTCAACCATAACAGCTAAGGGTTTCATTGGTCGATTTTTACGCTTTCGCAGCAGTTCGACGGCTTGAGTATTAGTAGCATCACATGCTATAAGAAATCCTCCCAGTCCCTTCAGGGCGATTATTTTACCTTGTTTCAAAAGAGAAGCTGCCGTGATAATCGGATCATTAGTATTCAATTTATTGACTTTGTTATCAAACAACTCGAGTTGAGGTCCGCAGCTCGGACATGCATTGGGTTGCGCATGGAAACGTCGGTCATGAGGATCATCATATTCTTTTAGACATTCCGGGCACATTCGAAAATGACTCATGGTGGTGCGGGGGCGGTCATAAGGAATATCCTCGATAATCGTGAATCGAGGGCCACAGTTCGTACAATTGGTGAACGGATAATGGTAACGGCGATTTCCCGGATTAAATATCTCGCTCTGGCAATCAGCGCATGTCGCAATATCCGGAGAAACTAACTGGTATTTGCCTTCGTTAATAACGCTGCTACGGATGGTGAAACCAATACAACCCGTCGGGTTATCATATTTTGTTAAAATGTGCTCGATAATAGCTTGGGAAGGCGGTTTTCGTGTTAAGCCCTTAAGAAACGATTGTATTAATTTCGGTTTTCCTTCAATCCATATTGTAACATCTTCTGAAGTATTGTATACCCAGCCAGATAGTTCATATTTGGCAGCAAGCTGATAAACGAAGGGTCGGAAACCGACACCTTGAACAACTCCCCTAACATTAATTTGGGCAGCTATTTTGCTTTCTATCATTTTCAGTTCATTCGCTTGATTTGCGATACCTATATTTAGAGTATTCCTAAAAACCCGGCCCAGATCATATTCATTTGGTCAAGATATTGACATATGCGCGGGCCTTGAAGCAACTACAATTGTATGGATAGCAAAAAATTTCACTGAGGACATCGAGCAACACTAGACTCGCTTAACGAAATAACTAAGGATGGATTTAATTTCTTCGGATTGGAGATCGAATTATGGCGTATAGGTAACTCTCCGATTGAACTAAATTCAATGTTGTGAGTAGCTCAATGAATGAGTTCGCCAACTTCCTATTACCCCAGAAAACCAGTTTCGAATTGATTATTGGATAAAATTTGTTGAATATTTTGCACGAGCACGGCAGCACCATAAGGACAGGCAAGCCTCAACCTTGGCATTATTTACCAGTTCCCATAGGACAGGCTAACGTTGGCCTCAGTGTTATTGCACACACGAACTCGTCTCAAAACTATTAAAATCCCTTCTGACAAATAGTATCTGAAGGGGTAGCAAATGAGATTCGTCGAACTTAACGGTTAACAATTGGGTTTTATCAAACCGTATAGACAAAATAATCGATCCTCAGAGAAGATATTACCTCTCCAAGAGTTTTTATTTATTCTATTATTCTAGTTAATTTTTGCCTTCGGGATAATTTTGGTAGAAGATCTCCAGTCCCTTGTGTTGGGTTTTGGACTTATAGCCGCCGCCTTCACTCTAACCATGCAGGATGTTGCCAAGAATTTCGTGGGCAGTTTGAGCATATTTTTTAACCGAATATATAGGATGGTCGATCGAATAGAGATCGGCTCCAAAAAAGGAGATGTGATCGACATCGATATATTTTATACCTCGATTATGGAAACAAATGAGTAGGTTTCGGCTACCAGCCCACTGGCAGGCTTTCCATAATTCCCAACAGCTATGTTTTATCTAATACTATCAATAATTATACAAAAGATTTTGATTTTCTCTGGGACGAGATCTCTTTTCCAATAACCTATAGCAGTGACTGGAAGGCCGCGAGAACCCTCATAATTAATGCCATTGGCCTGGAGACAAAGACGACCGAAGGGCTTGCCGAGAAAGAAATATCTCGTATGGAACGCAAGTACTTTCTCTCCAGGGATTCGATGAATGTGGAAGTGTTTGTCAGTTTGACGGACAACTGGATAGAGTTGACAGCTCGATACTTACTTCCAGCCTCATCTGGATCATCTCCTCCACGTCCGAGGGCAAGGCGTGGAAGATCTCCTCGAGGATCTGTTTGGCTGTCTCCAACTCAAGGGTCCTGGGATTTACCATAGGCTTGAGCTCAAGTTGTCTAGCCCCTCGCTTCCCCTGCAATTTGATCATGTCCAGGCATCCAGCGTTGTCTGGCTTTTCTGCGCTTTTGGATAAGCTTTCGAAATAAGCTTCGTCGTAGCTCTTGGCCCTCGTCGAAATAGAACACTTGATCGGCATTTTTGGTCATGTCCTCCCGAAAGTATCAGTCTGTGAGTAAAGCAGGACTGCGGCCTCTTTGGTAGCATCATGCAAACCTTGGGAGAGATACTCCACCATCTCTTGGGCGTCCTCGTAGAGCAGGGGGTCGTGCTTCGATGACGATCAAGGAGTGGCGGGCCTGGCCCAGCAGATCTCCAGGTCCTGGAACCTGCGGTCCAACCGGCTAAGGTGATGAATAGTTGCCCCAGATATAGAGGACCTCGAAGCGCTGCATGTTGAGGTTGCGGTTTGAGAGCCTTGGAGAACATTTGGGGCTACGAGGGCGTTGAAGGACCTGGGTCGAAGGGAGACAGAGGGGTGGAGATCGAAGTCCATACCATCTCGTGGGAATTACAGGGATTAAAGTGCGAGGCGAGGTAGGAGGGCGAATGTGAAGCAGATAGAAAATATGGATTCCACTCGCTCGGGACTGCCCTCTTGCCCAACATACTGGCCGTATTTATCTCAATAATATTGCCGGATGTATGCATATGCACGATCGAACAGATCTTGGTCGGTGTGCAGCTTGTATTTCAGGAGCGCCTTTCGGAGTTCTTTCTGAACCAAGCGCTCACCCTGGCTGGTGTGCTGCCAGTCGGGGAAGCGGACCTTCTTAACGATCTCATCAATATCGTTAACGATGCGTTCGACGATGATGTGAGTATTCTTGCTCTTGGCTTCAGAGAAAAGCTCAGTAAGCGCTTCCTTAGCCCGGTCACGTTCTTCTTTGGGATCGGTTTCCTTTTCCGCTTCGACGACTTCTTTTGCGATTTCGAGGATTTCCTTTAGGAACTCAAGGCTAGTGAGGAAGCCCAACTCATGACGTTCCTTAACCTTCTCCAGACGTTCACCAAGGGCAACGAACTTTGGATTACCGAGATGCTTGCGTAGCCTGGCAACCAGCATGATCTCGATCTTGCGGACCTGTTTCTCCCTGTCAGCATCACCAAGGATTTCGTTCAGCACTTGTGCATCGAGGACTAGCGTTTCAAGGTCGTCTCGCACTGATTCAACGTGGACATTCTTGTTGATGAGGTCCACAGTTTTTGCGCCGAGGGCGTGCCAGAGGAGCTTGCCGTTGCCGCTAGGCGGCTTGACGGACTCATAGACCTGAGTCAACCAGCGGTAGTCCGTCTCATATGAACTAAGGATCGGATCGGGTGACAACGCCTCCCATATCGTGCCCAGGATGTTGTAATGGTCTGCGAACTTATCCCGCATTTCATTGTTTGGTAGGCACTGTTGTGCAGCGCTCAGTCCCTCGTAACCGCCAACCGTGCGGTCAACGCCAGCGAAGAAAGCCAGGCACTTTTGCACCTGCACGGGAAGGGATTTGCGCAGATCGTCAATGTTGGAAATGACCTTCTGCACGGCCTTTTCGTCAAAGTCAAGCGCTCTGGCTACATCGTCGAATATGCCAATATAATCCACGATCAGACCATGCGTTTTCTCCTGGCCGAAGGTGCGGTTGGTTCGGCAGATTGCTTGAAGGAGGTTGTGGTCCTTCATTGGCTTGTCGAGGTACATTACCTGCAAGATAGGTGCATCGAAGCCTGTGAGCAGTTTACTGGTAACGATCACGAATTGGAGTGGGTCGGCCGGGTCACGGAAACGGTCGAGCAGCTTTTCCTCGGCATCCCTATCACGGATATGCTGTTTCCATTCAGTCGGATCGCCCTGTGCAGAAGTCATAACTACGGCGCTGGCCTCAGGGTCGATCAGCTTATCCATTGCCTGCTTATAAAGTACGCAGCACTCCCGGTCAAAAACCACCACCTGCGCTTTGAATCCGTAAGGCTCAACTTTCTGATGGAAGTGATTTACGATATGCTTCACTACGGCGCTGATGCGCTCAGGGTTCTTGACTAGAACTGCATCTTCGATCTCTGCGGGGTCGAAGACTTTTACCGGAAGACCTACTCAATTATTGCGACCAGCACCATGAATAAGAGAGTCGCCTGGCTTAAGGAAGTCACAGAAACGGTTAATAGGTATTTTCCAGATCAGTAGAAAGATGACGATCCTGGCATCGATCGACAAGCCCGAGAATGGTAGCAACATAGACATACTTGCGGACCGGGTATTGCAATGAGCCAAAAGCCGTGGCCGTGCAACGAGAAGATCAGTATCTACGACTACCAGATCTTGCCCTGTATCGACTGCCACAGGTGCAAGAAGGATGACTTCACCGAGCGTCCTGTTGGCTGGGATGGCGGAGATCGATCCAGGCCTGAGGCGATCAGGCTTAAGGAGATGTAGCAGTCTGCACTGGTATCGGCTGTTCGACAAAAATTTATTGGCCTTGATCTATCCCCTCATCATCCTACAACTCTAAATGCACCCACTTGATCAACTTGGTCCAACCGGTCTTGCAGCTCACCTGTGCTGCTGTCATAATATCCGTATAAATAAAAATCAGCTTGGTAGGGTCCTAGCTCCGCATCGTAAGGAATATGCAAACGAGGGCCAACAAACCATGTGGCTTCGCCTGGTTCTGCATATACCGACTCTGGCGGCGCAGTGTACCACCTGCCCGTTCTATCCATCACTTCGTAGGAGACCCAAAATTGATGGCCTACATCGCCCGTATTTTTTATCCAGACATGTGCATCCGTCTGATCTTGCCCTCGGTGCCAGTCTCCAGATGGAAAATCTTGAGAGTCTATCTGGGCCGAGATTGTGCCTGCACTTACAGATTCCATACTAATGTACAGTAGTAGCAAAAGAATGCATGCTAAGACAACTTTCATTTCTAAACAACATAAATTTCGATTTGTCACGATTACATTCCTCCTTATTTTTGATTCTTAATGTAAGTCCGTACCTATACTTAATAAATTTTTTGCTTTGATATGCATTTCGTTAAGAAGATCTTATTTCGTAGTTACAATTTTGGAAAATATTATCGATTTGATTAGTCTATTGGAAGTTCTTCGCTAAACTTTTATTTGTGCCGTATTGCATTACAGGTAATTATTTTGAACATTCCAATCGTTGCTACGCCCCACAATGGTCATATCAATGGCGGGCACATAGCAAGAAATACAGCCGCTGGCAGAGCAATCTTGCAAGAAACTGCTGTGTTGCATAAATTTGCTAAAATCGATATGCATCGGAGCATATCAGTAATGATAGGTAAATGAGCAAAATCGATAGCAATCGACATCGTAGTTCTGAGTTATGCAACACAGCACAAGAAACTTTAAACTTTAAGCACTAAGAGAGTTCGCTTGGCTTAAAGGCGTCACAGAAACGGTTAATAGGTATTTTTCAAATAAGGTAGAAGTATGAAGATCCTAGCTTTGATCGGCAGCCCCAGAAAGGGGAGCAACACAGACATACTGGTGGACCGGGTACTGCAGGGAGCCCAGAGCAGCGGCCACGCAACCGAGAAGATCTACCTCTACGATTACCAGATAATGCCCTGTCTCGACTGCCGCAGGTGCAAAAAGGACGACCTCACCTGCCACCTGTTGGACGGGATGCCGGAGATCTATCCCAGGTTGGAGGAGGCTGATCTGATCGTCTTGGGCACGCCAGTTTACTGGTACGGTCCCACGGCGAAGATGAAGCTCCTCATCGACCGGTTGAGACCGTTCATCGCCAGCAGAAAGATAAAAGGCAAAAGGGGCGTTGTCGTAATACCGTCGGAGGAAGGGGAATCCTGCTGCGGACCTCTTATGGAGATGTTTCGCATGTCCTTTGAATACTTGGGAATGACTTATGCAGGAAGCATCCTGGCCAAGGCCTACGAGCGAGGAGAAGTTCGGGATAATGAAGAAGATCTGAAGAGAGCTTACGAGCTGGGAGCGTCTCTGTAGTCCTGGAATTTGAGCAATTCGCCAGGATTTTCCTTAAATTTCGAAATTGATTTGCACATCTTTATCCAATGAGAGTAAATCATAATTTGAAATATTAAATATATTTAAATAATCTGTTTTTCCAGAACTGCATATCTAGGTAGCTGTGGAGTTGATTCTTTTGTCCATCGGCTCTAAGCTCATAGAGTTTGAAATTTGTCTCCTTTCCCGAAAGCTGCCATATTTATACCACCTTCTCCTTCAGTTGGTAAAAAGGTGACCTAGGCTTGATGGGAATAAACGAATTGGGATTCGAGGTCTTTGAGGAGATGCTGGACTTCGAGGACGAACTCCAGTTGGAAGTTACTGAGCTAGACAACGGCACAGTGGTTATCGATGCAGGAGTTAAGGCACGTGGCGGACTAGGAGCCGGCCTGTACCTCAGCCGACTGTGCATGGCAGACCTGGCGGACATCCAGATTACCCCAACGGATATTAAGGGCATTCTGGTTCCAGGCATCCGGGTCGCCACAGACCACCCGGTAGTTGCCTGCATGGCCTCCCAGTGCGCAATGTGGCAGATCAAGGCCGATAAGTACTTCGCCATGGCCAGCGGTCCAGCCAGGGCGCTTGCGCATAAGACCAAAGAGCTGTACGAGAAGATCGGCTTCGAGGAGTTCTCCGACGTCGGGGTCCTTGTCCTTGAGTCTAACAAGCTTCCCGACTCGAAGGTCTCGGCCCAGATAGCAGAGAAGTGCGGGATAGATCCTGCAGACCTCAGGCTGGCAGTTGCTCCCACAGACTCAATGGCCGGAATGACCCAGGTATCAGCAAGGGTTGTGGAGACTGGCCTACACAAACTTTTCACAATGGGCTTCGACATAAATACGATCAGGAGCGGCTGGGGCAGGGCACCCATAGCGCCAGTGGTCGGAGACGCCACCATGTGCATGGGAGCCTCGAACGACAGCATAATTTATGGTGGAGAAACCTACTACACCCTGGAGTACGAGAACATCGAAGAGCTACAGCAGTACCTGAGAAGCATGCCCTCCGTTGCGTCGAGAGATTACGGTGCTCCTTTCTACAAGACCTTCAAGGCGGCAGGCTTCGACTTCTTCAAGGTGGACCACAACGTCTTTGCCCCTGCGAAGGTAGTGGCAAACGAGCTTAAGTCCAGACGAACCTTTGTTTGCGGAAAGGTAAACCCTGAGGTGCTCATGGAGTCTTTCAACCTGGAAATTCTGGACGCGTCTGCCTGATGGCTTGTTTTCCTTCAGAGGCATGCTTTACTACAGGTGAGCTCTGCAACAGGATGCAATATCTTATCGGGTAGAAAGAAAAGGACAATAACCCTCTCGATCAGACCGTCTATTGGATGAAACAACTTCCAACAGATACTCTGCCGAGTTTACCGAATTTACCTTTTTCCCGGATCGATATACCCAAAGGTTTTAAAGTCTCAAATTGCTCTCTAGGCACCATGAGTTTAGGCAGCCTCTTCAAGCACAAGCCCAAGCCAAGGATCGCCGAGAGTCCGCCCTTCAACTATCTTGAGCTCAAGTCCAAGCCCTATTACATCGTGGCCTCGGTCGAGGTCGGGAACACCACTACAAAGTCTATCTTGACTGCAACGGACATGACAACCGGCAGGACCTACGTAGTCAACAAGACTGTGAAGATGACCCGGGACGTGCGGCCTCCAAAGCCGGGAGAGGAGATTTTTGCCAAGACCATCAACGGCACTGCTCTGACCAAAGAATCCATAGCAGAACTCGTAAGGGACACCCTGATCGAGAGTCATGAAAGGGCCAGGCTGGATATAAAGACGGATCTTCACTTCGTCGTTCGGTCTACGGGCGTAGTGGCTGAGCTGGACTCGCCCGACCAGGTCGGAGCCTTCATCCAGGCCCTGGCCCAGGGATGTCTGATGGCAGGCGTGCCTCCCAGGCTCATGACCCCGGCCATGTCAATCTACAACATAATCGACAGGTTCAAGCGCTACACAATGATTGAGAAGGTTGTCTTCAACGGAGCGGTGGCCGCTGTTTATCCGCCCCAGGGCTCTACAGGCGTAGAGGTGGTAGCCAACGAGATGGAGGGAGAGCTGGCAACTGCCGGCATAAAAGAAGGCAGCAGGTGGACCGACGTTGACTTCCGAAACCCATGCCTGTCCATGGACTTCGGGACAACCCTGGATGGCAGGATCACCAGTGATGAGCTGCCCTATGCCAGGACCATAGGCAATCTTCTGGGGCTTGCCGGCGCCATTCCTGACTCTGTTGTCCGGGGAACCGGGTTGGTGGATAGAGAGACAGGAGCCACTCTGGACATCTTTGACTCTAAATCAAAGAGTGACTACGGCAAAGACGCCAGAGAATACGCTGAGAGCATAGACGAGTACGTGATCATCGAAAAGGTGCCGAAATCTCGCACAAAATACGGCCTCGTTCCCGTGAACCCAAGCGCTGCAGAGCAAAACGACGTGGTCCTGATCGGCTGTGACATCGGGGTGAACGGAAGCGACACCGACAAGCTCTCCGAAATCGGTGGAGAACTGTACAAATCCAAGGGCTTAAAGACATTGTTCGGAACGCTGGACATAGTCAGCTCTCACGTAGCCCGGAGGTTGGTGGAGGTCGGTATCGAAGAGGGCATCGTGACCGGCAAGACCGCTCTGGGAGTCACAGGCAGAGCGGGCATTAGCGGAAACAAACCCAGCCTGATAATCGAGGAGATCTCGAAGCTTGGCCTTTACGATGAGCCGGAGAAGAACATAGTCTTCGTGGATGACGGTCTGGCCAGGGGAGCGGCAGTTATGGCTCGGTGCATGAACTCAATGGGAACTCCCAGGACCCCTCTGGGTGGAGTGAGGCTTGGACGTTGCATCTTGCAGCAAAGAATGGAGTACGAATCCAAGAAAGGATCGGCGCCAATAATACAAGCCACGAAGCCCCTTCAAGAGACAAAGTCCTACTTTGCCGAGGGGCATAAACGAGAATAATGCCCCCAGGAAGATTGCCTCTTAAGCCCTATGAGGGAAAGGAGATCCCCATCTCGGTCCTGGAGATGATGAGCAGAGAGGAGACGCTGTGGATCTCTAGAGTTGCTATGCCAATAGAGTTTTTTCCACCCTGCATCAGGAATATTATTCAAAAAACTAAGGGGGAAAAAGGCAGCCACAGGACGGCGGCCATCTTTGCGGCTTTCCTTGGCCAGGCTGGATGGGGAGAGACCGAGGCAAAGGAGATGTGGTCCAAGGTGGCTAGCGTCGAGGAGAGGATCTTTACAGATTGGTTTGGAAAGATGCACTGCCCCAAGTGCGAAACCCTGAAGAGGGAGAGCGAGGGCTATCCCGACCTTGGGATCGCTGACCTGGGTTGCTGCCAGCCCGATGAGAAATGTCCTGAATTTGGGGGACCGGTGGAGTATGCCGCTCTGTTGAAAGTGGAAGAGGACAAATCAAAAGGCACGCTTAAGCACGTCAAGACACTGTACCTCGCTCGCATCTTCGATTGGGCTTCTGGGAAGGAGGGAGAGATTGAGCTTTCCGGAGCTGAGAAGGATGAACTAGAGAGCCTGCTGATGAAAAAGACGGAGAACGAGACCCTATTCTACACCTGCACCAAAGTGCGGGGAAGACTGCGACCCAAGTTCTCCCTCAAGGTGTCTGAAGGCCCAAAAAGACGGTTTCTCTCTGAGTTCGTATAAGCTTTGGAATTCTCACCATTTATTTACCGCAATGTTCTCTTTTCTCAGCAGTTAATGGAAAAATTGCCCATATGGCCATATGCTCCCCTGGATGCCGTTTACCGGATCGCAGATAACGGGCGTTTAGAAGAAATTGGTTTTGCGGTTGAGAGCAGATTTGAGCGCAAGCTATTACTGCGATATTGACCGTATGTGGAGATCCAGGCCTGAGAAATATCCTGAACAGGCCAAAGAGGGGGAAAGGGAAAAATGACCAAGAAAGCGAAGAAAAATGATGCCATAATGACCGGTATCCTTGTTACCAGGTTCAAGATGGGTTTAATCAGTGTCGAGGATCTGGAGCATATGGCAGAGGATACGTCCGGATCGGAGAGGTCATCGGCTGCTAAGAAGGTGTTGGAGAGGATTAGAAATTCTGTGAGCACTTCCCCTCCAATCGAAAACTTCCTGGTGCCTGATCATTCAGATCAGATACCTTGATGGACCGGCTTACAGATCTGGCAACGTCTCTGTGCCACTTTTTACAATAGACTTCCAAGATCCTATCGGCCATCTTTCCGGGCTCTCTTGAGCTTATTGATTTGCACTTCTGGCCTCGAACCGTAAACCTTGATTCCTCGCTCCCAATCGTAATATCTCCTTGGCCTTGTTGGCTGCGAGCCTCGAATTTTGCACGGCGTCCGTTTGAGGACCGACCCAACACCTCCAAGAAGCGGCCCAATGTGCTCGCCCTTTCTAGGCGAAAAAGTTAAGAGCATAATTATTCATGTATGGGCTTAGCGAGCCATTGGCGGATACCCATAACGAAGGACCGCCGGATGAAACAAAGCTTCATATCCTGAATTGGCCTATAAAACTCACTTGGAGTGGGAAGATTGGAGTATAGTAGATTAATGTTAATCATTGCGGGACTTATCTGTCTCGTGTTTCAAGTGCACTCTCAAGGCGATAACTTTGTGACCGTCGACCCTGCTATAAGTGAAATGGAAAAGTCATTGGACACGCCAAGACCAGCGGTCGCTACAGGATCTGAGGCGGCTATGCCCAGTTCAGGACACGCAGCAAGCGTCCCCTTACAAAACCTAACTGGCGGCTGGCATCTTGAGCTGATGAACGGCGAGAACATCGACCTGGTCCTGTCCCAATCAGGTAGCGTGGTCTTTGGCCGCGGCAACATAACATCAGGAAATAACTCTCAAGAGGCGACAGCCAACGGCTTCATCTCAGGAAACGTGTTAGGGATTAATGTAGTTCCAGTGGACGGCGCAGAGCTTTACTCGTTATCCTTGGACTTGAGCGGCCAGACACCTGCGAAAACATACAGCATATTCAGCGCCAACATTGCAACCTCTTCGGGTACTGTAAGAAGGGTCAGCTATACGACAGGATTGTAGGAGAAGCAATTCACCTATGAGTGCTGACGTGGGTATCGGATGGTATGGGAAAATAAGTACACAGACCCTAATAAGCAAAAAAAATGAAAAAATAAGTATGCCCTAATAGTAGCCGGAGGAGCTGGTTTGCTGTGGCATCTGGGCCGGTGGCATCGATGATGCTGGCGGCATTCCGGATGCTTGAGGCTGTGTTTGACCCGTAGCCACATGAATGGATGTCAATATGCCTTCTGTCACATCTTGGGGATAAGTCGATGTTATGTCAACGAGCTTTGTGGCTGCTGAGATTGGGCCGCACTGACAATTATTGCTGTCCAGCCAGTACTGAGCGTGGTAGAACATAAGCCCTGGAGGCATACTGCTCATGCTGGTGAAGGGTCCACCAGAGATCGAGTAACCGTTCTTGCCGTCTATGACCCGTGCAACTGGGGCGGTGGCGTTGATCCCTCTTAGGGCCATGCGAAGAGCTGTATTTTCCTCGTTCGACTGCCGTGTAGAGTCAGTGAGGTTCTTGTACTCGGTTATGCTAATTGATGCACCAGTTGCATTATCCGTTGCAATCACAATTGGATAAATCGTTGCAAAAGGATACACCCCAGGATTAGGTGTTGTAACCTGGTAATTCATATTCGTGTTCACATTAAACGACACTGCATAGGGCCCGACCTGACGCGTCTCAGTGGCAGCAAAGGCCAAGGAAGACAGCATCAACGCTCCGATTATTGCAATCAATATTCTCATTGAAATTTCACCTCAAGTTATATTGATATTTCTTCCTAGAAAAGTTTTGCTCTGATACACAACCGTTCTAACAGCTTGCTTTTATCTTGGCATACTATAGATCGGTACTTAATAAAAATGTTTGCCTAGTAGCAGGAACTACAAGAAAAGATAGTTTTAAATTTCTTAATGTGTATTGTATATGTGGTGAAAAGTTTATAACAAGGCTTTGGTATTTATCCATCCTCGCTCTAAGCCTCATGATGGGATGCGCTTTCGGTCAGGACCTTTGGGACCTTGGATCTCCACAAGATTGGCTCAGCATCGGACCGATCTATTATACCAGTTCATACTACTATTATCCGAGCTACATGAGCTATACACCAGTCTACTATACGAGTTACTACCCGATGTACTATCCGATGTATAATACGTACTACTATCCCAAAAATTACCCTACGTATTATTCGTCCTATTATCCTCGATACTACAACAACTTCGAACAATTCCCGCTAGGGACATTTGGTCTATATCATGGAGGCAACCCGCCAATCTAAGCGTGGACGGCTACTACATGCTATCTTTCGTTATCGGGCGGCTTCCGCCCGAGTGATTTTCCTCAATCCTTAGTTCGTTCTGAATTCTTGACGAAAATACAGATCCAGTTGCGCCTACGTTTGGTGAATGCTTAGACTACGCTAGCATATGAACTCAACAAATGAGCTAGAAATCGGATTGAAAGTCACTGTTAGAGCAAGGTCTTAGACTCCGAAAAGATGAATAATTGACCAAAATTGTTTTCAAAGGAACTGGAAAGTTTTTAATGGAAAATGCTAAACTGGTTGAAGAATTATTCCAGAATAGATCTCGAAGATGAAACAATTGCCCGGTAAGAACATGGTAATACTGGGTAGCATTGTATCGACTCTCGTGCAACTTGGCTTGATTGATGCATATCAGTTGACAGTGAATCCTATTTATACAAGGCTACGGCAAGCCTCAATATTCAAAAGGCTTAAAGGATAGACCAATTTGAAGCTTCTAAAACAAAAGCGTTTAGTTCATGTAACGTTCTGCTCAGCCACCAGCCTGAAAAAGAAGGATAGGAGAAAACACTAATACAAAAACGCGACCGACGGAATCAAAAAAATCTATCGAAGGATAATTCTATCCCTTGAATCGTGCAGTATCGATCCAGCTTTCGGATAGTATAGACCAGAAATCTTGGGCCAACCCTTTCAGGACGAAATCATAGGGCATGTAGCCGTACCCTTTATCCGCCCAGGATTCGCCCCAGGAATTTCTCAGTACGAACGCTCCCACACTGGAGTTCGGACACTGAATTGAATCATCAAATCCCACAAAGTCTACAGCATGGCCTCCCTGGACGTTCTCGTTCTGTTTGGGGAACGGGATTAAGCCATCTGAACCTACCTTCATGAAGGAGTCGTAGACGGTAAATCCAAACTCAACTGGAATGCCATTAGTCAGCATGGTCTTGATCGCAGTGAGGATGTCTGCCGTTCCAAGTCCCGGCGTGTCCAGTCGAACATAAGTCAGGGCCTTGAAGTTCGCTGCAAATGCATAAAGAAATGCTGATGGCTCATTGTCAAACACGGTTATATCATAGGAATAGAATTCCTCTGGCGGAGCTCCGAACAATGTTAGAGCTCCCAATGTAGATCGGATCTCAGCTCCCGAGTCTCCTGAAAGCTTCATGAAGTCTCTGGTAGCCTTATAGATGAATAGCCGCGAGACTGGTTGGAATGTTCCAAAGGCTTTAAGCTCCATGTATTCATAGAGCCCAGATGCGGCGTTTGCCGTGCAAGATCCAAGATGGCCCTGGTCAACGATGGGCGAACAGTGGGGTCTCAAGTCTACAGCAGACTGCACTGATTTTTTAGGTATTTTTGCCAAGATTTTTTGGACTTCCGGTTGTGATCGGATGTAGTCACGATGATCTGGCTTGTCTGGAATCCATCCGAACCTGTTTATAGGGGTAGTACATCTCATTTCCGACACCTCAAATGTCATGGCTCAATCCTCAAAAATTGGGCTTGAGTGTAATCTTATTCGAATTACTTCTATTTATATATTATGATATCGATCTATGGTTGAGTGGAGTCAATGTGTTCCAAGCTTGTTAAATTCTTTTTTTGTATCTCATTGATACATCTTCTATGCAAAAAATGGGTTGGCTATATATTTCCAGCAAAAGTACTTATCGATGAGATAGTAATTGCTAATTATGGTGAGAGTCCTTGAAAGAATAAGACTGTCGCAAAAATGGTAACCTAGCATAGCTCCTTTGTTCTGCAGAAAATCAAGTGTGGGGGACCTTCCTGCCATTAGTTCAAAGGAGCCTGGAGATTCTTTTGGCCTTTCTGGTTTATCGATTTATCGAAAAAGAAATAGAAACCAATCTAAACATGTTGGTAGAACGCTACCGGGATGAGCTACCATCTAGACATACTCCTTGTGTTGCCCAGGTTTGAAAGTGTGTTAACTGCCGAACACATAAGGTCAGAGTTTCTAGCCCCTTGGGCAAAATGATGTAAGCATAGATCCTGAATTCTAATCGTTGCGATCAGGAGGGCTTCTCCAGGAAGCTCTCAAGAGAATATTTTTCAGTCAAATCCTGATACTTAAGGTTATCAAGTTTGGATGCAATCGGCTTTGAACAGGTCATGATCGACTTAGAGAATTCGATTGGTTGAGCCTATTTATGCTAAACTATTGAAACGCTCTTCATGGATTTAGATATAATTAACAAAAATATATAATTAATAAAGCATAAGCTATTCGAAATCTATATATTCAATAGAGTTATCAGTAGTAATAATTTCAAATTGAATAGTTCAGGAGATGGATGTTATGAGAAGAAATAGTTTAGTTTCAATGCTATTGGCATTGATTTTATTGACGTGCGTATCAGGAGTCCAAGCCCAAGGACCAGATCAGATGGTATCGGCAACGTCCAAAGTAGATTTTTCACAATATTCTCAGTTTTACAGCATGCTACAAGGCTCTGCTCCCTAAAACTCATATTGTCGCTCCTGAAAAATATGATATCAATGGTAAAGTGCCTACATCGATTTATTTCGGCTATCAGCAGCAGGCAGTTCCATATTCTCAATACCAGACTTATTCCACGTACACGGGTGGGAACTCCCTTTGGATTCAGGGAGCCACGAGCTGGACTCAATACGCAGCGGTTCCCCAGGGTTCAAGTTTATCGCTCTTAGCCATCTCTTCTGTAGGAGGCAATGGATATCTCTATGAAATATATCCCGATGGTCACTTGGTTAAGAACTACTACTACATTTACCCAGGCTACAATCTGATAAACTTCTATGCAGATGCTGTTGGTCAGCACATACTGCTCTTCGCCATTGATTATTCGATAAGCAATGCGGTTGCAATAAATGTGGCTGCCTACAATCCACCGGCCTATCCTCAACCAGGCTACCCGCAGCCATTAACGTCCTACCCACAATCGAGCAACCAGCAGTCCACATACCAGCAGTCTAACTACCAGACTTCAAATGGGGGAGGATATTAATCCTTTTTTAGAGCCCAACAAATAGAGGTTGCATATCCGTTCCATTGGAAACTTTGATTGCCAGCCCAGGATTGCAGCCCTGTGATTTACCTAGCAAATGCGGTTTCGAACAGGCTTCAGCTTATATCGATACACTCGGAAATAAGGCTGGCTATGATCAGAATCGATTTAATCAGATCGCAAACCAAGCTGCCTTGGTATGAAGGCACCGATCTCGCCCCATTGGTATATGTAGTTGAATTTGATCGGGCTTTAGGTTGGTACAGCGCCTTTTTACTTTTCCAGCACTATACGTTAATTAAACGTTGTTAATGATCTTAGATGCAGTGCAACTCTACGACACGTCAAGCTAATTCGCAATGATTGCTTCCTGAGTGATTATGTTTACCTCTGAGAGCTTGCCTTCTACGTCTAAGGAGTCTCCGAAGATGCCCTCCAACAGAACTTTTCCGTCATGAGGTATCAACTTCATAACTCCTTCCATGACCTTCACACGACTTCCTTCTCTTACGGTGTAAACTACGAGCTCACACATGTATCCTCATAATAAGGCGGGCCCGGCGGGACTCGAACCCGCGGCCCCCGGGTTAGAAGCCCGGTGCTATATCCTGGCTAAGCCACGGGCCCGCTGTATGACACTTTCTTAGCCACCCTTGGGTGGAATCTGTCCCAGAGACTGCTTTAGCTGATCCTGTAGCTGCGTGAACCTGCTCTGGATGCGCTCTTCCTGCTTGCTCATCGTCTTTAGCCGGAGGTCCATCATATCCTTTCTCTCTTTTAGCTCTTCAACCAGCTTTGGCTTCTCGGCCTTGAAAAGGAGCTCGCCGACGCTCTTATAGATGACTGCATCGTCGCTGCTCTTCTCAAGCTCTTTTAGAGCAGCATCAGTCTCCCTGATCAAAGCTTCAATTTGACTCTTCTGGCTTATTACTGCCTGTGCCTGCTGCTGGAGTTGCTGGAGCTGAGCCAGCTGGTTCTGAATCTGCGGAGGCAATTCGCCACTCATGTGCTCACCAATCTCAAATGTCTGCTATTTCAAATACGATCTTCACTAGTCTTACCCAGGTATTCAAGGCTGCTCTGATGGAGACGATATCGTCACCCTCAATCTTCAATCTTATGAAACCCTGGCCGAGGGTCAGGTTCACTCTTGACCGCTGAAGTTCATCTTCCAGCTCTGGCCTCAAAGCCTGAAATATGTCTTCCGCGTTCTCGCAAGGGAAGACGAGATCTGCACAGCCCTTCATTGCTTTCGGCCTTAATATGGCTCAATACCTTTAGCAAGACCGTGCACCTAGGATGCTGACCAATAACTCTGCAAGGATCACTGTTTCTAGCTACGACCGTTAATCGGCGATCAACTTCGCCTCTTAACGTCGCCCGAAGCGCGATCACGCCAGACTAGCTTTGCTCGAACTGAACTCGGATGAGCCTTGCAAGGTAAACCCTACCCGGTCAGCACAGTTCCTTCAACGCACTTTTAGGTTGTGTGCTCACAGTCGTCTACAATGCAAATCTCATTTGTCAGGTCCTTCTTCGCCGTTAGCAGGAAGCAGAGAAGCCATATAGAGCTTGCTTCGGCCAACCCGTAATGGGGCAAGCGGATTTCGCGATCTGGTGACTGTAATCACACCGCGCGCATTTTCTTGACCGTGGTTGGTCGCTCTTTCATCAGTATTCTATGCCCACAGTAGGGGCATCGAATACCGCTATACTCGTAGTCGACTTCCACGGTTTTCTTGCATCTGGTACACTTATAGGTCATCTACTCTGTCTCCAGGCTCTTCCTGACAGACCGAAGGACAGAACGCCCGATGGAAGTAAGGGGTATATAACAGCCTCCTGCAAAGGTGTAACCACACTTGGTGCAGTTCCAGATGGCAGTGCCTGTTCTGTGAACCCTGTTCCTTCCGCACCGGGGGCAGTCGTATAGCGCCCTGGACTTCTCCTCCATATCCGCTACAAGCTTTCGCGACTTACGGCCGTACCTTGGACCAAATCTGGCTGCAGATCTGCTCTTCCTTCCTTTTTTGAATTGCTTGACCATGATTATTCTTCCAGAAACTTCTCCCGGATCTCTTTAGCTTTCTCACATGCTATATCAACAATGCGGTAGATCTGCTCCTGCCTGAGCACTCCGGTACCGCTTTTTTGCATGCCGCATATGCTTCCGTCAGCCTTGGTGATCACGGTTAGTTTTGTGTTCGCGATCGACTCTTCATCGCTGTCCGGATCGAACATAATAACATCGCCGAACTCAATAGCAGTTGTGGCGACGGGTATATCCTTAACCGGCAGTGGGTAATCCTCTCCCAGGCCGAATTTGCTGGCCGGGACTTTGGTCGTCAGCAAGGCGGCTATGGCTCCAATGCTTGACGCATCCAGAATGTTTCCGCAATCGTCCAGAATATGAACGTCGATGAATATAATCCACACCTGCTTGCCTGGAGTTATGCATAGGGCTTCCAGGTCAATGGCCTTTGACTCTCTGACCCCGCGATCCACTAATCTTGCCAGTTCAATTCCTGTCTCGTTGGGCGGTCCTGGCTCAAAAGTAGGCGAAGCTAGAGGCACAAGTTCTGCGTTGGTGATTATGACCCCCTTGTTGGGCGTATCTGGAAAAGGTTCTCCTGGTTGCATCTTGACTCCCACCAGGACCTGGCTGGATCCAAGTTTAACCAAAGCGCTTCCCTCAGCCTTGCTGATCAGGTTCCGCTCTACTGAGAACTCCCTGTATTGTTCGAAAGCCCTGCCGTCTGCACGTTCGCCCTTCAGAAACAGGTTGTAGAGGTAGTCCTTCTTGAGCTCCGAGATGACGTTGGTCATACTTCCGCCTCCTGAACCACAGCAGGTTCGGCCCCGAGCTGGTTGTACCTTTCTATAAGGCTCTTCCTCTGGATTTCGTAAATGTTCTTGCAGCCTTTCATGGCCATCTCCATCGCCTGGTGGAACTCATCTGTTGTCAAGTGGCCGTCCATCTGGAGCAATGTGATCTCGCCCGTGGGCGTCATGGCTATAGGCATGTCCGCCTGGCCGAAGTTATCCTCCTCCTTCATCGGGTCGAGGACTATGGTGTCGGCCACTTTTCCGGCTGCGCAGGCGCTTATCATGGATTTCATCGGTATCCCGGCATCCGCCAAGGCCACCGAAGCGGCATTGATGCCTGCCGTCCTGGTACCAGCATCCGCCTGAAGGACCTCTACAAACACGTCTATGACGGAACGCGGGAAGTAAGAAGTGAAGATCACCGGCTCCAGGGCTTCACGGCTGACTTTGGACAGCTCGTGGGATCGTCTGTCCGGTCCGGGTCGTTTCCTCTCTTCTACTGAGAAGGAGGCCATGTTGTACCTGCACCGAACTATTGCCCTGGTCACATCCTGTAGGTGTCTCGGGTGAACTTCCCTTGGTCCATACACCGCTGCTATAACCTTGTTTCCGCCCATCTCAACGTAACAGGACCCATCGGCCCTAGCAAGAACTCCGACCTCAATCTTCAGCGGTCTGAACTCATCGGCCCTCCGACCATCCAGGCGAAGCCCTTCTTTGAAGAATGATATGTTACTTTCATCCATAGCGATCATTTTCATAAGCAGCGATCAATTTCTGGCCCCTTTCTCGTCCTTCAAGAAATCGACAATCCTATCCGTGAGCCCACTGGTGTGGGCTTCCTTCTCTATTAGAAGGATAGTCTTGAGTGCCAGATCCATGTCATCTGCTCCTCCGTTGATCCAGATTCTGCCGTTTTGGCCCACAAAAATGTTGCAGTTCAGCTCTTTTTTAAGCATGCTGATCATGGAGCCGCCTTTTCCGATCAGCCTCGGTACTCTTGTGTGGTTTATCTCAACAATTCTTCCCGTTTTGAGAAGCCCCAGCTTTCGGTCGTTCAGGGTCAGCTCCACTTTCATTGTGGAGTCCACATCTCTGACCTTGATCATTATGGAACTGCCTAAGGATAGATACTTGGACATCTCATCCGCTTCAATCCTCTTAGGAAACTCGGAGATGTGGAGAAGACCGTCGTAGGGTGAATTTATGTCTATAATCCAGTTGGAAAACGTTATGTCTTTCACTACACCAATGATATTGTCTCCGGGAACGGGCACGTACTTTCCTGCCAGAGGTATAACATTTATCCTGTCCCTGGAGTTCGCCAGCCCGTACAGAAGAGAATAGACCTTTCCGTCTTTGACGAAGGTCCCCTCCCCAGATCTTTTAGCCTCTTCGGAGAGAAAATCCCCTGGTATTACCACCTTGCGATCCATGCGATCCAATCCCTGGTCCTTCAATGCTTAAGAAGCTTCGTCTCTGCCTCGCCTTTAGTCAAGCGGTTGATAAGAGAGTAAAAATCGGTCTGCATCCCTGCTGGGATCTTCACAACGCCTATCCAAGAGCCGTTGTTCTGCCAGGACTCACGGATGACTTTGCCAAAGGCTGCTATGTCGCCATAGGCCTTAGGAGCATAGTCAGCAGGTATCTTAACCGCCACTTCCACCTCTTCGAACCTTATAGGTATCAAAGGTCGGATGGCTTTCATGGCTATGTTTACCAGCTCGTCTGCGGATTTGGACGGATCTATGTTGACCTTTGCCTCCTTCATGGCCTGCTCGATCCTACCCGGAGGGTGGGGTGTCTTGGTCTGGGGGTTGATGGCGTTCCTGGCGATTATCTCAATTACCTGCCGACGCTTGTTCTCTATAATCTGCTTTCTCTGCTCCGCAGTCAGGCTAATCTCGCCTTTCTTAATTATCTTCTCGGCAATGATGGCAACATCGGTCGTCTCAAAGGCTTTTATCAGATCCTCTTCTGCGCTGCGATCCCCGCGACTGGCATTCTCGAAGACGTCTTCAACTGCCAGGATCGCCTCGATATTAACGCTGTCTCCCCTTCGCAGGGCCAAGGCTCCGTCTGGATCTACAAGCACCTCGAAGGTGGCTCCATGAGTTTTAAGTCTGGCTGGAACGGCATCTTCCAGTCTTACCATTCTAAGCTTCCCCTTTGGGCAGCGACGCCTTCATCTTATCCACGTATTCTGCTACCTCTGACTCGTTCAGCTTGTAGAACTTTTTATCGGCAAGCTTGATTATGCCGATCTCTGTAGTGGCGGGTTCTACCTTTCCTTCAGCTGCCTTGTACAGTGCCTCTAGTCCGAGGATTATAGCATCATCCATCAAGAGGTCTTCTCTGTACTTCTCCTCGAAAACCTCCATGACCGACGATCTGCCGGCTCCTATCCCGGTCGCCTTGTACTCCAGGAGGGCTCCGCTGGGATCGGTCTCGAAGAGGCGGGTTCTGTCCTCCTCAGCTCCGATTATCAAAAGAGCTGTGCCGAAAGGCCGCACCCCACCGTACTGGGTGTATTGCTGCTTGAAATCGCAGATCTTCTTGGCTAGCGCTTCTACACCAATAGGTTCGTCATAGACCAGTCTATTGATCTGGCTCTCCACCCGGGCTCTATCAATCAACACCCTGGCATCAGCCACCAGACCGGATGTGGCAGCTCCTATGTGTGTATCTATCTGAAAGATCTTCTCAATGGATTTAGGCTCCATGAGCCTGCTGGTTATCCTTTTGTCCACCAGAACGGCTACGCCATCCGTTGCCTTTATACCTACTGCCGTGGTTCCTCGCCTAACGGCTTCGCGGGCATACTCCACCTGAAAGAGCCGTCCATCAGGGCTGAATACAGTTATCGCCCTATCGTAACCCATCTGCGGTGCCATCTGCATCGTCGCATCCTCCACATAAATCGAAAGAGGTCAGTCCCAAGTAACGGGTATCTGATCCTTTAGTCCTGTTCTTCTCGTCCGGAGAGAGATCGATCTCGCGACCGTGGCTGTGGATAATCCAACCAGAAACTCCTTCCAGCTCGATTCTTCTTCCGTCGTTTTCTGCGCTTCTTTCAGCAATTGATAAGCTCAGTTTGGGTATATACTTTTCTGTTGCCGCTTTGATCGTTCCCGAGACCCCTTTTACGCGAAGTGCTGTCCTAATCCCGGTTATCGAATAAATGGTAGCGAGGACCGCTCTGCTTTCCTCGACTCTGGCGTATGAGCATCTCAAAAGCCCGAAACGTCCGTCGAAGAAGATCAACTTGAGCCTATTCACAGACGCGCCCTTGTCTCCGAACAGCGATGCCTGACAGGAGATTATCTCGATAGCAAGGTCCTTGGGCTTCACCATCTCCTCCGAGTCCACCTTGAAGGCAATGTATCTCCGTCGCATGCGGAGCACCGGCAGCCTTGACCTCAAAGGATCTCCACTCCGGGTCCTGCCCATCTTCGGCTGTTAAGCTCCAACACTCGTGCAGGGTACACTAGCGCCTCTTCGGTTTCATGGCTTTCAAAGCCTGCTATCTCTGCCAGCGCCTGCAGCTCCCTGGGAGCCCGAAGATCCAGGTGGGATCTCGACCCAGTGGTTATGGTCATTGAAAGCTCGAACTTGCGGGCTAGGTTCAGGTTTCGTTGGACGACCTCAAGCCACCTGGATCGAGAGCTCCCCCGAAGGCGAATAAGTGGACGAAGGTCGAATCCGATGGCCACCTGGTTCATCTGAGCCGCTCTTGCAGCGGCTATGCTCAGGACCTTTCTGCTCTCTTCCGGATGAAACAGCACGTCCACCTCCGGGTCTTCGCAGGCGGCTTTGTTCATCTCCTCCGATCCGCCGTGAACTGCTACAAAAGGGAACCGCGCCCTGGCTGCAGCCACGTGGCTGCGCATGGACCTGGGGTTGTTGGCTACAACCTCAGTCCCAAAGGCTACTTCTATACCCTTTACTTCTCGCACGGCGTTCGGCCGGAGGAACCTCTCGTAACCCGTATGATTGCAGATTATGATTCCTCCATATCCTAGCCGACGAGCCGCCATTGCCAGCCTGCTGGGAGAGTCGGAGCCTTCAGGAAGAGAATGAATGCAGCTCTCAAAATAGTTCATAATATTGACAGCTCACAAGAGCTCTCCAGCTATCCTCAGCGCTTCCTCGTACCTGGCAGGGTAGGACTCGATTAGGGCTTTCACAACTATAGCGTCCCTCGAGTCGGTCAGGCATACCTTACCCTTGAAGGCAGCCTGTTTGTCGAGCCGAAAGTGAAGTCGGCTCTCCTCGTCTACCCTTTCAGGCAGCTCCCTCCGCAGCTTGACAAGATCCACTCTAGGAAGCTGCTCTCTCAACATGCGGAAGAAGGTCAAACCATCCCGTTTTTTCAGACTGGCATCAAGGATCGTTATCGGATTGCAGTAGTGCCCAGTCGCGGATGTGGCCGATACGCTGTCCAGAGGGACAAAGATGCTGAGGGCCCCTTTCACCCTCTCTTCGTCCTCTGTAGCGGCCACGAAAGTTCTAAAAAAGACCCTGTGAATCACTTTCCTCTGGTGCCGTGGGACCTGATGCTCGGGCGCCTCTTCTCTGCACCTTTGCCCTTGACCATGAGCCCGCGACCGCGCTTGCCTGCGCTGGTCTTGCCGTGCTCAGCCCGGCGCCTGTGGGATGTCTCGCATACCCATTTCAGGTCCTTGTCCGTCTTTATGGCCGGATGGTTGGGGTTGATCAGGATGACCTCATACCACTTGTGCTTTCCGTCCTCTCCAACCCAGTAGGAGTTGAGGACTTCCATGTTGCGGAATCTCCTGCCAGCCCGCTCCTCGGCTATTCGCTGGATGGACTTGGCCATGGTGATCTTCGCCATCCCCATATGCCGGGTCCTTCTGTTTCTTATATACCTGGACTTGCGCAGACCGCCTCTTCGGACCTTCACCCGGGCGATCACTATGCCCTGCTTGGCCTTGTAGCCCAGGGTCCGCGCCCTATCCAGGCGGGTTGGCCGCTCGATCCTCTGCACAGTCAAATCTTTGCGCCAGGCCTTCAATCTTTCCTGTCTCAAGGCTCCGACGTAGCCCTCTCTGGGCGAGCCCCATGCTTCGCTTATGAAGCTGTAAAAAGACTTCATTCAATCTCACCAACGCTGGTTCAACCCGAAGGGTCACATCCCAGACCCTAGCTTCAACCAGCTTCTGGAAGATAAAGGTTTGCCAGGAGATATCTATCAATTCATTATCGATCTGACACTTCCTTCTGTGAGTTTGACTTGACATTTTTGGGGCGATCAGTATGGGAATAAAGCTATCGCTATTGGCTACTATTGGCCAGACGAGGATAAATGGATAGAATACAGAACGAGGAAAGTGAATTGGCCCCTGACGAGTGCGGTTGCCCAAGGGAAAGCTACACAAAGGATTCACAAAATATATCGTGGAATTGAGAAAGCAATCAGGTGCGATAACTCTTTTCACCAAGATATCTTGCTGCATGTTGGAGTTTCAATGGAGTCCATGTAGATGTCTTTTAGCAGTAAGCTGGTTTTCAATTACGTAGGCATCTGAAGCTGTAAGTATCACCCATGTGGTAATGCATCTTTAAAAGCAGTGTGTCGGGAGATTCAAAAATTACGGTGCCAAAGCCGTTGACATGGTCCATTTCATCTGAGCCCTCAAAAGAGAAAACCAGCCGGAGATTTTCTTCATCTTCTTCAAAGTGGCCATCAATACAGCCATCCTGGGCCCCAAACTGATAGTTCCCTGTCGCTTCGTTCTTGCTTTTCACCTCTATCAAGAGATGAGGATCAGGCATCAGGTCGAGATAATCATCGACCAGGTCCATAGCCTCGACGATTTTCCATTTGCCTGCAAAATCATTTTCTTTGATCATTCTGATGCCTCGCAAAAATTCAAGTGTCGATATATTCTGTCAGATCTGGTTTCTAAAGTGGTTGAGAGCATTTTTTTGTGCAGCATAACCACATATTTCATCATTTATGCGTTCTTGCCTAAAGAAGTATCTTGCCAGCCAGGGTTATGCACACCTCTTTTATCTTGCCCTTCTGGGCGAGGTGCAAGGCTTTCTGGTCAGCGAGCCTAGCCACCTGGCGGGATATCGTGCTCTCGGAGAGGCTCAGCCGCTCTGCGATTTCGGTAATAGTAGTAGGCTGATTCTCATTTACATCTTTAAGAATCCTTTTTTGTTTTCCCGATAGGGATTGAAACTACGACAAAGGCGATTTCCTGCGTGACGAGGCCGCAGAATTGCAACGAGCTTGAAAACCCGACAGGGATTGATAAACAGTCGAACAGCTATGCAGTCTACGATTGCATCGAGCTCGAAACCCGAAAGGGCTGAGATATCCTATTCAATAGGGTCGCATGGTACGACTCCAGTTTACCATTGATCAAGATGAGCTACTTCACACCGCTAGGTTACGCCGTTATCCGACCATTACTCTAACTGATCTAGTTCTATTCCTTGTGCCATTGACGGCCATCAGGGTATATGTGGTGGTTTCAGAGGGGGATACTCTCATTGCTCCCTTTAATGCAACGATTCCAACCCCTTGGTCTATCTCTACGATTGTGGCACCGACAACACTCCAACTGAGAATCGTTCCTTCTCCGGGGCTTATTGCAACGGGTTTGGCATCAAAGTATTCTATAACGGGAAATGGAGACGTGTAAAGGTTGAGGACCATCAAAGCCCCTCCCAGGATGATCAGAATTGCCGTAATTTGCAGGATAAACCCTCTTGGCGTAGTCCAGAAGGACTTCCTGCTCTCCCAGTAGTTCATCTTTGGCGCACCTAAGCTCGTTTCCGACTTTGACATAGATAAAACCTATCATGAGCTAAAGAATCTGTCAAAAAAACAATTGAGTCTTCTATTCCGATAAAGGATAGAAGAATAGCCAGTATGCTAATCGCTTATCTTAACGCAGCTCTTTCTCCATAGTGTCCAGAAAAAGAGCCATCAGCCCGTTCATCTCTGGGAACCTATCTACATGAGATAGAATCTCTTCTGGGCTCTGTATGTATTTTCCATCTACAAGCTCGTCGCTGCAGTTCTCAATCAGATGGTCAATGCTGTCCATGGACGACTCCAGATGGAACTGAAGACCGACAGCCTTGCCTATCATGAAGGCCTGGTTGGCGCACGCTTCGCTCTCGGCCGCCCGATGGGCCTGAGGAGGTATCTCGAAGGTGTCTCCATGCCAATGGAAAGCCATGAAGGTGTTGGGCAGGATGTTGAAGATCCTGGAATTTTGGCCTTCCGGAGTCAGCTTAACATGATGCCAGCCAATCTCCTTGTACAAATTCCTCCGGACCCTGCCGCCCAGGACGTCGGCTATGAGCTGACCGCCCAAACAGATACCAAGGACGATCTTGTCGCTGGCGATAGCGTCTCGAATGAACCTCTTCTCTCCGGCCAGCCAGGGATACTTGTCCTCCTCATATATGTTCATGGGTCCGCCCATGATCACAAGCCAGTCGAACTCATCCATTCCAGGAAGCTTCTGGCCGTCGAAGAGAAGGGTTCTGGAGACTTGGTGGCAGCGATCTTCGGCCCAGTCCTCGATTCCGGCCAGATCCTCAAAGGGCACATGCTGGAGATAATGCAATCTCATACTCTTATACTTCCAAATCAAGAAATTATTTGGCTAAATTGTATAACAAAAATAGTTTAAGCAGCCTGCTCCTTGGTCCTGCTCTGGAACTCCTGCTGCACATCGCAACCGAGGCGGCCGATGGCATCTGAGCGGCACTGCCTGCAGTGCTTCATCTGCTTGATGATCTTACCCAGCTCCTCCTGGATCGCCCTCTTCTCCTCCGGCGATGGAGGCGTGATGTTAGCGAACTTGTACTGGGGAATCAGGGGCATGACGTTGTGGATGAACACTCCCATGTCCTTGATCTTGCGAGCGACATCGAAGACGTGCTTGTCGTTTATGCCTGGGATAAGGACTGTGTTCACCTTGACGATCTTCTTGAGCTTCAGAGCCTCCTCTATGCCCTTGAGCTGGTGGTCCAATAAAAGCTTAGCCGCTTCGAGGCCTTCGTATCTCTTCCCGTTGTAGGTTACGTAGTCGTAGATCTCCTTGCCGATCTCTGGGTCCACTGCGTTCATAGTCACGGTTATGTTGCAGACGCCCAGGCGATCCAGCTCCTGGATCTTGTCGGGCAGAAGCAATCCATTGGTGCTTATGCATAGAATCAAGTGAGGGTACTTTTCTCCGACCAGGCGTAAGGTTTCAAAGGTCTCCTCATTGGCCAGCGGCTCTCCCGGTCCTGCCACTGCGACCACTTTGATGTAATGGTACTTTGCCATGACCTCATCAACCCTTTCCAGGGCCTCCTGAGGCTTAAGAACCTGGCTTGTTACTCCCGGCCTGGACTCGTTGACGCAGTCGAAGCTGCGCACACAGTACTTGCACTGGATGTTGCACTTTGGGGCAACAGCCAGGTGCATTCTGCCGAAGGCGTGACATGCCTTCTCTGAAAAACAGGGGTGCTGCTGAATCCTTCTCAATTGATCGGCATCAAAGGGAACTTCCTTTCCGCCAACGTTTGCAACGGGAAACGCCTCTTCGCTCATAATTATAAACTCCACAGCTTGAATGTATATTGCTCAAGATGCCTAAAAGTTTTGCGTCTCGGCTAGAGGAGTTCTATTACTTGCTCCTCAAGAGGTTGGTCTCAAAGCCCGCGCCATTTTCGTCCTTCAGATGTCCAATTTCCTTGAATTGCCCTCTTTTTCGGTCATTCTTTAACAGCTTCCGCTAAGTTCAAATGATTCCGACGTTTTTCAACGTATAGAGCTGATATAGGTTGAAGCGAAGGCGGTGACCATCATTTTTATGTGAACCCTTCGTACTGTAGTAACAACATGCTTCCGGCCCTTTCGCTCTTATTGTCATACATTTCTTCGAGGGTACAAACGAATTGGTGCCCAATCTATCCTATCCGAGATCTGGGACAGTCGAGAGTTTTCTGCTTCGCATGAAACCTTCGCAGCATCCAAGTAGTAAAGAATCCATATTAAGAATAGTATAATCTGTATATAAATTTTCTATACCAAAACTTTTGGGTAGGTTATAGGAGTCCTCAATGCTGGAAAAATTTCATCTCAGCTTTCCAGGATTATCGTAATGATGTTCTCCAGGGTGGACTTTTTCAATAATTTCGGTGTAGAATACATCCTCCTTCTCTAGATCCCGGGTTAAGTATCCCATGTCCTTAAGCGTTTTCTTAAACGCCATAGAAGAATTTATGTATTCAATGGGAAGACTGGCGCAGTACTTGGGAGAGACCCTGAACACTTCCAAGGCAAAATCCTCATCGATGAGATTAAAGGCCCGATGAACAAGTTTTGCCGCCTCTTCAGGCCTTTCTCTCAAAAGATTGCAAGCAACCTCATGTAGCTCCAGAAAACTTTCAAGCATAGACTGCGAATCTCGAATCATGCTCTCCGTCGCCGCTATGCCGTAGCTCGGGTTAAACGGCCACATGGCAGCCGGTGAAATTAGGATCTTCGCATTCATTTGATGCATGGCCAGGACTGCCAGTGGAGGCGTGCCGCAGCCTCCATCGATCTCGCCGTCTATTATAGCATCCAGGATAAAATCCGCCCAGTCATAGTTCTTGACTGTAATATCATCGGCGAGACCTGAATCTTTTATGAGCTTTCTGAGAATCACATCGTGGATCGTGCCCGACTTCGGAGTGCCAATGGACTTGCCTTTGAACTGAAGAAGAGCTTCCCTTGGAGTTCTCGATGCCCGATAGTCTTGTCCGCCAACCAGTACAGTCCCCTCCACATGTCCACCTGCCACGCATTTGATTTTTAGGCCCCGGCCAATTCCGATCATTACTGGAGGCAGGCCGATGTATCCCATATCGAACTCTTTCCTTTGGAAGGCTTCCATCATCGCCGGGCCGTTGGGAAATACTTCCAGGAAGCTTTAATTCCCTGTGCCTCAAGTATAGATCCGATAAGGATGAAGCTGGTATGGTACAACGTTGTCAGGTAGCCGATTCTAATATCCACAGTCATTTAATTTGCTTTAGGCTATGCTCATTTATAAGACGAACGGAAGCCTGAGATTTAAGAGTAACGCACAAAAGTTATTTCTAGGTATCTCAAGCATAATACATACGTATCTCGCTAAGAGTCTTAAGAAGGTAATAATATGCAGGGCGACACCTCCGGCAATAGTTCAGTAAAGAAGTACTTCGTTCTCAAGCTCATTCCGCCTAGGCCAACCTTTCCAGGGGATATGACGGAAAGAGAGAGGGATATCATGAAACAGCATGCAGCTTACTGGAAAGATAAGGCCGACCAGGGAATCGCCCTCGTCTACGGGCCGGTGCTCGATCCCAAAGGTGTGTACGGGCTGGGGATCATCGAAGTCGATAACGAAGATCAAGCACGTACTTTCGCGACAGAAGATCCGTCGTTCAAATTCGGGCTCAATAGGATAGAAATCTATCCGATGCGAGCAATCTTGGGCAAGCGGTAGTCTTGGTCGCGTATCCGTTCCATTGAAGACTGTGATTAGAAGCCGGATTGCAGACCTTAGAGGGTTTCGATTTAGTGTTGGTTAATGAAGCCTTAAATTCTTGCGTTAATATTTTCAATCTTTATAGTGGTTTTTTAGCATATTTCACCCCTAAATTGGCTTATTAGATTTCAATTTACCTTGTTGTTTCTAATTTTTGCGCTTTTTTAGAGAGCTTCCGCTAGGCTGTTTGTTTATGCACTAAATATTTCAACTGTTCCAGGTTGTAAACGACCGAATTCATCATGAATTTTACTCCAGCTCTTGCGACAGTTGTTACATAAACATGTGCTCCCTTATGCCCCCGCTTCATAACAGCGAAGCATCTTTCGATGTGCGATCGCGTTTTACTGATTCTCTTATTCCTCAGAAGATCTATGATTCCAAGCTTGTGACCTCTTGTAGCTTTTTTCATGGCTGCATCATATCCTCGAGTTTTTGCACCATCATATCCCTTATCGGCGTAACGTGGTAGCCCTTCAATTCCAAGATCTACCTGACTATCGTGTACAGAAGCAGTTGTAGTCTCAAAATATCTGATAAGGTGGTAATTGGTATCGATTGAGATATGACCTTTATATCCGAAAAAGGATTTGACACCCTTTTTTGCCCAACTTCCCTCATTTATTGGCTCTTCTTCGAGTCTCTGTGGTTTGGCCTTGTCATCAATAATATTATTTGAAATACCAATTAGCTCTTTATCAAACTCCTGATTCAGGCTCGTACTGGTGGCTTCGGAATCTTGACCTTCCTTTTTGTCCCCGCCTTGCTCGTCTTTCTTGTTCCTCTTCCGACCTGGGTCCGAAGTTATGAAGGTTGCATCCTGGATAGTGCCATTCTTTACAGTAAACCCCATCTCATCGAGCTGCCTTTGAAGCTCATTCCAAAGATCATCGTATACGTCGCACTTAATCAAACGTTCACGGAATAGCCAAACTGTGCTGAAATCAGGAATTACTTCAGTGGTGCCAAGGAAAATACGAAAAGAGATCCTATCCGCAACCTGTCGCTCCAGTTCTGGATCTGTTAGACCAAACCAATGCTGAATTACGAGAGCTTTCACCATAATCACGATGTCAATGTTCGGACGACCTCCGCGGCTAGTTTTATTTTTGTATATCAATGGTTCCAAAAATCTGAAACGCTCCCAATTGATCAACGATCCGATCTCGGATAGATCATCTCCGAGGGCTTTTACTCGAGCATATTCTGCTCGAATGGCAAAATCAATGAGAGTCCTCATGCATTATATTATAGTATTAATAGTATATAAGTATTTCGATTGATTAGTTTTTCGAAACTCTCATATACCTTTCGAACATAAAAAAAAGGGTATAAGATCTCAACAATAAACTAAAGAGAATCTTACTTACATTACGGACATTAATACTCTTAATAATACTGTCCAAAGAAGTTAACTTAGTAAAAAAGATTCAGCGAGCAACTAAAGTCATAACCCCTCGACGTCTAATCGATTCTAAAGGAGTTGACATCGCCAATCTGGCGGGACCGAAGCGGTAAGACTTATCAATAATGATCTAGAACCTCAGGCGCTTCGGGCCTGGTCAAGCTGGTCAGAGAGACTGTCAACTTCTGAAGGGGATCAAATGATCGCAGCTTCAAAACTCTAATAACAAAGAAACAAACCTCGTTCAGATATCACGAGACTATAACCTGGAGATACATGGTCTCGATTATGGATAACATTATAAAAGAAAACACTACACCTTCTCGATATCAGAAGCAGTAATCCTCTGAATGCAGACCGAGACGACCTGAGGGCTCAACATATGGACTTAGATTTCTGCATGTGTTCTGTTAGACCAATACAACGATATGTGTTTCAGGCAAGTGCTAGGAATGTCCAACCATCCTGGTTGCTAAATTGATCCTCAAAATGCAGTGGCCTGTAACAACAAAGGCATCGATCTAGGCATGCTAGGCAAATACGACGAGGCCCTCAAGGCATTCGACAGGCGACGATCAATTCATCATATGCAGAAGCTTGGTACAACAGGGCGCTGCCCATGACCTCCTGGGCGACTAAAATTCAGCTATCCAAGATTACACAGAGCCATTGATATCAACCCATCATATCAAAAAGTCTTGATCAGTTAAAATAAAATAACGATATCGATATCGTCACTGACGATTGGCCCTACTGAATTCAGTTCTAATAAGGTAACCACATGCTCTGGTGCGTTTGTGACATATTTTTTGACCAGTTGCTACTCGGCCTTTCCTGATAAGAGTCTGTGAATCTTCAACATTCCCACAACCTCTTCCCTAGACAAGTCGTACCAATTCCTGTAGGCTTCGGCCACTGCAAAATAGCTACCCGTCCGGATATTAGGGCAGACGATCATCTCCACCTCCTCGGCCACCAGCTCAATTGTGTGCAGGGAAGCTGTAGGCACGGCAACAACGATTTTTTCTGGTTCGTGCCTCCTGACCAGCCGAGCCGCGATCGTCATTGTGTAACCCGACGCCAGGCCATCGTCCGCAAGGATTACAACTTTCCCCTTAAGATCGGGCCAGGGCCGGTCCTCCCTGAAGATGTGGTTCCTGGCCTTCAGCTCCTCCCTTACCGGCTCTGCCAGCTCCTCGATCTCCTTTTTAGTCAGGCCCAGCATCCTGACCATGGAATCGTTCAAGACCATGTCCCCCTCCAGACTAATCGCCCCGAAGCCTGCCTCGGTATTACCGGGCACGGGAATCTTTCTTATGATGATGAGGTCTAAGGGCAGTCCGAGACGCGAGGAGATTGCCAGACCGATGGGAACGCCTCCCGATGGAATAGCAAGGACAATGGCGTTCTGCCAGTGGAATCCTTCCAAAGACTTGGCGAGGTACTTTCCCGCCTCATCTCTATCCTCAAAAACGCCGGTTCTGTTCCGTAGCCTCTGGTCCTCGATTATACTAGCCGACATGGTAAAGATCAATAGACTATTAGGCTTTCAATGAATTTATAGTAGATGTACGGTTTGATGCTGACAGGTATCCGTGATTTGATCCTCAATAATTGTGCCAAACCACATAAGTTTTAAGGAATGGGTGCGTATTCAGGTACAGAGTCCTATGCCCATCGGCGTCTACGTCTGTCACTGCGGCCTGAACATCGCCGGCGTCCTGAACATGGATGAGCTGAAATCTTTTTCTGAGAAACTGCCGGACGTTGTCATAGCCAGGGACCTTCCGTTCTCCTGTTCAGACGTCGGCCAGGAGCAGATCCAGAAGGACATCGCTGAGCTGAAGGTGGATCGCGTCGTGGTGGCCGCATGCTCCCCAAGGCTTCATGAACCTACTTTCAGGAGGGCCATAACCAAGGCCGGGTTGAACCCCTACATGCTGGAGATGGCCAACATCCGAGAGCAGTGCTCCTGGGTGCACATGGACCAGCCTGCAATGGCGACCCAAAAGGCCAAAGACCTGATCCGCATGGCTGTGGCCAAAGCTGCTCTGCTCCAGCCCCTGGAGAGCGCGACAATTCCTGTCAGCAGGGAAGTCTTGGTCGTCGGCGGAGGCGTTGCAGGAATTCAGGCTGCCCTTGACCTGGCCGACTCGGGGCTTCACGTCTATTTGGTGGAAAGACGGCCCACCATCGGCGGCTACATGGCCCTTCTCACGGACGTCTTCCCCACAAACGATTGCTCCATCTGCGTTCTAGCGCCAAAGATGTCCGATGTCTACAACCACCCGCTGATCACCCTGATGACCTACTCCGAAATACTGGGCGTTGAGGGTAGCGTGGGGAACTTCAGGGTCTCTGGGGTGAAAAAGGCAAGGTTCGTTGACTTGAAGAAGTGCAAGGGCTGCATCAACGAGTGTGCTGGCGTCTGTCCTGTTGAGGTCCCTAGCGAGTACGACTTCGGGATAGGGAAGAGAAAGGCCATCTACGTGCCATTCCCACAGGCGGTGCCCCAGGTGGCCTGCGTGGACCCCCAGGCCTGCATTGGTTGTGCTCGCTGCATTGAAGCCTGCCCCGCCGATGCTGTCAACTTCGAGGAGAAGCAAGAGGAGTTCAAACTGACTGTAGGGGCAATAATCGTGGCCACGGGTTGGCAGCCCTTCGATGCAACGAGAAAAGAGGAGTACGGCTTCGGCAGGCACAGGGATGTCATAACCACCCTGCAGCTCGAGAGGATGCTCAACGCCTCAGGACCGACCAGAGGGGAGGTGGTCCGACCCTCCACAGGAGAAATCGCCAAGTCCATAGCTTTCCTGCAGTGCGTGGGCTCCAGGGACGCCACAGTGGGCAACATATACTGCTCCCGGATCTGCTGTATGGCCTCGCTAAAGAACGCTCAGCTTGTCAAGGAGAAATACCCGGAAACAAAGATAACCATTCACTACATCGATGTCAGGGCCGGCGGCGAAGGTTATGAGGAGTTCTATCTGCGTGCCCAAAATCTGGGGATAAACTTCGTCCGGGCAAGAGTGTCCGAGATAGATGAGGAAGACGGGAGTCTTTACCTTAACTTCGAGGACACGTTATCGAGCAGCTTCAGAAGGGTCAGGTACGATCTCGCGGTCTTATCTATTGGCCTAGAGCCAGACAAGAACGCCGAAGTCCTGGGCAACCTGCTTGGCCTCTCCAGAAGGACTGACGGGTTCTTCGAGATCGCCCACCCAAAGATGAGGCCTGTCGAGGCACACATAGATGGCGTCTTCATAGCTGGCTGCGCCTCGGGACCAAAGGAGATCCAGACATCCATTGCGCAGGGCGGCGCAGCAGCGGCCAAGGCCATGAGGCTGCTGCAAAGGGCGAGCTTGAGCTTGAGCCGACCTCGGCTTACGTCGACAGAGACCTGTGCACGCAGTGCAAGCTCTGTGAGGACGTCTGCCCCAAGAGGGCGATCTCTGTCAAGAGCCCCGCACTGGTGGACGAAGCTGCCTGCAAAGGGTGCGGCTCGTGCGCTGCAGCCTGTCCCGTCGACGCGATCCAGATGCGCCTCTTCTCGGATAAGCAGATTCTGGCTCAGGTCAGGGCGGCTACGGAGGAGAAGAGCGAGTTTCCCCTCATCGTGGCGTTCCTGTGCAACTGGTGCAGCTACGGGGCAGCCGATCTGGCGGGAACATCACGAATCCAGTACCCGACGAACGCTCGGAACATCAGGGTCATGTGCGCGGGCCGGGTGGACCCAAGCTTCATCATCGAGGCCCTCCAGCGGGGAGCGGACGGTGTTCTGGTGGCAGGCTGCCGCCTGGGTGAGTGCCATTATGTCAAGGGCAACTACCAGGCGTTGCAGAGGGTGGAGGTGCTCAAGGGCGTCCTTGAAAAGATCGGCATCAACCCCGGAAGGGTTAAGATCGTCTGGTGCGCTGCGAGCGAGGGCGACATCTTTGCAAAGGACATCAAGCAGTTCGTTGATGAGCTGAAAGAGATGGGGCCCTATAGGAACAGAGCTCAAGGAGGCGTATGCCCGAAGCATGATGGAGATCGAGAAAGAGATGGAGGTAGAGGACTCTCGCATCCGGTGCAGGCAAAGGACCGCGGCATCGGAAAAGGTCCTGGATTACGATTACAAGAAGTGCGCAGGTTGCTCCATCTGCGTGGCCCTCTGCCCCAAGAGGGCCCTTGAAGAAGGGCCGCTTCAGGAGATCGCAAAGGGGATGGACGCGCCGCCGGTTCTGATCGACCTGGACGCGTGCGTCTTCTGCGGTATGTGCGCTAACTTCTGTCCCGTCCGTGCCTTCAGGATGACGGTCAAAGAGAAGACGCCAGCAACAGAGAACGCAATAGAGAATAACGCAGAGAACACGCTCGTAACTGAGACTGGCTGAAAGATACGCTGAAAGAAAGGCTTCGAGGATGGCATGACAGACAAGGCTAATGATGAGGCTACGAAGAAGGCTAAGGATTTTCGGGAGCTTGAGCAGTACCCGAAGTTGGTAGCCGAAGCAGTTCCAGGCGAGAAGTGCCTGCCCTGCCTGCTTTGCGAGCCTGTCTGCCCTACTAAGGCCATCAAAGTTACGTTCAACAAGACCAGGGAAGACTTCGGTCCTCTCCGAAAAGGCGTAACTGGAAAGATCATCGTAGACAAGGACAAGTGCAACCTCTGCGGCCGGTGTGCCAGATTCTGTAAGGCCTTCTTGCTGGTGGAGAAGGGCGAGAAGGAAAAGACCCCCAGAGAGCTGGTGCCCTACGAGCAGCTCCTGGTGGATGAGGAGCTGTGCGACTACTGCGGCCTGTGTGTCCCCCTATGCCCGGAAGAGGCCATAAAGGTGGAAGGCCCTCCACTGGAGTTGGATGTCGAGCCGGAGATACTAGGCAAGATAGAGATCGATAAGGACCTGTGCATAGGCTGTGGGAGATGTGCCTTGGTCTGCCCTTACGAGGCCATTGATGTGAAGAAGCCGTTTGAGGGGGAGATTCAGCTCATCGAGAAGAACCTCGTCAGGTGTGACCCTTTGGGATGCCAGGCCTGCTTCAACGTCTGCCCGGCCAAGTGCTGGTACGTAGACGAGCGCGGCAAGGCCGCCCCAGTGAAAGAGCAGTGTATCCTCTGCGGAGCCTGCGCCAAGGCCTGTCCGGTCTCGGCCATAGATGTAGGGCGATCAAAAGTTCGTCACACGGAGATCAAAGAGACACCCTGGGCATCGGAATGGAAGGATGCAATTTCCTCAATAGTCACCGGGGAAAAGAAGAGGCCGGATGTCTCAGCGGCCGTGACCCCACCTGAGATCGAGCGCCCGCCGCTGCCAAAAATTGAGATGCCTGTGCGAGACCCAGAACTGCAAAGGCTTGTGGAAGAGGCGCTGCGACCAGTGGTGCCTGTTCTGAAAAAACCAAAGGTCAGGTTCATAATGGAGAGGGAGCCTGCCAAAGTGGCCAGTGATAAGATCGTAGAGCGTCTGAAGAAGGCCGAGACAAAGAAGCAGATCGAAAAGAAGAAGGAAAAGCCGCAAGAAGCAGCCGCAGAGGAGCCGTGAGATGCAGTGAAGGAAGACACAGAGTTCACAAATGAGGTCCTAAGGCTGGCGGGTCCTGAGGTCAGAACCTGCATCCAGTGTGGCACCTGCTCTGCTGCCTGCCCCACTGCCAACCTGATGGACAACAGCATCCGAAGGCTGGTGAAGTTTTCCCTTGAAGGCAGGAAGGAGGAGGCACTTGCGAGCGGTTCAGTATGGCTGTGCACATCGTGCCAGCTATGCACAGTCCGTTGCCCTCGCGGCATTCGGCCAAAGGTCCTTGTGGGAGCCCTCAGGGACATCTTCGAGAGAGAGGGAAGAAAGGACAAGGACCAGGCATACGAGGACCTGTTCATGCGCCAGATAAAGGATCTAGGTAGGATATCCGAGGCTCTGCTATCCGCCGAGTACCTGCTGGCTGATCCACGGTCGGCGGTCCAGACCATGGAGATGGGACTGGAGCTGCTGCCCAGAGGCAAGATAACATTGGAGAAAGATAGGATCAAGGGAACGGATGATGTGAAGAGGATCTTCGCAGAGCTGGGGAAAGAATGAAGCTGGCTTACTATCCGGGGTGCGTCTCCCGGTCGACTGGAAAGGAGATGGACCGCTCAACCAGGGCGGTGTGCGCTGCTCTGGGAATCGATCTTGAAGAGCTGCCGGACTGGTCCTGCTGCGGAGCCACCCACGTTCCCAATGAGTTCGTCAGCACCGGCCTGGCCGTCAGGAACATCATCCAGACCGACCAACCCATAGTAACAGCCTGCTCAATCTGCTATAGCAACCTGAGAAACGCAGTGCTGCGAATGGAGGTGCCGGAGGTCCGTGCTAAGGTTGACGCTGTCCTGACCAAAAGCTACAAGGGCGCCCGGATCAGGCACGTCCTCGATGTCATACTTGAAGTGCTTCAGAAGGATGACGACAGGTTAGTAGTTCCATTAAATGACCTCAAGGCAGCACCCTATTACGGCTGTCTGCTGACCAGGCCGAAGGGCGGCATAGACAGCCCTGAGGTCCCAACTATCATGGAGGGACTCATAAAGACACTTGAAGGCAGAACCAGTAGATTTCGGGCTCAAAGCCTTCTGCTGCGCAGGTCCCATATTCATGCCCCAGGAGGAAGCAGCAGCGGATATAATCTACCGCATTCTAAAAGACGCAAAGAAGGCCGGAGCGGAGGTCATCGTGACTGTTTGTCCGCTTTGCCATCTGATGCTGGACGCCAAGCAGAAGGTCCTGGAGCAGAGGCGCGGTGAGAAGATCGGACTTCCTGTCCTTTACGTGACTCAGCTCGTCGGGATAGCCCTAGGCCTGGGGCCTGAGGAGCTGGGGCTTAATATGAACTCTGTGTCGCCGATGCCGATGGTGGAAAATGTGTACGAGAGGATGGCCCAGCAGGGATGATCTAGATGAAAGGCTGATTATTTTAAAGCTCGTCCTGTAGGCGGACAAACCTACTAATTTACTGCTGCCTTTCATCGGACATTTGCAAGAAACAAAATATCTTGCTAGTTGTTCATAATGCCAAGGCCCAATCCGGCCAAGCAAAAAAGAAAAATTGGAAGTCAAGTTGCTGCGGCATGCCTGCTGGGTGGGCGGTGCATGGTTCGCCGCCGCAGCATCGAATTAGAAATTGATCTCTTTCTTTAATTCAGAGCATAAATAATGCAACGTTTCTCAGGCGTTTGTTGCTGAATTGGCTTTACAACTGCTTTACCCCTTGGAAACCGCCATCCCAAACGCCGTCGTATGGATGATTCCAGTATCCCTCATAATCACTGTAGGCATATTTCCAGCTTCCACACAGACGAGAGGTGTCGTTGGAAAAAGTCGCTGAAAAATATCCCCAATCATCGTTGAATGGTTCATTCCATGTCCCCATCCAGACATTTTGAGCATCAATATAGCCATCGATATTACCTTGGCCTTGGGGAGTATTGTACGTCCCATAAATGTGATTGCCTGACCGCGTGAGTCCCATACTGTCGGCTCCAAAACCATTTATCTTCCAGTTTCCATCGACGTTGGCCATGCTGACGATTATTCCAACCCCCAACAAAATCAGGGCGAATAATATTATATAGATGCTCTTTATTCTTGTCACTATATCTCCCCGCTGATCAAGACCCAATTCTCAAAAGAGATATGTGAGAGTTTCGAAAAACTAATCAATCGAAATACTTATATACTATTAATACTATAATATAATGCATGAGGACTCTCATTGATTTTGCCATTCGAGCAGAATATGCTCGAGTAAAAGCCCTCGGAGATGATCTATCCGAGATCGGATCGTTGATCAATTGGGAGCGTTTCAGATTTTTGGAACCATTGATATACAAAAATAAAACTAGCCGCGGAGGTCGTCCGAACATTGACATCGTG
>CAVWIG010000027.1:0-58347 GCA_963754945.1 Methanotrichaceae archaeon
TAATCACGATGTCAATGTTCGGACGACCTCCGCGGCTAGTTTTATTTTTGTATATCAATGGTTCCAAAAATCTGAAACGCTCCCAATTGATCAACGATCCGATCTCGGATAGATCATCTCCGAGGGCTTTTACTCGAGCATATTCTGCTCGAATGGCAAAATCAATGAGAGTCCTCATGCATTATATTATAGTATTAATAGTATATAAGTATTTCGATTGATTAGTTTTTCGAAACTCTCCTTTGTCTTTATCCCCGGTAAGCCTGTGGAGGTCCTGCCATGCTTGATCTTTGTCAGGGACTTGGCTGAAAACCCATCCCAAAGCTTCCGTAGCTTCCTCTCGTACATCTCTGTCTTTATCCCTAGTAAGCCTGTGTAGATCCTGCCATACTTGATCTTTGTCAGGGACTTGGCTGAAAGCCCATCCTAAAGCTACAGCAGCCTCCTCTCGCACATAGCTCTCCTCATCCATTGTAAGGTTGTGGAGATCCTGCCAAGCTAGATTTTTGTCGGGGACTTGCCCAAAAACTATTTCCATGGCTTCTGAAGAAGCTCTACATACAAAAAAGTCTTCATTCTTAATCAATCTGAGGAGATCTTGCCATGCTTGCTTTTTTTCTGGGATTTGACCGAAAAGCTGTCGCATAACTAATACGGCAAAATATCGCACGTTATGGTCTTCATCCGTAGTTAGTCTGTGGAGTTCCTGCCATGCTTGATCTTTATCAGGAACTTGCATGAAAGTGTGCCCCAAAGCTAATGTAGCCGTAATACGCACATCTTTGTCTTCATCCTCAGTCAGCCTTCGGAGGTCTTGCAACGCTTGATCGTTGTCAGGAATTTGGCTAAAAGCCCGTCCCAAAGCTAAAGCAGCTCCCTCTCGCACATTGCTATTTTCATCCTCAGTTAGCATGTGGAGATCCTGCCATGCTTGAACTTTATCAGTAAGAATTGAGAAATTTATTTTCAGATAATTGACAGCATCCTTGCGGTCCTTATTCTTATTGCTGGTACTTTTTTTATGGATTTCCGCCTGGTCCGGCAACGAGCTTCACCAAGCACTTATTACTGATCAATGCTAATAATTTATCCCTATAAATTTGAGAGACTGAAGAGTAGAGCTGTAAACGAAACCCAGCTAACAAGATGGCGATTAAAGGCTGCTATGCAATTAGTAATTCCTTGGATCGGCTCTTCTTGCTGTCGGGCTTTGCGTTTTCGTAATCAACAATGGCTTTGACTAAACCCTGGCCGGGGCCTACTATCCCTGAGATATCCCCATCGGATGCGCAATTCTGCGGATTACAGTGCTTCTGGGCGAAGTACTCTGAGATAGTGTCATCCAGCTCCATGAGCTTCTTCACAATGGGGTTTCCTTTGTTTAACTTGTACATCTTGGCTCTGCCGACCTCTCGTGTGGCCGTAATCAGGTCCAATGCCTCTAACTTCGACCATACCTTAAACAGAGTTGCCCTGCTGAGATCTGTTCCTTCTGCAATTTCCGTCTTCGAGTAGTCAAACGCCTCGTTGTCCATTAAGAAATCCAACACTTTCAGCATGGGACTTTTGATCCCAAGCTCCCTGATAAACAGGGACTCACCGAGAGATGCTTCGTTGTCGCTCCCTCTAACACGGTCACAAGACACTGAAGCATGCTTCGTCCAATACTCCCCAACCTGAGCTAGCTTTTCTTGCCCTAGTATTTGCTCTACCAGGCGGTTGTTGAGGACTTCGAAAACTCTTACGAAACCGGAGTCCTCATTTAGTGCATAGTATTTGGTCTTGCCGTGGGTATGGGCGACCTTCATAAGGCCCCATTTTACGAACTTCTTCACTATGCGGTCCACCGTTGGTCTGGAGACGCTCACCTCCTCCGCAAGCTCGGTGAGGTTGAACTCCATATCCTTCAACGGCATGAGAAATTCGATTAGCTTTAACTCACAACCACTTCCGAGCAGACCTTCAAAAGGCACAGGCACCAGTCTCACCTCTAGATCTCTATCCTCTTGATATAAAAGTTATTTGTCGATAGTGTAAAATTAATTTTACAATCTTTTTATTCGGCCTTGTGTGACAGAATAACCATGCTGACCTAAGGCAAAGAACGCTCTGGGAATGTCGTTTATATAATATTTAGGTGGGCTCTTTCCAATCCGTGATAGGTAACTCTCGTTTACTAGGACCCTGAGTGTATCCTCTGCATCTTTTCCGAATTTTCTCTGGTATAGTTTATTTAGCTTATCAGAATGGTATCCCCTATTGGACCTGAGGTTCCTGTTCGAATAAAGAAGATAGAGTACAAAGAGTTCTTCCTCTGTCAGGCCACAGGTCATCGCGTCTTAATTAATATCTAATTACTATTTACGCCTGACCTTCAGCACTGCTCCATCCTTCCCGACTATCACAACCTTCTCCCCTTTCTCCATAGTCTCCTCCGCCTCGGCCTTCCAGTACTCGCCCTGGAAGCTGACATAGCCATCAGGCGCTAGCCTGTCCAGCGCCTCGGCCTCTTCGCCGATGATCATGCCGATAACCGGCGGGGCAAACCTGATGCGGGCTATCTTATAGACTGCAAAGGCCAGGAAGCCGCCAAGGATTAGAGACGGCAGGATGAAGGCAGCGGCAAGCGACCTCTGGTACTCTCCAGGGATGTACCACTGGGGGTAGCTTGTAGGAATCAGCAGGATGCTCCCGATTGTAATGCAGATCAGCCCTGCGGCTGCCAGGATCCCAAAGGAATGGCTGTGCAGCTCCACCAGGATCAGGGCCACACCTACGAGCATCAGGAACAGGCCGCCGAGGTTCACGTCGAACCCCTGACCTATCAAACCAAGCGCTAGGGAAATCACACCGAATGCCTCCGCTCCCCAACCGGGGCTGGATAGGCCGAAGATTATGCCGTAGAGGCCGACAACTATCAGAAGCCCGGCGATCATGGGGTCCGACAGCAGCTTGAGGAACTGCAGATTTAAGGGCGGCTCGAAGAAGATAACCTCAGAGCTGTTTGTGGATAGTGTGACGTTCTTCGCCCGTTGGCCGTTCACCTGGCGGAGCAGATCCTGGGGATCGGGGCTGACGTACTCGATGGAGCCGAATTTCTTAGCGTCGTCAGCGTTTAGGTTCAGGTTGGAGAGCACGAACTCTCTGGCAGCCGTGCTATTTCTTCCGTGCTTTTTTGCCTTCTCCTCAATCATGGCGACTATGGCGTTGATGGTCTTGCTATCGTTTATTGGAGTTGTTCCGCCCGTGGCCGATAGCTGGACCGGCTGGGCAGAGCCGATTATCGTGTGTGGTGCCATGGCAGCCACGTCAGAGCTCATCAGGATCAGAGTGCCTGCAGACCAGGCCTTTGCTCCGTCTGGGTAAACGTAGCCTATCACCGGAAGCCTTGTCCTCTCCACGCTGTCGATGATGGAAAAAGTCTCTGTCAGGCCACCGCCTGGAGTGTCCAGGATTATCAAAACAGCCTGGTAGTTTCCTGACTCGGCTTCCTGGATGGCTGCAGAGACTATGTCATCGCTTGCCGGGGTTATGGCGCTGTCCAACTTTACTGCAAGGACTGGTCCATCCGGTGAAGCCGCCGCTGCCAAGGATGAACAGATCAGAAAGAGCGAGCTTGTCAGCAAAAACAAAAGGAAAAATGAGCAGGTTGTCGAGCAGACTAGGTTGGGTTCTGCCGAAGAGCAAGACCCTAACCTAACTCCTCTAATTCTGCCGACTAACCCTTTCGGGCTTGAGAGGAGCGAGCGTTTCATTGCGCTCTTTTCGAGGCTTCTCTGTTGAGGGCACTGGTTAGACCAGCCACCGCACCCGTGCTAACATCACCCGCAGGAGTTACTATTATGAGGTTCTTCTCCCTGGCTATCTCCGCAAGAGTCTGCAGCTCTCTCAGCTTGATGGCCACAGGTGCCTCGCCGTATAGCTTGGCAGCCTCGGTCATTAGCTTGGAAGCCTGGAACTCTCCATCGGCAAGGATTATCCTGGACCTCTTCTCCCTCTCTGCCTCTGCCTGCTTGGCAATTGCCCTCATCATAGACTCGGGCAAGCTCACGTCGCGCAAGGTTACGGCGACGACCTTGATACCCCAGGGATCGGTGTGCTGGTCAAGGATCTCCTGAAGCTTCTTGTTCAGCTCTTCGCGTTTGGACAGCAAGTCGTCCAGTTCAATCTGGCCCAGGACGTCCCGGAGAGTGGTCTGAGCCAAGAGGCTGGTGGCCATCCTGTAGTTCTCCACCTGAATGACCGCTCTGCCCGGGTCCACAACTCGGTAGTAGATGACAGCGTCCACATCTACGCTTACGTTGTCCCTGGTTATGACCACCTGCTTGGCCACATCTATGGTCACAACCCGCAAGTCAAGCTGCACAACCCGGTCAATGATTGGAATTATGAAGAATATGCCCGGCCCCTTCACTCCGCTGAAACGCCCCAGCCGGAAGATCACTACACGTTCGTACTCTCGAACTATCCTGATGGCCTGGGACAAGATGATGACCACAACCAACAGGCCGATCAGAGAACTTGGATCAAACGCCAAATAGACACCTAAAGCTAGTTCGTGCTTATTATCTTAAATAGCTACTGACAAAAGGCAGGGCAAATAAGCCTAAGAGATCTATTTCTTGAACTCCGTATATCCACACTTGCCACAGCTCAGCCTCTCGGCGTGCTCCGCCAAAAATACACCCTGGCCGCACCTAGGACAGACCTGTTTCTTAGCCTTGACTGAATCTCCGCTGACCTCGTAGTACTTGTTTATGGCCATCGGTTAAGCCTCCTTCTTGGCTTCTTCCGGGGCTACAAAGGTATTTCTCTCTATTATATGCGGCCTCTCCACCTGTTTGGCCCTCTCCTCAGTCTCGTAGATCTTGGCATACCCGATAGTCTCACGCTTGCCGAACTCAGTCTTGAGGTTGTCTACGATGACCAAGCCTTCCTTGGAGTTCATTGTGGCAGCGATTCTATCGACGATGCTCTTCCTGGACGGAGTAGCGCTCTCGTGGTCGACCTTGAAAACTACCTCTCTCCTGTTCAGCAGAGGATTATTCTTATCTTCAATAATATGTATATCCAACTTCATTCCTCCAAAACCATTCTTTTCATTAGATCCTTGATTTGTTCTTTCTTCTCTAGGGTTACTTCTACCAGAACGCTCCCCTCATTGGGCTGTCCATAGACTACTGCCGATCCGAGAGGTGCATAGAGAATAGCAGGCAGGGTTGCCAAATCTTCTTCTCCATCAACTACGATCTTTATGCGCTCAGCTCCGGCCAGGGAGTCCTTGATCAGCTCAATCAGCTCGGGGTTCAAAGTTGCCGCCGGGTTCTTGACTTTGATAGTCTTATAGCTATCGTACTCCAGTCTGTGCTGGACGTGATCTGGTGCGGGCATCCTCTTGGTCTTGTTATCAACGACGGTCAGGTCTGGAGTTATTGACGCCTCAAGAAGATAGAAAGCAGTCATATCGCCCACTGCAGCAATCTTTTTTGCAGCTTTAAGCTCCTTGCCCATTGCTTTTATGCACTCGACGCCGTTACCTTTGCACAGCTTACCGAGAGGGCTTTTCAGCTCAGAGCGCAGCTCTTCTGGTAGAACCAGCAACATCAATCTATCGCACCTTCAGAGCGTACCTGCCCGGAAGAGTTATTCCAAGCTTGGTCGCGATTACCGATCCCTTGGGATCGATGACGATGACGTACCCTCCCCAATCCTTGGATAGCGATGACGAGCCACATATGGGGCACACCAACCCTTCGACTATCCTATGGCATTCCCTGCAGGCCTGGTCGGTCATTTCGCCTCAGCCTCTGCGCTCTGGGACTCTGCCTTTTGAACAGTGTCAAGCCAGTCCAGCTTTCCAAGGCCGGTCTGCCTCATGGTCAACCCGATCTTGCTCTCCCTGGGCTCTTTCTCGTTAAGGCTGACAGCAATTACCCTGGCACGAACTTTCTCCCCCTCCCCAAGGGCTTTGTTGGACTCTTTGCTGACCAGGCGAGCGTTCTTTTCATCGTAGGATATGTACTCGTTAGTGATCTGGCTTACATGCAACAGGCCGTCAAAAGGCCCTATGCTCAAGAAAGCACCGAACTTCACTATCTCGACAACTTCGCCCTCGACTATCTCCTGCATCTCCGGCTTGAAGACAACAGCCTCGAAGTCCACATCGTAGTAGACAGCTCCATCCCCTGCCAGGATTTTGCCTTCTCCAATCCTATCAGCGCTCAACACTGCAACGATTGTCCCCAGCGTCTTGTCCACCACGGCCTCGTATTTATTGCGCAGTGCAAGCTCAACTGCTTCCTCGAGAGGGTTTCCCATCTGATCCGGTGGTATCCTGACAATCCCCTCAAGCTTCATCTTCTTGTACATCAGAACTCCTTCTTCGTTGCCTCTAGATATCGACTCTGGCGCAGGTAAATAACGGTTATGCCCTTTCTAATTAATCTTTTCTTAAGCTCTTTATCGTTGGTGAAGACAGCTGCCTTCTCACGGATGGCCAGATCCTCTAGGGCAAGATCTGCGTCCTCACCTGAGCTGATGACTTTGCATCGTTCCGCCAAACCCAGGCCTACCCTGGCCGCCAGCTTATCACGCCCTTTGTCGGCCTTTTCCGTAAGATGCCGAAGCTCTCTTAGCACCGGTCCCGGCACCAAGCATTCCACATACCCCAGGCGCAACATCTCCGAGAAGATGTCCACTCCGAACTGCTCAGGCACCATCAGGGCGTTGGTATCAAGAAGCACTTTCACAACTCTACTCGATTATCGTCCCAACGCCGATGAGCCGCCACCTGGCCCCCATCCGCCTTGACACGGCAACTCTGTCTCCCACTTCAGCACATACAGGCCTCTTGAGCTGGACCTGGACGACTCCTCCTTCCCGGGCGCTGGACACGACGCCCACAGTCGTGGCCGTTCCCACGTTCAGCATCAACGGCTCGTTGGAGTGGATGGGCTCAACAGTTGACTCGTCTGTAACGCCTACAACTCGCTCGAGGAGCTGCATCTCCATTATGAAAGAGTTCTTGACAGGAGGGAGCTTGCCGGGCTCGCCTGCGACCTGGCCGACCAGGGTATCGCTCTTTGTCATAACGGGGTCGAGCATTGTTCCCACGCCGACCAAGCCGCCAGGCGTAATCTCGTCCTGGACCTCACTGCCGGCAAGAAGGGTGACCACCTTAGTCTCCAGGGGAACCCACTGCTTTCTCCCCTCGGATTCGACCAATCTACCCGGACAGATCTCCAGCTTGTCTCCCGGATGCAGCATGCCCTGGCTGAGGGATCCGCCTATGACGCCTCCCTTGAGGTTATCCGGCGATGCCCCAGGACGGTTTACATCAAAAGACCTGGCGATCTTGAGCAGGGCAGGCTTCTGTACGTCTCTAGGTGGTGTGGGTATCATATTCTCGATGGCCTGAATGACCATGTCGATGTTGATGTTCTGCTGGGCGGAGATGGGGATTATCGGCGCGTTCTCCGCAACTGTGCCCTTGACAAAGTTCTTGATCTGGTTGTAATGCTCTACTACCTTATCTTTGGAGATCAGATCGACCTTATTCTGTACGATTACGATCTTGTTTATCCCTGTGATGTTGAGGGCCATGAGGTGTTCCTTGGTCTGGGGCTGGGGGCATGCCTCGTTGGCGGATATTACCAGCACTGCTCCATCCATGATCGCCGCTCCGCAGAGCATTGTGGCCATAAGGGTCTCGTGGCCTGGGCTGTCCACGAAGGATACCGTGCGTAACACCTCGGTCTCTGTGCCGCAGTGAGGACACTTCACCTCAACTGTGAAGCAGTCTGGCTCGGGACATTGAGGGCACCTTCTGAAGGTGGCATCGGCGTACCCCAGGCGGATGGAGATGCCCCTCTTGATCTCTTCGCTGTGCTGATCGGTCCACACTCCTGAAAGTGATTTGACCAGGGTGGTCTTTCCATGGTCAACGTGCCCCACCATGCCTATGTTGACCTCGGGCTTTTTAGCTATGGTTTTTTTAGCTTCAGATTTGACTTCCGACTTAACTTCAACCAAATTGAGATCTCCTTGGTAATTGTAATGACCTAGTAGTGGTGGAGATCACTATATAAATACTTCATGGTTTTGGTCAAAGGATCTCAGGCGTATCCGCGATCGGACTCTTTCAAGTCGCAGCTTTTGGTCCGGAAGCTGCTTATAGTCCTCACAGTCAGCTCTCTATCAGCCATGGCATGTCGGCTAAACTGATGGACGCGTCCTTGGCAACTGACAGGAGCCAGCCCCCATAATCGTTCTTAACGTCTGCCAATCTAGCTCAGGCACTCTCCACCTTATCGAGGACAACTCTGTCCAAGACCTCTTTGAAGGCCTTCCACTGGTCTACAGGTATTCTCAGGCCGTTCTTGGACCAACCGGTATATTTTTCGGAGGTGACGTACTCTCGGATGTCGATTCCTACAGATCCTTTAAACTCGGTCTTGCGGACTACGACCTCAGTTGTCTCGTTCTTGCGAACCCTGCCGACCTCTGCATCTGTCAATGAAGATACCCCAAACTAACTCCTATTTTTAGGTATAATAGAGTAGCGTCAAATTTAAATATGCCATATGTTAACATGATACATGTTAGCATTTAAGAGATGAGCGCATTGAGCGAAATCGGCAAGAGCGTAAGAATTGAACGGATAATGAATAGAGACAGCGGCAACACAGTCATAATTCCTCTGGACCATGGAATATCTGTAGGACCCATCAAAGGGTTGGTAAACCTGGCAGACATGGTGGACAAAGTGGCCAAAGGCGGTGCAAATGCCGTCCTCCAGCAGAAGGGCATGGTCAGGCACGGGCATCGCGGCTACGGAAGCGACGTGGGCCTGATCGTACACATGTCCGGGTCAACATCGCTAGGGCCAGACCCCAACAACAAGGTCCAGGTTTGCCAGGTAGAGGAGTGCCTTAAGATGGGTGCCGACGCCGTAAGCGTCCACATAAACATAGGTTCCGAGACAGAGTCGGACCAGCTATGCATTCTCGGCAGTACGGCGGAACGCTGCGACTTCTGGGGAATGCCTCTTATTGCCATGATGTACCCGCGCGGAAAGAACATCTCTAACCCAAATGCTCCTGACGTCGTGGCCCACGCCGCCCGCGCTGGAGCAGAGCTAGGCGCTGACATCGTCAAGACCAACTATACCGGAGACCCTGATACCTTCAAGCACGTTGTGGAGGGCTGCCCCGTTCCTGTAGTCATTGCCGGCGGACCCAAGACTGAGACTGACATGGAGTTCCTGCAGATGATCGAGGGTGCCATCGAGGCAGGGGCCAGGGGTGTGGCCATCGGAAGAAACGTCTTCCAAGCTGAGGACCCAACCAAGATGACCAGGGCGATCTCGGCCATTGTCCACCTGGACAAGACTGCCGAGGAGGCAATCAAGATCTTGAAGTGAAATTTAGGACAATATTCAAGACAATATTTGAGCAAAAGATCAAGAAACCAGCTTAGATGGCACATCTTCAGCATCTGCGAGGATATGGAGAAATTCAAACCGTTGAACATGCTTGGAGTCATGGGTTCAGAAATTTTTGATTTAAACCTGAGATCTCCACGAGCCCCCTTTAGGCATGTCTCGTTCATCACCTTAGACCAGGCAATTGAATCTTGGTCTGCGTATCATCAGAACGGACGAACAGCGCCCCAGCCCATGACATCATCCGCCCCGCCAGATACCGTGATCCTCCCATTCTCTAGAAGGCATGCTCTGTCCCCAATGCATGCCACGTCCCTCAGGTCGTGGGTGACGATGATGCTCGGAACGCCACAAGAATGAATCCTCTCCCGAAGATCCCTTCTCATGGCCGCCTGTTTCCTGACGTCCAAAGCAGATAGCGGCTCATCCAGCAGAAGCAGATGCGGCTCTATTATCAGCGCCCTGGCTAGGGCCACGCGCTGCTTCTGCCCTCCAGAGATGCTCCCTGTTTTGGCCTTTCTGATATCCCAGAGACCGGCAGTTTCAAGATGATCTTTAACTAAAAAATCGATCTCTTGCTTAGAGACCTTGCGTGTCCGTAGGCCGAAGGCCACGTTGTCGTAGACGCTCATGTGAGGAAAGAGCGCGTAGCTCTGGAAGACGTATCCGACATTGCGTAGCTCAGGAGCCACGCTAATTTTCAGGTCGGAATCATAGAGCGGCCTTCCATTCAGCGCTATCCTGCCAGAGTCCGGGCTGGTCAGACCCGCTACGAGGTTCAGTAGGGTCGTCTTGCCGCAGCCGTTGTCTCCGACAAGCATCAGTATCTCGCCCTCTGCCACTTCGATCTTCACTTCCAGTTTGAAGTCCCTGAGCTGCTTCTCGACATCAATCTCTAACATTCTTGTACATCCTTCTGGTTAGCATCTTCACCAGGGCTATGACCACGAAAGAGATGACCACCAGTATCAGGGCCAGACAGAGGGAGACGCTCAGATCACCCTGCATGGCGGTGTAGATGGCCAGAGGCATGGTCTGAGTCCTTCCCTGGAAGTTCCCGGCGAACATGATAGTGGCTCCGAACTCACCTAGGGACCGGGCAAAGGCCATGATCGCTCCTGATATGAGGCCGTTTGAGGCGATGGGCAGGATCACGTGGAAGAACGTGTAGACCCGGGAGGCTCCCAGGGTGCGGGCCGCGTCCTCAAAGGCCAGGTCCACGTCCTCGAAGCTCGTCCTAGCCTGGCGGATGTAAAAGGGCGAAGAGACGAAGACCTGGGCTATGATCACCGCCAGGGTTGTGAAGGCTATGCCAAATCCGAAGGCGTTCAGGTAATGCCCCAGGACGCCCATCCTGCCGAATGCCATGAGGAGGGCGATGCCTGCCACGGCCGGAGGCATGATCACGGGCAGATCGATCAGCGAGTCAGCAATCTCTCTGCCGAAGTAATGGAACCGTGCGTTGACGTAGGCTATGGGCGTTCCCATTAGTACAACTGTCAAGGTGGTCAGGGTCGAGGTCATCAAGCTCAGCTTGAGGGCATCCGTCACCACAGGATCGGACAACGACCGAAGGGTCAGATCCAGCGGACTCTTGATGAAGAGTGAGACCACCGGCAGGGCTATGAAAGCCATAGCCAATATCAGCGTTAGTCCCAGGACTGTCTTCAATACCATCTCCTTCGCTCTGGAGGGAATGACAATGACTTCCCGATCTTGTCCTGGAAGCTCGTTCGTGTAGCCTACCTCAACTTGATTCGAAGACATGATCCTCAAGACTTGCATTCAATCGCTCTACTCTCATCTGGTCCGGCAGGAGCGCAGGGATTTCAAAGAAGACCCGTGTCTCCTTCAAACTGCACTCCGATTATGCTGTCGCCTTAGTTGCCGTTGCTGTTACGGTGGCGTTTGCATTGACGGCGGGCGTTTCCGGGGTTTTTGGCGACTCAAAGCCATACTTCTCCAGGACTGCCATGCCCTTATCCGACTCCACTAAGTTCATGAACTCCTGGGACAGCGCAGGATATTTGGATTGCTTCAGTATGCCCATGGGATACTCGGCAATCACGTTGTACTTATCTGGTATCTCGATCTTTGTGATCTTCGCGGCCAGATCTTTTGTGATGTCTGACCTATAGGCGATGCCCGCATCAGCTTCTCCCAGGGCCACTTTGGATGTGATGTAGTTGACGTTGGTCTCATTAGAGACAACGTTTGCTATTACCAACTTCCTGAACTCCGGGCCAAAGGCCGAATCATTGGCAAGCCTTGCCAGGATCTGCAGAGTATAATCGCCAATGGGAACGTCCTTGGTTCCTATGACGATCTTGAGGCCAGGTTTGGCTAGGTCAGAGATGTTTTGGATCTTCGCAGGATTGTCCTTAGGAACTATTATTACAGGCTTTGTTTTAGTGAAGACTATAATGCTGCTGTTGTTCGTGAAACCCTCGTTCTTCAGAAGGTTCATCTGCTTCTTGTTTGCGGATACGAAGATGTCCGAATAGGCTCCGTTCTCGATTTGAGTGCGCAACACCTGTGATCCGTCGAAGTTGAAGACTACACTGATATTGGTTTCATTCTTGTACATCTGGCCTATCTCGCCAAAAGCGCCCGTGAGCGAAGCTGCACAGAAAACGGTAAGCTCTTTTTGCTGCTCTGCACAAAAGCCTGCCGTCGTGGACAGAACTAGGGCTGCAAGCACCATTGCAAATATTCTTTTCTCTATCAAAGTTATCACCCTCGATTGATACAACTGGCTATTAGGTAAGCGTAAACGCTCACTTTTTACCAGTTTAGTAATCATATACGTAAAACGCATTAATCCTTGCGCTTATCCGGGCAGATAACCAGCCGTTCAGACCTTAATGGCAAAGACCGCCCAGTCAAGCTGCTTAATAGCGCCCCACAGGTCGAAGGACATCTTCTTCAGGCCGTACTTGCGATAGAGGAGCTGGCTGATTTTGATCTCCTTGTCTCCGTCCACCCGGACGGCCGTTCCTTCGATGGTGACACCGTGGGGTTTTCCCATGGCATCCAAGGGCGCGATCTTCACATAAGAGTTGTTTCGCATGCGCTTGACCTTGCCGCTGTTGGCGTAAGATCGGACAAAGATGGTTCCGTCGTCCACTACGAACCATACAGGCGTGACAACGACCTGGCCGTTCCTCTTGAAAGTCTCGAGGCGGATGTATTCCTTGTTAAGGAATTGATCAAATATGCTGTCACTCATTCTTTCACCTGCTGTCCAGCAGCAGATTCACCATGTCGTCCACGAGCCTCATCGCTCCAGCATACCCCAGAACCATCTGTCGCGCCGCCCCGAAGCGGTCGTGGTTGGGCAGGCCTACCCTCAGGAGAGGTATCTTCTCCTCCTTTGAGATCTGCCTTCCAGTCGAAGGACCGATCATCAGGTCCACATCGTTGCTGATCATCTCCTTGTGAATGTCATCAAAGTCCACTCCGCACAATGCCGATGAGCGTGGTGCGATCTCTGCAGCCCTTTCGGCGAACTCATGGTTCGCCGTACCTGTGGCCAGGATCCTGGGGTCCATGCCAAGTTCTGTCATGAGCTTGGCTATTCCCAGAACCATCTCTGTGTCTCCGTAGATCGCTGCTTTCACCTTCGCAAGCTGCTTATGGACGTCCACCATGGCGTCCAGCAACCGTCCCCTCCCGTTCTCGTACTTTCCGGGGAGTTTTGACCCGGTGAACTCTTCCAGCTTTGCGATCATGAGATCCGTGTATTCGACGCCGATGGGCAGGGGCAGGACTGTGTGGCGTACATTGAATTCCTTTTCCAGATAGGCGCCAGCGCTGGCTTTCTGAACTCGTCCTCCGAGGGTTACTGTCGACACGGAGTTGGCCATGTCCCGGATGTCGTTCAAAGGCGTGCCGCCCTTCGGGATTCTGGGTGGGTTTTCACAGAGGGGCGCATCGAAGGTGTCCGATGTATCCGGAAGCATCAAGTAGCCACACCCCCAGCAGTCGAGCAGATCTTTGAGGTACCTAACCTCTGCAGGCGAGACGACCGATCCGAGGATCAGGTTGACTTTTCCGTTTGGTTCAGTCCTCTTGGCAAGGGCCCGAACAGTCGCCAAGAGCGCTCTGTCGTAACCATCCTCATGTGACCCTGAATAGCTCGGCGTGTGGACTGATATTATTGGAACGTCCTTGGCGATCTGTTGTTCCTCTGCTCGGAACTCCCTGATGATCTGATCAACGTCGTCTCCGATGGTCTCAGCAAGGCAGGTGGTGGCCACTCCGATGACCTTTGGGCTGTATCCCTGGATTACGTTTTTCAAGCCCTTCTTGAGGTTGGCCGCCCCGCCGTAAACTGCTCCTTTTTCGCTCAGGGCTGAGGATGCTATGTCCACGGGCTCACGGAAGTGGTGCGCCAGGTAAAGACGCATGTAGGTGGAACACCCCTGAGAGCCGTGAAAGATGGGCATGCACCCTTCGATTCCCTTGAAGGCGAGCACCATGCCCATTGGCATGCACATAGAGCAGGGGTTAACAGTCGCATAGCTCTCGGACATTGTCCTGGACCTCCGGTGTAGCAATATTCGTCTCCGAATCTGGCTTGCTCATCCTATCGAACGGGCTTGACCTTCTAACTGGAAGTTCCCAGACAGGACTATTGATGGTCGTCTCCACCTCCCTGGCGAAGTTGATCATTCCGTTGTAGCCCTCGAAGGTCGTGGTTCTGTCGTGGTTGAAGTCGCAGAAGGCAATTCCCAGCTTGTATGCCAGGAACCTTTCCTTGACACCTGCCACCAGCAAGTCCGCCTTCTGGCTAACCAGCAGTTCGCAGAGCTCCAGGGGGTTGGCGTCATCGATGATGACAGTCCCGTCCTTGACGATGTAGCTTATCTTCTCGTAGTCATCACGATCCCCGGTCTGAGTGCCGATGATCACCACTTCCATTCCCAGCTCCTGGAAGCCCTTGACAAGGGACACGGCCTTGGCTGCCCCGCCCATGTATATCGCAGCGCGTTTTCCTGCAACTCCTGCTCTGTACTGCTCAATCTGTCTTCTTGTCCTTCTTTCCTCTGTGCGGATCATCTCCTCCGCCTTTTCCATCATGCCAGGCTCCCCAAAGAACTCGGCTGCAGTCCGGAGGGCAGAGGACATATCCTCTATGCCGAAGAAGCTGACACGCTTGTACGGTATGCCGTACTTCTCCTCCAGCTTCTTGGCGAGGTATGTCATGGAACCGCTGCACTGGACAAGGTTCAACCTGGCAGTGTGGGCCCTCTGTATCTCCTCAACTCTGGAGTCGCCCGTAAGCGTTGCCACAACCTCGATGCCCATCTCCTCGAAGTAGGGCTTGATTGACCACAGGTCACCTGCCACGTTGTACTCTCCGAGGAGGTTCAGGGTGTAAGGGCTCCTCGGTGTGTAATTCCTTGTCCCGATCAGCTCATAGAGAGCATTGCATGCGGCCTTGTAGCCCTCGTTCTTGTTGCCCCGAAACCCTTCGGACTTGACTGGTACCACAGGGATTCCAAGCTCCTGGGAAGCGGATTTGCAGACTGCTCGAAGGTCGTCGCCAATGACTCCAACGATGCATGTCGAGTAGACGAAGATGGCCGGAGGAGTGAACCTGATAGCCAGCTCGCGGATGGCGCTTGCCAGCTTCTTCTCTCCTCCGAAGATGACGTCCATCTCCGACATGTCGGTGGAGAAGCTGCTCTTGTAAAGAGCGGGACCGCTTGTGCTGCTGCCGCGGATGTCCCAGGTATAGCTGGCGCATCCTATGGGCCCGTGGACAAGGTGCAGGGCGTCGGTTATTGGGTTTAATACAACCCTTGCTCCTGAGTAGACGCAGGCCCTCTGGCTGACAGCACCCGCAAGGCTCTCGTTGCTGCAGGCCAGAGGAAGGGAGGCTATGCCGCTCTTTTTCTGGATGTGGCTCTCCCGACCCTCAAAGACGCTTACTATGCCCATCTAGAGCACCATCTCGAAGTGTGCGTCGTCCGCGTCCCTGTCCAGCCTCTCCAGGAAGGTGTTTCCTATCATCTCCACCAGCCTGGCAGCTCCTGCGTACCCTACGATGGGGAAGTAGTGCATGTTGGCCCTATCCGTGATAGGGAACCCTACGCGCACCAGAGGGATGTCCTCGGCCCTTGCGATCAGCTTGCCGAAGGAGTTGCCTATCAGCAGGTCCACCTTTCTGGACTTGATCTTCTGGTGGAGCAGGAACAGGTCTCCTACGATGGCCTCGCAGTCCGGGGCGATCTTGTGGACCTCTTCAGCAAACAGCTTGTCGGGCGTGCCCGTAAGGGCATAGACTGGGTTCATCCCCATCTCAACCACCAAGCTGAGCATGCCCAGCACAGTATCGGGGTCACCGAATATGGCAACGCTCTTGGCGTGGAAGTGTGGATGGGCGTCAGTCATCATGTCCACTAGACGGCCGCGTTCGTCCTCGATCTCTTTGGGCACAGCAACCTCCATTAGCTTCGAGACGTTCATCACGAAGGTGTCGGTGTTTCTGATGCCTATGGGCATAGGTCCGATCACCGCAGGTATTCCGAACTTTCCTTTCAGGACGATAGCTCCCGATGCGCCTGCAGTCCTGCCCAAGGCCACGGTTCCTCGGGAGTTTCCCGCATCCACAAGGTCAGGGATGGTTGTGCCTCCTGGAGGGTACAGGCCGCCGGACTCCGGCGTAAGCGGAGCGTCGAAGACCCCCGTAGTGTCCGGGAAGACGATGTAAGGAATGCCCATCATGCCCAGGATCCTCTTGATCTCGCGGATGTCTCCCGGGTCCACAAAACCTGGGATGATGTTCAGTTTTCCGTTGGGCTTGGTCTTCCTCGGGAATGACTGGGCCATGGCCTTCACTGCGTTGTCGTAGCCCGTTACGTGCGATCCCACGTAGCTTGGAGTGCTGGCTATGACCACCCGAACCTTGGGGTCGAAGAACTCCTCTTCCTTAATCTCCTCCATGAATGAGGAGACATCGTCGCCTATAGTCTCCGAGGAGCAGGTGGTGTGGATGGCCAGGACGTCGGGATGGTAGATGTTGACGATGTTGTCGACAGCCTCGCGCAGGTTGTTCCTGCCGCCGAAGACCACCGAGTCCTCGGTGAAGGAGCTGGTAGCGGCTATTGTCGGCTCCCTGTAGTGCCGGGCCAACATCATGCGCAGGTAGGATGAGCAGCCCTGGGAGCCGTGGGTAAGGGGCATGCAGTTGTGAATGCCTTTGTAGGCGAGGATTGCCCCGATGGGCTGGCAGATCTTGGCCGGGTTTATGACCAGATTCTCTCTTGCGGCTACATCTTTCGTTGTGTAATCAAGCATGTATCTCCTCCCTCCAGGGCGGAGTTATGAACTTCCAGGTTGGGCTGTTCACGGCCATGTCCATGTCTCTGGCAAAGTTGACGAAGCCCTCGAAGCCTGTGTACGGTCCGCTGTAGTCGTAGGAGTGCATCTGGCGCGAGGGGATGTGCATCTTCTGGAAGACGTACTTGTCCTTGACTCCTGAGCAGAAGATGTCTATCTTCAGCTCTTTGACCAGGTGCTCGCACTCCTGGTGGCTGTAGTCGTCGATCATTACCTGGCCGTCTCTCATGTGGGGCAGAAGCCCTTCGTAGTCCATCAACCTCGGAATCGTTTCTTTCTTCTCCTGGATTGCAGAGTCGTCATAAGGCGATTTTACGCTTGGGTCCCTTTCGTAGTGTATATCCGCCAGGACCTTCGACATTCCTGTGTGAACTATCTCCGGTATGACTTTGCGGCCTTCGTAGTCGTCTCTGTGGCCGAACTCGTACCCGGCAACGACAACGTCCATCCCCAGGGTCTCGAACATGTTCTTGACATGGTGGGCGCGAGAGCCTCCGACAAGGAGCATGACCCTCTTTCCTGCCAGGCGCTTCCTGTACATGTCTACAATCGGATTGATCTTGGTCGTCTCCTCAGCGATCACCTGCTCTGTCTTTCTGGTGAGCTCGGGATCGCCGAAGAACGCCGCCATGTCCCTGAGAGTTTTGACTGTATCCTCTACCCCCAGGTAGTTGACCTTCAACCACGGAATGCCATACTTCTCTTCCATCATGCGGTTGGTGTAGTTGATGGACCGGTGACATAGGAGGATGTTCAGCTTGGCCCGATGCGCCTTGGCGATATCGTGGAAAGAGGCATCACCTGTGAAGGGGCTGACTATTCTGTAGCCTATCCTCTCCAGCAGCTCTTTGATTACCCAGTAGTCTCCACCGATGTTATACTCGCCGAAGACGTTGACGTCAAAGGGGCCTGGGTCCTCCAGCTCCTCAGTCCCCACAAGGTGCTCCATCAGAGCGTTGGAGGCAATGTGGTGGCCAGCCGACTGGCTGACGCCCCTGTAGCCCTCGCATCTCACAGGTATGACTTTTATCTTGAGGTCGTCCTCTGCCTTTCTGCAAACAGACTCTATGTCGTCGCCTATGAGACCTATTGGACAGGTGCAGAATACTGAGATGCACTCGGGCTTGAAGATGGAGTACGCCTCCCTGATGGACTTGGCCAGCTTCTTCTCAGCACCGAAGACTATGTCAGTCTCTTTTACGTCCGTGGACAGGCAGTAGCTCGCGAAGTTGTCCTGGCCTTCCTCTGCCCTTGCCAGGTTCCTTCGCATTCCCCAGGTGAAGTAGGCGCATCCAATTGGACCGTGGGTTATGTGGAGTATATCCTTGACGGGTCCGAAGACCACTCCCTTGGAGCCAGCATAGGCACAGCCGCGGTTGGTCAGAATCCCTGGGATTGTCCTCTGGTTGGCCTCGATCTTCTGCTCCACCTCGCAGGAGTCTTTCACCAGCACGTGCTTCTTGCGGATCTCGCCGGTCTTCTTGGGGAGCTCTTTCAGGATTCCGTTCACGATCTTCTTGCTCTCCTCTACGCTGACCGGTTCCCTTTCGTTTGCGATTCCGCTCATGAGATTGCCTCGTTTCCGCGTTCCCCAGTTCTTATTCTTACAGCCTCATCGATCGGGCAGACGAAGATCCGGCCGTCACCGATGTTGCCTGTCCTGTTCACCTTGGTGATCACGGCAACTACTGCTGGCACGAACTCGTCCTCGACCATTATGGATATCATCCTCTTTGGAATGTACTTCATGCTCTTCTTTTCTGATTCTTCAAGCTCTGAGGGATGAGGGATCTGCAGCCCTCGCTGCTTGCCTCTTCCGAAGACCTTGTAGGCTGTGATGGATGGTATGCCGATCACGTCCAGAGCGTTTTTGGTTGTCTCCATCTTGTTCATCTGGATGATGGCCAGGACTTCTTTCATTCTAGAGACCTCGCGCGCCTGTTCGGATGGTGTAGGCCTCCTCGACAGGGGACACGAAGATCTTGCCGTCGCCGATGTGCCCTGTCCTGGCACTGTTTTCGATGATCTCGACCGCCGATTCGAGCTGGCCGTCGTCCACGACGATCATCAGCATGGTCTTTGGAAGATTGTCGTAGACAACGTTGCCAACCTTGATTCCTTTCTGCTTGCCCCGGCCGAAGACATCGATCCTTGTCAGGGCTGAGAAGCCTCCTGCCTCCAGTGTGTCGGCAACCTTATCCACTGTCTCAGGTCGTATGACGGCCCTGATCATCTTCATTCCATAACACCCCACTCCATCATTACCTGCTCAAGCTCCTCGTACTCCATGGGCTTGGGAATCACGAACATCTTGTTCTCGTCCACGGCTTTTGCCAGGGCCAGGTAGGCTTTGGCCTGATCTGAGTCGGGCGCGTACTGGATCACCGTCTGCTTGTGAATCTCAGACTGGTGGACGACGTTGTCTCTCGGAACGAACTGGATCATCTGGCTTCCTATCTTCTCGGCAAAGGCCCCCACAAGCTCCTTTTCTCTGTCGACATTGCGAGAGTTGCAGATGATTCCGCCCAGGCGCGTGCCCCCTGACTCGGCGAACTTCTGGATGCCCTTACAGATGTTGTTAGCGGCATAAAGGGCCATCATCTCGCCCGAGGCTACGATGTAGATCTCCTTGGCCTTTCCTTCTCTGATAGGCATAGCGAAGCCGCCGCAGACCACGTCGCCCAGAACGTCGTAGAAGACGTAGTCCAGGTCGTCAGTGTAAGCTCCGAGGTTCTCCAGGAGACCGATGGAGGTGATGATGCCTCGACCGGCGCAGCCCACGCCAGGTTCCGGGCCTCCGGATTCAACACAGCGAATGCCTCCAAATCCGGTGATCATCACGTCTTCCAGCTTCACCTCGCCTTCTTTTCGCAGTGTGTCCAGAACTGATGCCTGTCTTCGACCGCCGATCAGCATCTTCACTGAGTCGGCCTTGGGGTCGCATCCTATCTGCATGACCTTCTTGCCCATTGTGGACAGGGCTGCAGTTAGATTCTGGGTGGTAGTCGATTTGCCGATTCCGCCCTTTCCATAGATGGCTATCTGTCTCATATTTTGTTCCTATTTGGGATAAAGCAGGTGCGCTGCTTTTTGGTCACGGGTCTCATCCTGTGCGCCGACCCCGAGTGAGTCGAGAGGTGCGCTGTCGATCTGCGGCCAGTTCATTCTTTTTTTGCACCTCTGGAACTGGACATTGCGGCCCCCTTATATTGAAGTATTTGAGGGGTATGAGTACAAATTGAGAATTATAAAGGATAGATTCTCAAAAAAGAAGTTACTTTCTCAAAAGATGATCGGTTTTCTGAAAAAATAAGAAAATGACATAAGATTAGAGAAGAACCAAAAAAAGAGTCTCGGGAATTGATGAAATTCAAGAAGTACCTTTAATAGTAGACCGCATCACACTCATTTGGTTGGAGTTCCTCTATATCTGTTAAATCAACCAATCCTTCTTTTGGGATCGGCCTTGGGCTAACTTCATCATCATGTGCAAGTAAGATGGGAGGATATTTAAGATATCATATCTATGTCAAAAGGCGGATTAAGGCTGGGGACCTCTAAGGAAGGATAAAAATGGATCTAAGTCAGACTTTGAATCTCATATTTCAATCAGCCCAAGCATCAATAACGTATATCGTATTTGGTGCATTTATTGCTGTATTACTCATAGGTATTTTAAGTATCATTAGGGATTGGTGGAATAGGAGAAAAGATAGAGAAGATGAAAGCGATAAATAATTTGGAAGAAATAAGAACGATCATATGCCGCTAATAGTTACTTTTAGGGACACTGACATTTCGTTTCCGCCGTCTCACCGCCCCAGATAGCTAACACTACAACCACAATCACCCATGCGATCAACCCAACCAAACCGAACATCCCCATTAATAAGATGAGTGTAACACCCCTAATATAAATAATATATGATAATATATGAATCGGGAGGCTTTTTCAACGTAGCTGGTCATTTCATCACTCCTATACCTGCTATCTGACCTGTTGTGGTATTATTCAGGCATGTTTGTCTCTGAGGGTACTGCCCGTACCTCCCACAGCTTAGTCTATCTGACAAATAGACGCATAGCAGTGTGGTTCTGATATGACTGTGCCTCAATATAGTCTGGCTTGATCCCGCCATAAATTAACGGCGTGATAATCATAGTCACAATCAGAATTGCCTAGAAGAGGTAGAGTGCTGGATCAAATCGAAAAAGAAAAAGAGAGAAGAAAGGTGGCTGTTTGGGTTAAAGCGCCTTACTGTCCACCTCGCCCGTGCGTATCCTTACTGTCTTCTCAACCGGCAAGACGAATATTTTACCGTCGCCTATGCCTCCCGTGTAAGCGCTCTTTCTTATGAGCTCTACCACCTCATCGGCTTTATCGGACGGAACTACAACCTCCACCTTGACTTTGGGGATCATGTCCACCTTGTACTCCTCGCCGCGCCACACCTGGGTTATGCCTTTCTGTCTTCCTCTGCCCTTTACCTCTATCGAGGTGAGGCTGGTGTAGCCGGCGTCGTCCAAGGCTTTCTTCACATCCTCCACCTTACTAGGCCTGATTATCGCCTGTATCATCTTCATGTTTTACCTCCCTCGAGCGTGCCTTCTGTAGCGCCAGGGATCTGTCCTGCTCCCAAACCATTCCCCTGGCCAGGGCCGACGAACTCCGGATAAGCGGAGTACCCATGCTCGCCAAGGTCGAGTCCTATCAGCTCCTCTTCAGCAGACACTCTGAGGCCTACGACCTTCTCGATCAGCCAGAACAGGATGTAGCCCGTGCCGAAAGCCCAGACCGCCACAACCGCCATATCTATGAGCTGGGCGATGATCTGGCTGGTGTTGCCGACTATCAGGCCGCTGACCCCACCATATGTTCCATCCGCGAATATTCCAACTGCCAGCAGTCCCCAGAGGCCGTTGTAACCGTGCACGGCTACAGCGCCCACAGGATCGTCAACCTTCAGCACATATTCGTTGAAATGGATACCGTACATCACTATGAATCCAGATACCACTCCGATTATCACAGCCGCCCAGGTCGGTATATAAGCACAGGGAGCGGTTACACCCACCAGTCCCGCCAGGGCTCCGTTACAGGTAAGGGCGATGTCCACCTTTCCGGTCTTGAAGAAGGTATAGTAGCAGACCAGCGTCGCACCAGCAGCTCCCGCAAGGAAAGTATTGACCGCTATGACCGAGATCCTCAGATCAGTGGCTGCCAGAGTGCTGCCGGGGTTGAATCCGAACCATCCGAAGAACAGGAAGAAGGTTCCCATGACGATCATTGGAACGTCGTGACCTGGCATGGCATTGGGTGTACCATCCTTGTTGAACTTACCGATCCTAGGACCAAGCAGGATAACACCGGCGAGCGACACCAGACCTCCAACCGCGTGGACTACTCCCGATCCGGCGAAATCCCTGGCACCGACACCGAATGGCAGTGTAGCCAGCCAGCCTCCGCCCCAAACCCAGTGGCCATAGATGGCGTAGATAACGGCGGTTACTATTCCGCTGTATATGAGGTATGCCTGTAGCTTCATCCTCTCGGCGCATGCACCTGCCACGATTGTGGCGGCTGTGGCTGCGAAGACCACCTGGAACATCCAGAACATCATCGTCGAGACGTCATAGGCATTTCCGGAAAGGAACCATCCGCTCCATCCGATTATGCTGTTCCCGCTCTCCAGTCCTGCATAGAGCTTTGAGCCTCCGAACATGAGAGCGAAGCCCACAGCCCAAAAGGTCAATGCACCTATGGAGAAGTCCATGTAGCTCTTAGCAAAGTAGTTCACCGTGTGCTTTACCCTGAGTGCTCCAGCGCCAAGGAAAGCAAAGCCCGCTTGCATGAAGAAGACCAGGAAGGCTCCTACCAGGGTCCATGCAAAGTTGACTGCGATCTTCAACCCGGCAACGTTGTCCTTATAAGTAGCTGAGCCGTTCGGATCGCCAGCCGTTGCAACGGTCACAGATAGCAGCAATATAAGTAAGATATACGCTGCCATAACTGCAAACTTATTTTTCATTCCAACCTCCTCGATAACTGATGAACGGTATCGCCTATCTATGCTATAAGAACTTTGTTAAAATAATCTCATAATCCTTATGAAAAGCCCTCAAATAATCATATCATATAAGAATTAATGGTTTAAATGCTACAAAATAGGTATTATAAACAACGAAAAAAGAAGCATAAGGCTCTTCAAAGGACGACAAACCTTTTCTATTACTGAACTAAGAGGGTGTCAAGCCACTGGAGAAGTAAATCATCCCAAGGCCGAATCTGAATCTTTAGGACTTTCAGGATTATCGAATTTACTCTCCTTTTTGACAGTAAGCTTTCTCGTAGATTTATTCATAGCCGCGTTTATCTCTCTGGCCAAATTTGTTATTCCGTTAAATCCTTCAAAAGCAAATGTTCGATGACAGCTAATATCACAGAATGGTATGCCTAGCTCTTGCGCTAGGAACTGTTCCTTTATCCCTCCAAGGAGCAGGTCCACCTTTCTCTTGACCAGCAGCTCTTCCAGATCGCAAGTATTCAGGTCGCTCTGGATGATCGCATTACAGCCAGCAGCATTGCAGATCTCTTGGCGATCTACCCAATCTCCTGGTAAACTGCTGACGAGTGCAGTCTCTATCCCTAGTTCCTGGAGTGCTTTAATTAAAGATGCGGCCTTTGAAGCCCCATTTACGTAGATCGCGGCCTTTTTTCCTGTTAGCTTTGCCCTGTGATGCTTTATCTGTCGCATGATTCTCTTTGTCTCTCTGGAGATCATCTTCTCGCACTCATCGATCATGCAGGGATTATCGAAGAACTCGGCCGTATCTCTAAGAGCTGAAGACATCGCTCCAATGCCCAAAAAGCTCACACGCCGGTAAGGTATGCCGTACTTTTTTTTGAGTTCCATTGCCAGAATTATCATAGAACTGCTGCAATGAACCAGGTTGAGCCCAGCACGGTGAGCCCTTTGAATCTCCTTTACTCTCGAGTCGCCGGTCATTGTAGATACGACTTCGATCCCCATCTCCTCGAAGTAGGACCTAACTGGCCATAGACCTCCCGCGATGTTGTATACCCCAAGGATGTTTACTGCGTAAGGGCTCCTGGGCATGTATGTCTTGCTTCCTATCAGCTTCAACAGAGCATTGCATGCCAATTGATATCCCAATTCTTTATTTTTTGAAAAATTCCCCGAGCCTACGATTACGACAGGAATCCTTAGCTCTTTGCCCGCAGTTTTGCATATTGCCTTGATGTTTTCGTCTATTTTTCCTATTACACAGGAGATATAGACGAAGATGGCTGCAGGCTTGTGAACTGCATAAAGCGTTCGTATGGTCTGGGCAAGTTTTCTCTCGCTATTTGAGATGTCATCGTGTTCGTCTATGTTCGTAGAGAACCTATTTTTATAAAATGTACACCCGCTGGAGACACATCTGCGGGCGTCCCAGGAGAAGCTAGCACATCTAAGCGGTCCATGGATGAGGTGAATGGAATCAGATATGGGGCTTAAAACAGATATCGCCTTTAAACAGGGGCACGCCTCTAGTGTCAGATCTCGCCCGGAAATGTCATCATCGCATGCTAGATGCATCGACTCATTCAATATCAGAATTCGTTCGCCTCCGACCTCAATTGACTTAGATGCAGTCATGATCCTTTTCGATAATGCCTTAGTTCCAAACGTCGTTCCCAAACTTGCTAAACCATCATGAAAAGACTTTAATCCCTTGTCTTTATATTGAATTATTTGAGAAGCTTACACACAATATCCCAACATCGCAGAAAAATTATGCGTTTCGAGCGTGCATTATATTCGATTGCAATTTGTTCACCATATTGCTTCTGAACAGCAGATGCTATGCAGATCTGATGCTAAACTATTCCAGTTCAAACTTTCGATTTTAAGCCCAAATTGCAGTTCGCCTCATTCTCATTCCGGACTTCTTGTAAACGACACAATATTAGAGGAGAACCAAAAAAAGAGTCTCAGCGATCGATGAAATTCAAGAAGTGCCTTTAGTTATGTAGACCTTTCAAAGATGGATCGGGCTGTGTCGCTTGCAGGATTGAAGGGAGATGAGAATGCTCCTGGATAACTGGCCTGGGGCGTTGCTGGCAACAGTTGGCTAGTCCGCAATTTGAAATCGCACATTTCTTACAATCACTTATTTGTTCTTATCAGATCTCAAATAGACTAATTAATCTCGATAATCTAAAACTGCAATACTCTAGTTAACACGAGCTATTTGAGGGAAAAATATGAGAAATTTGATAGTATTCGGTCTGATCCTTTCGTTATTGGCTTTGAACTGCGCGGCAATGGCACCAGTGCAGCTCACTGGAACTGGTGGTAAAGATATCTTGACACAAATAGCCAGCACGAAAATAACCACACAACCAACCAATGCTTCATCGGCAGGTCTTTGGAGTTGGGGATCGGTTCCCTATGGGAATATAATCTCAAACGGCAAATTGGTATCGACAGGGGACGATGGTAGTACTATATTGGTCTATCCAGCATTTCCAATAAACGATACTCCAATCTACAGGCTCTCAGATCCAATGACGTCTAAATATGTCGCAAGCGACCTTAATGACCCTGATTACAACCGGGACTCATGGGCCATGGCTCAAGCAACTAATCAGCCTGTGTTATACTGAAGCCTTTCAAGCCTGGTTTTGCCCATTTATTTTTTATATGTTCTTCGCTTAAGACTGTAAACCATCATGAAAGCTTTAATCCCTTGTCTTTATATCGAATTATTTGAGAAGCTTAGGCAGTGTAACGATTTTTCTGTACTTTGATAATAAGAATGATTATCGGCCCTGTATCCTATCCAATCTTGAGAAAAGGAGGACACAGGACCATGATACCCATAGCACTCTTGGAAGATTACCTTATCGATCAGGAAGATGGACTAAAGAAGCTTCTGACCTGGTTCTTGAACCTTGTAATGCAGCTAGAAGCGGCGCAACAGGCAGATGCAGAACCGTATCAGAGAGTCGAATCCCGAAAGGCACATAGGAATGGCTACAAGGAAAGATCTCTGAAGACGCGAGTTGGAGAGCTCCGACTCAAGAAACCTCAATTCCGTGAAATTTCCTTCGAAACCAAGGTGTTCGACAGATTTTCGCGCGTAGAGAAGGCTTTGGTCAACGCTGTACTCGAATCGTATCTCCAGGGGGTTTCAACCAGGAGAATCCAAGATATTGTCTCTCGATTTGGCATCGAGAATTTATCTGCCTCTAGCGTTTCCAGGATATCCAAAGAGCTTGACGAGAAGGTAGAAGAATTCCTGAAGAAACCTATCGAACGTCCTATTCCTTATCTTTATGTAGATGCAAGCTACTTCAAAGTAAGAACAGAATCAAGATATGTTACCAAAGCTTTCATGATCGTCACAGGTGTTAGAGATGACGGTTATCGCGAGATACTTGGCGCAAGAATAGCTGACAGTGAAGATGAACTCTTCTGGTCGGGATTATTTCAAGATCTGGCGGATCGTGGGTTGTCCGGAGTAAAGCTCGTGATATCAGATGGTCATAAGGGAATCCAGAAAGCGGTTGAGAAATCATTTCTTGGTGCTTCATGGCAAATGTGTCACGTTCACTTTTCAAGAGCGGTCTTGAGAAACGTTGCCAAGAAGTATCATAAGGAGATCGCCGATAAGATCAAGATCGCTCTGGAAGACGAAATCAAGATACAGGACTTAGCGAAAGAATTGAGGGAAAGAGGTTATGCGAAATCTGCTGACACTATCGACCGCTTCAGATTCAGTCTGTGGAATTACAGGGCATTCCCCAGAGGTCACTGGAGAAGGATTCGGACTACAAACGGGCTGGAGAGGATCAACAAGGAGCTGAAAAGAAGATCCAGGGTAGTCGGTGCCTTCCCAAGTGAGAGCTCGTTCATGAGGTTAGGGGTTTCGATCCTCATCGATATCAACGAAGAATGGCTGACCGCTAAAAAGTATTTATCTATGGATGCTGATTGAGTATGTTGGGATACAGGGCAACTCCAAATTACAGAAATCTCGGCACACTACCGAAGCTTACACACAATCTATCCCAACATCGCAGAAATATTATGTGTTCGAGCATGCTTCGTCGAATTGCAATTTGCGCCGATATTGCTTCTAACAGCGGATGATATGTCCGATCTGGTGCTAAACTATTCCAGCTTAAACTTTCGATTTTGAGCCCAATTGCAGTCCGACTCATTCTCATTCCGGACTTCTTGTTAACGACACCGAAATGGAGAAGAACCCAAAAGAGTCTCAGCGACGGATGAAATTCAAGAAGTACCTAGGTAGCAGACCATTTCAAGATGGATCGGGCGGCCCAAAAGTATGACCCTGCTCTACCGTCATGTCTCGTTTGGGCATCGCTGGTCCGGCTACTCCGCTCATTATCTCTCCACCCAAAGGCTGACCATCGAGGAGAACTCTGTAATCCCCGAAGTATTTTCCACTTTTAATTAAAAGTGTGCCCTGGCTGACCACCCTTTCATCCTTTCCGCTCAATGATACATTCAGGTGGCCGATTGTAGTTGTGGTGTTGTTCTGAGCAGATCCGAACTTTGGCAGAGAGACGTCGGCATCCAAAACCGTTTTGTTTCCTTTTGGTGACATCGATATGCTGTCCAGCCTATAGATGTCACTTCCGATCCTCAGAACTCCGCGGTGAATTACTTCGCCTTCATCTTTCCTTATCTCATTCCTTATCTCCTCTAGAGTCAGGTTGGACGCCATCAGCTTCCTGATGCTCATGACTTCCACAGGCCTCGAGCTCTCGATGCTGACCCTAATCGAGTGGGATTCATTGCCTTTCAGGGCAAATCCACGCCAGCTCTGGAAGCTCACACCGAGAGCGCCATCCATTCCCCTAAATGGCTCGGCTGAGGAGTTATTTTCAGCTTCCTCTACAGAGGCGGAACAAGGCCAGAATCCTTGCCCGCCCCCGGGCGAAAGTAGATACGCCCCATCAGTGCCCCCTGCCCAACCCTCATGCATCAACTCTTTTAGGACGGCTTTCTCCTCCGCTGCCTCTGCATGCAGGCCAGAGCAGGCTACGTACAGGATCATGAGCGCCAGCGCCGTGAACTCAAGGGAGAGAATGATAGGTCTTAGCATCAGATTCCTCTACAATACCATTCCATAACACTTCGTCGTGATGGCCGATTTCCATACAATTATTTTTTCTGTTCAAACTGCTCTTTTTTGGACAAGAACCAATCAGATAGCTCTATTGCATTTGTTCTGCCCCTCTCCTTCTTGGTTATCAGCTTCCTACGCTCCAGGGAGAGAAGAATGCCGGTCAAGGACGATTTAGGAATGCTTGTTTCGTATCTTATGTCCGCCTGGTTCATCTTTCCGTTATGCTCTATTAAAGTGGACAAAACTGCCCTTTCCCTGGCGGTAAGCGTTTCCATGACAGCAGCCATCTCGCTGGTGATCTCAATGCCGGTGATCTCCAAACCAGCTTGAACACGCTCATCTCTTTTTGCGATCTCTTCGTCATCGTAATGTTGATCACTGCCGAATTTGAAGGACATCTCGCCCTGTTTCTCGACGTCAGCATCCTTCAGATCAACTGGAATCTCATCCGGTGCCGATGGCCCAGGGTTGGTCTCGTCGGGCAGATCGTCAACCTCTACGAAGTAATCTACGGGTTCAGGCGATTCGTTCTCGGCAGGTGTCTGGTTGACGTCGTGAGCTAGGTTTGACACGACGGGAACTTCACCGGACTTGCCCTGGGGCTCGCCTATCTGGCTTTTAGAATCTATGTTCTGATCGGTCACAGAAGATTGCGATGCACCCCTTCTTCTGATCCAGAAAAACAAGGATACAGACACAAGAGACAATCCCAATATCGCCGCCAGTGGAACAAGTGAGCTGGTGTTTGACGCTTTAGGTGCGCCTGCCCCTTGTAGCGGCAGCTGATAATCCATGGTGATGGTTGGGCTCTTTACATCATACCCGTGAAAGTCCACTTGAAAAGAATCGTTAGCCGCCGACACAAGATAATCGAGTCCTGGAGAGGAGTCGATCTTGCTAATCCTCACCGATGCTGGCAAATAGAATATAGAATGGTACTCGCTGTAGTTTCCGTGGGCGGGGAGCGTTGTTTCCCAATCGTCCCCCGATTTGTCCGTCAGCGAGTTGGTAAGGGCGTACAGTTGTTTGGTATGATTATCGTACTTGTACTGGGAACCATTTAGAAAAGGCATACCGTCTATGCTGTCGGCATACCCGGTAATCAGGGCCTTGCCTCCCTCATCGATGTAGATGTTGAGAACGAGGTTACCAGGATAAGTGCCGTTGTTCTGAGTGCTATTGTAGCCCTGACTCGTGGCCCCAATCATCATCGTCGTGGCTATGACACCTATGATAACGACGTTGAGCAAGCCGGTGTTGATAGGTTCAGTCTTTTTCGTCATTTCGCGAAGTCCAGCCCTTTGATCATCGACATCGAATGATACTTAATTACCTACTTAAAGTTTGAGCCTCCGGGCTTAGAACTTGAATAGGATTTCTCACTTGTAAATACTTTGCTAGCTTTATCGTGTTCACTTATTCGATAATGAGAAGTGCGTCTTGTTGCTAATCACAATTCGGGGTCTACTTCAAGCGGGTCCTGCTGGCCACCGGCATCCTCCAGCCGCTGCCGAAGGCCCGGTCCGTGACCTTAATTCCAGGGGCGGCTTGCTTCCTCTTGAACTCCGCAGCTTTGACTAGGCGCAAGACTTGGCGAACGATCGATGGATCGTTGCCCGCACCCGTTATTTCCTCAGCGGACTGATGCTGTTCGATGTATCTGGCAAGGATCTCATCCAGGACATCGTAGGGCGGCAGGCTGTCCCTGTCGGTCTGGTTGTACCGCAGCTCTGCGGATGGCGCTTTAGTCAGGATTGCCTCAGGAATGATCTCTCTGCTTCGGGTCGAGTTAAGCCATCTGGCTATCCGATACACCATGGTCTTGGGGACATCAGATATTACCGCCAGGCCTCCGGACATGTCGCCGTAGATGGTGCAGTAGCCAACTGCCAGCTCAGACTTGTTGCCGGTCGTGAGGAGAATGGATCCGTACTTGTTGGACAGAGCCATGAGCAGGTTGCCTCTGATTCTTGCTTGAATGTTCTCCTCAGTCACATCGTGAGGATGGCCCTCAAAGGCCGGACGAAGCTGCCGATCGATGGACTCCATTATATCAGTGATGGGAATTCTCAATGTCCTTATTCCCAAGGTTTGAGCCAGATGCTCTGAGTCCTTAATGCTGCCTTTGCTCGAATAGATGGAGGGCATGAGGACTCCCAGAACGTTCTTTGGGCCCAGGGCCTCGGACGCGATTGCCGCTGTCAGCGCAGAGTCGACTCCTCCGGACAGTCCAAGAAGAACCTCCTTAAATCCGCACTTGTCCACGTAGTCTCTGGTGCCTAAGACCAGAGCCTTCCATATCTCCGCCTCAGGGGTGAAATCGTCCTCTGCGATGATGCCTGACATGGTGTCCATGTCAACGGTTACCAGGTCCTCCTGGAAGGCCTTTCCGCGGGCGATCAAGCGGCCATCATAGTCGAAGGCGCAGCTTCGGCCGTCGAAGACCAGATCGTCGTTCCCGCCCACCTGGTTGACGTAGATGAAAGGAACCCGATACTTGCGAGCCATACAGCCCAACATGGCCTCGCGGTGGAGCTGCTTGCCTACTGTGAAGGGGGATGCTGATAGGTTGATGACTCCTCGGGCCCCCGCCTTCACCAGCTCCTCGATCGGATCCGTGTGGTAGCGCCTCCGTTTCCAGAAGTCCCTGTCGTTCCAGATGTCCTCGCAGATGGATATTCCAAGCCTGGCTTTGCCAAGATCGAGAATCTGGGGCTCCGAGGCAGGCTCGAAGTAGCGGTCCTCATCGAAGACGTCGTATGTAGGAAGCAGGGTCTTGTGAAAGGTACGCTCGACCTTGCCTTTGCGTAGCAGCGCTGCAGAGTTAAAGAGCGGCCTGCCTTCCTCACCTGGATTGGACTCGGCCAGGCCGACCAAGACAGGAGGTGCGTCTACCAGATCGGACGCCAGCGATCTTGCAACATCCCAGCTCTCGATGATGAAGTCCTCGTGTAAGAGCAGATCGCGAGGAGGGTATCCGAGAAGGGACAGCTCGGAGGTGATGACCAGGTCTGCATCTGCCTGGCGTACGGATCGAGCGATGAGATCTGCGTTGCCCTTTAAGTCTCCCACGGTTGGGTTGAGCTGCAAGAGAGAGATTCTCATTTCTTCTTTTGGATATTCATCTTACGGAGATTAAACCATTTCGCAGATATTGGACTACGTGTTGGCATTATACAACAACTTCAAAATAGTTTAAGCAGTAGAGATAAATAGGGTCGATGTTTGGTAATGGAAATGAAGTTCGTTCCCACCACCTGTCCGTACTGTGGAACAGGCTGCAGTTTTTATCTTGTTGTGAGGGATAACAAGGTGCTCGGGATAGAGCCGTGGCATACACCACCCATAAATGAGGGTAAACTGTGCCAGAAGGGACGGTATGCCCACGAGTTCATCCACAGTAAGGACCGACTCACAAAGCCGCTGATAAAAAGGGACGGGATCTTCGTGCAGTCCTCCTGGGATGAGGCGTATTCGTTGATTGCGGAAAAATTCAGATCCTACAAGCCAGAGGAGTTCTGCTGCCTGGCTTCTGCCAAGGCCTCGAATGAAGACAACTACATCATGCAGAAGTTTGCCCGTGTGGTGCTGAAGACCAATAACATAGACCATTGTGCGAGGCTTTGCCACTCCTCTACGGTTTCAGCCCTTACCGAGGCGTTTGGCTCGGGAGCCATGACCAATTCAATACTGGATCTGCAGGAAGCTAGGTGCATACTCGCCATAGGAAGCAACACCTTTGAACAGCATCCCCTGATAGCTAGGAGGCTTGTCCTGGCGAAGAAGAAGGGCGCGAAGATCATCTGTGCTGATCCGAGGTACACACCTACGGCGAAGCATGCAGACCTCTACCTTTCCATGTACTCAGGAACAGATGTGACGTTGCTCAACGGTCTCATGCATCACATCATAGGGAACGGCTGGGAGGATAAGGACTTCATCGAAAAAAGAACGAGGAATTTTGATTCTGCAAAAGAGACGGTAATGAAGGACGACTACGATCTCAAGAACGTTTCAAGGATCACAGGCGTTCCTGAATCCGACCTGGCAACGGCTGCGGAATGGATCGCGAAATCCAAACCTTGTGCTCTAATCTATTCGATGGGAATAACACAGCACACCGTCGGTGTGGACAATGTGTTATCCGTGGCGAACCTGATGCTGCTGACGGGCAACATAGGAAAACCCGGCAGCGGAGTCAATCCCTTAAGAGGACAGAACAACGTCCAGGGTGCCAGCGATATGGGTGGTCTGCCGAATGTGTACAGCGGATACCAGAAGGTCACTGATGAAGAAGCCCGCAGCAGGATGATGAGTCTGTGGGGTGTGGAGGAGATCGCAGAGGGCAAGGATGGCCGCACATTAACGGAGATGATGGACGTCCTTGCAGATCAACCAGGCAGAATAAAATGCATGTACCTGCTCGGCGAGAACCCCATGATCTCAGACCCTGACCTCAACCACGTCAGAAAGGCAATGGAAAACATCGAGTTCATGGTATCCCAGGAGATCTTCCTTAGTGAGACCGCAGAGTTTGCGGATGTTGTCCTTCCTGCGGCCTGTTACGCCGAAAAGAATGGTACGCATACCAACACGGAGAGACGTGTGCAGAGGTGGAGAAAGGCAATCGATCCTCCGGGGGAGGCAAAGCCCGACTGGCTCATAATCTGCGAGATAGCAAGGAGGATGGGATACGAAAAACAGTTCCCCTATAAAACCGAAGAAGAGATATTCGACGAGATCGCAAAGGTCACGCCCACATATTCAGGCATGAACTACGAACGTCTAGAGCATCCTTACGCACTCCAATGGCCGTGTCCAGACACGAATCATCCAGGAACTCAAATACTCTATACGGATAGATTCGCCACTGGTGATGGCCTAGGTGTCTTCTCGACTGTGGAGTGGAGACCTACCGCTGAGATCACGGATTACGCGTATCCTCTTATCCTCACCACTGGCAGGAGCATCTGGCATTGGCACACAGGTACAATGACCCGCAGATCCCCCACGCTTGACAACGAAGTAAAGACGGGCTGGGTGGAGATCCACCCAGAGGATGCTGAGAGGCTTGGCATAGACGACGGCGAGATGGTCAGGGTAACATCGCGCAGGGGTGAGATCGAAATTCAAGCGTTGGTGACTGAGGACATCAAAGTGGGAGAAGTCTTCATACCGTTCCACTTCAAGGAGTGTCCTGCCAACATCCTGACCAACAATGCAGTCGACAGCATCTCAAGGATTCCTGAATATAAGGCGTGCGCAGTAAAGATTGAAAAGATAAAGGGGCGAACGGGATGAGCGCGAAGGGCGATCTGATGTTGGCCTGGGCCGTCGATCCTCTGATAAGAGAAAGAGGCGAATCGGGAGGAGCAGTCACAGCTCTCTTGACGTTTGCACTTGCGGAAGGCATTGTAGATGCTGTGGTCGGGGTTAAGAAAGGCGCGGACATTTACGATGCCAGGCCAGTCCTCATAACCGATCCTCACGAGGTTATGGACACGGCAGGTTCTATCCTCGGGAGCACGCTTCTGCTCTCCAAGCTTTTTGGGAAATACCTGAAGGGCTTGAAAGATTTAAAAGTAGCAGCTGCCCTCAAAGGATGCGATGTGATGGGGGTCTACGAACAGGCGAAGAGAAAGCAGCTAAATCTGGAAAATATTTTGATGATCGGCCTGAACTGTGGTGGTGCCACAACTCCAGCCACTATGAGGCGTATAATGTCCGAGGTTTTCGAGGTGGATCCAGACTCTGTGATAAAAGAATCAATGTACAAGGGACATTTGCACATCAAATATGATGGCCAAGCGAAAGATGCCTCTATTCCCAAGCTTGAAGATGCCGGTTATGGCCGAAGAAGCAATTGCAGACGTTGTAAGATGAAGATTCCCCGGCAGGCTGATCTCGCCTGCGGACAATGGGGTGTTCGGGAAGAGATGGTGGGGAAGGCCACCTTCGTCGAAGTATGCAGCCCGCGTGGAGCCGAGCTGATCAATGGGGCTCTGGATGCTGGAGTAATTGGCACGGTTGTTGCAGATGCCTCGTGCATCAAGGCCCGCAAGAGAAGGGAGGAAGCGACATTGAACCTGGCCGACGAATGGCGCAAGAAGGATTTTGCGCCATTGAGCGGCAGCAGGGAACGCCTAAAAATGATGATCGAAGAGACCTCCAGGTGCATAAAATGCTATACCTGTGTAGAGGTATGTCCAGCCCTGTTCAACAGCGTCAGCCCTATAAAACCGCATTTCCAGGTAAGGTTCCGCCGGAGTTTGCATTCCATCTGCTACGCTATGCCCATGTTGCCGATTCTTGCATAGACTGTGGACAGTGTGAGGAACTATGCCCCATGGATATTCCAAATGCGCTGTTCATGCATGCGATCGAAGCCGACCTTGAAGAGCTGTACGGTTATCATGCAGGTGAGGACATGTCGCTGCCCGCGATGGCAATCATGGATGAACCGGATGGTTAGAGCATAGTTGGAGCATAATAGTGATAAGCGTATGAACAAATGACTTAAACTCTGCCGATTAACAGCATATGGCGCGATGATGACAAGGCCTGTCTGATCCGTGATGAGGATATTGAGTTCTGAGCGCCGTTGTTCATTCGGTCACCTCATCAGATCAACATCTATTGCCATCGAGATATATGGAACCGAACCTGAACTCATTAAGTCGGTACGGTATTAAGTCATGCGAGTTTTGTCAAGCTCATCAAACTTACTTATCCTAAAATTCTTCCGCTGGTAGAGCACCCTGGGTAAAATGGCTTTCCGGCTTTGGAGAAGCTGTAAAAAAGAAAAGAGGTTCTTGCGAACCTAAATCATCCGGAGTGAAAAATGGTATTCTGAGAGATATCCTCTCTAACCTAAGCGCTCTTCACTACGTTGATGCTCTTAAGCAGGTTCATGGTTACGTCTTGTGGATAGGTCGAAGATATGAAGACGCTCGTCGTGCCCACAGAAACTGCACCGCACTCGCATTGCTTGCTATCAAGCCAGTATTGGGCATGATAGAGCTTGAATCCAGCAGGGACGTTTGAACTGGAGAAAGGAGCACCAGAGATCATGAAGCCATTCTTGCCATTAATGGTCTGGTTCATCATAGTTGTGGCATTGATACCACTTGCTCTCATACTCCACAAGTCAAGGGCTCCTTGCATTTGTAGCGTCGAGTCCACTGGGTTTTTGTACTCTGTTATGGCTATTGAAGCGCCGGTTGAATTATCTGTTTTTATTTCCAGGAGGTAGCCAGTAGCCATAGAATTTCCTTGCGTATTCGGTGTCAGAATCTGGTACTTCGTGTTCGTGTTCATGTCAAACGATACCTTGTACGGTCCAACCTGATGAGTCTCTGGGGCTGCTAGTGCCACAGATGAGAGCATCAGCGCTAATACTGCTGCTAGCAATAATTTCACTGAATTTTCACCACGTCAATTAACGTAAGTCATCCTAGAAAAGGCTTGCTCTGATATAGATCTCGTATTATCCTTTCGTGAGCGCCAATCTCAAGTATAACCCTCACAAGCCAAGCCTATTATGGACCCAGGAATCTATACTCTCGTGCTTTCGCTTGGCCGGGCTCAAGAGATAGAAGTCGGTTCCCTGGGCATTGTTCAATTTGTTGAAGGCTACTACTCCTATACAGGTTCGGCCAGAGGTCCAGGCGGCCTAAAACGGTTGGAACGGCACAAGAGAGTATTACTGGGTGCCAGTTCGGTCCGGCGGTGGCATATAGATTACCTTCTGCCTTACACTTCCCTGGTGGATGCTGTGGTCACCCGCACGTCCGCTGACCTTGAGTGCCGGATAGCCAGAAGAATAGGATCTGAGCTAAAGGTGGTCCCCCATTTTGGATCCACCGACTGTCGATGCCCCGGCCACCTTCATTTTTCCATAAGCCTGGAGCAAATCCAAGACGTCGTTCGCAGAGCCCACCGATATCATGAAACCGAATAGGGAAAATCGGGTTACAAAATCGTGGCGAATAGAACGGCCAAGGATCAAGTCCATTAATATAGAAACCTGAAATCATCTATAAGAATTTGATTATGCTGGGCCGCAAAGCATTCATCCATCCGAAACGCATTTATACAGAGAAAACAATAAAAAAATATCAGAAGGGAATTAGAGCATATCATCGGCATCGTTTAGAAGGGACGTTGCCCATCAAGGGATTTTGAGGGATTAGAAGGGAGTAGAATGAAGGGATGGCCCAACAGGCGTAGGCTACTCTGGGGTAGAAGTAGTCTCTTGAAGGGATTAGCTCTGCCTGCAGCTCTGCTGTTGGTTATCACTGTGGCAGCCGGATTCTATTTTGTCATTCCCCTCTTCTCCGGGTCCCAAAATCACAGCCATGAAGTCGCTTCTGGTGCATCAGGTCCCTTCCAGGACGAGAGCGCCCAAGACCATCTCTCTCCCAGCCAAAATACTTCAAACCAGAGTTCCTATCGCGACGTCCTCAAGATTGCCTCAGTGCGGCCTGCACTATCAGCTCTGATAAATACATCTTCCAGTTCGGGTCAGCCGGTGACCTATGCTGAGCTGGTGAATACAGGCCAGGATACCCTCAGGCAGGTTAAGATAGCAGACGAAGGCGGCAAATTAATCGGAGTCCTTCCCCAGCTTGCCCCAGGAGAAAGAAAGACCCTGGCCCTAAGTGGGGACGTGGAAAAGGCCAATGTCACGGCCATTGATTCATCCAACGGTCTTGTTGTGGCTACGATCCAATATGCAAAACCCGCTCAGTCACCTGCCACGTCCGGCTTCGGGCTATACATAGGCGGTGGCTCTAGCGTCAGCGAAAACTCAAACCCAGAGCCGGTTGTTACCCAAGGACCAGTAACCGATGAAAGCAGCTCAAAAACAGAAGCTGCCAGCAATCAAGCAAATAGCCCTCAAAGAAATGCCTCTCAGATAAATCGCCAAAAAATTAACGTCTCTCAGACAAATATCTCTCAGACTAACTTAACACAAATAGCTTCGACGAAGATGGACAAGAACATTAGCGATAATAACTACAGCTAATTAATAATAATACAGATAATAAAATCGATAATAATAACCGAGAAATAATACTCAGTTCTGAACCGAAGTTCAACCTCACCATCAGAACCAACCAATCGGAAGGCCATAAGGGCGATTCCATTTCATACGAATGCACAGCGTTGAACTCGGGAAAAGAGGATCTTTCCAACCTGGAGATGGTGTGCGGAGATAAGAGGACATCCACTACCTATTTGACTCCAGGAAAGGAGATTCAAATCGATGGAGCTTTCACCCTCAATGACAACGCCTTGTTGAACGCCACTGTGAAAGGCAACGACACCCAAGGAAATGTCTGGAAGGCGAATGCTACAGCCCGGGTTTGGATGATATCTCCCGATCTGAAGCTCAGAGCGCAAGTACTCCCGGACAGTGTGCACCGAGGTGACCAGATCTCCTTATCCGTCGAGGTGGAGAACGCTGGAAAAAGTCGCCTATCCAATATAACCGTATCCGACTCCCTCGGCGGAATCGGCCTGATTCCCATTCTAGACCCCGGAAAGTCGGCTGCACTTCAGAAGAACATAACGGCCAGAGAAAGCCTTCTCGACCAAATTGCCGTTACGGCTAACCAGCCGAACGGCCAAAAAGTGTACGAATCCGCGAAGGTCCAGATAAAGGTCTTGGGCTCCGGCTTGAACCTGACAGCGATGCCAAAGGAGGCGGTGGTGTATCCGGGCCTGCCCGTGGATGCAACATGGGTCCTTAACAACACCGGTGAGGAGATCCTGAAAAACATAACCCTAAACGGGGGCGACTCTCAGTACAGGCTGAAGGAGATCGCGCCCGGAAACTCCATCCGTATGTCCACTATATATGTCCTCAACAAGTCCGCCAGAATCAATGTTACAGCCAAAGGCCACGATTCCAGAGGCTATACTGTCCAGGATAGAGGAAGCATCCACATCAGGGTAATCTCTCCGGGCATAAGCCTGAAGGTTACGCCTTCAGATGTGGAAGCTTTTGTCGGGGAAGGCGTCAATCTCACCTGCCTGGTTACGAACACCGGCAACGATGCCCTGACCAACGTCGTCCTGACCGAGAATAGCGACACTCTGGACATGATAGAGGGTCTGGCTCCAGGCGAGTTCCACGTATTCTCACCAAACATGAAGATAGCATCTAACTCTACTCTTGATTTCAGCGTGCAAGGGACGGATTCCCTGGGTCGGACCTGGTCAGACTCGTCCAAAGCCAGGGCAAGCCTGGTTACGTCGTCCGTCAAGATATCCGTGAGAGCTCCTGAATCTGTTAAATCAGGTGACGTCGCTAGGATCACGTGCACCCTGGATAACCCTGGAAGTGTTCCACTTTACAACATCCTTGCAAACAGCAAGACATTCGGCCCTCTGGGGCTGGTCGATTATCTTGCACCCAAACAACAGAAGACCCTCACAGCAGACGAGCCGGTGAATGAAGAGATAAAGGACGTGATCAAAGCGGAAGGCGTCACCTCTGCCAAGTTGCCGGTTACAGACAGTTGCAATCTTCATATAGCGGTTGTGGGCCAGTCCACTGCTGCCTCTGGACAACAGAAGCCAACGGCTGATAGGGAAGTCGGATCAACGCTGGAAAGCAAGAACGATTTTAAGCAGAATTCTGTGGCAGGTTTGAATTCTGGGGGAACAGCATCGGAACCAATATCAGTCGGAAAAAAGAGCAGTGAATTGAATCTGAAGACACAACAAGCAACTTCAGAAGCGTTCGCAAGCCCTCCCGCCAAGAAATCCATGTCGAAAAATAGTTCAGTTCAGGTCACCGACATTTCTTCGGCCAAAAAAGGAAATGATGTCGTTGATGAGATATCGGGACTGGTCCAGTACATAAAGAAAATATTAGAGCGCATGGGTCACAGAACGGAAGCCGTCTCCAGCGCTGAGAACCCTTCAGCTACAGAGAGCGGGAATGATATAAGGGCTTCCAAGAACTACGAACTCGCCATCGAGAGCGCCAAAGGCTCGGACCACGGTAGGATTAAGGTCATGGACGTGAGCGCCTCTCCAACCAACCCGTCCGCGGGAACTCCTGTAAAGATAACAGTCCACATCCAGAGCGAAACCGGGATAGAATCGGCCTCGGTGAAGTTTGGAGTAAAAGACACTCCTATAACAAAGACGCAGATGCTATCGGTGAATAGGATATACACCATACCTATGGCTCTCGAAAGCGGGGATGCCAAGAACGGCTACTGGTCGTGCTCCTTGCCCGGCCGGGCAGCAGGGACCTACATGGTCCTGTCGGTAGCCCTTAAAGACGATGCCGAAGCGGTGGACGACGGGCCTTACATGATCCACTGGTCCGGAGTCAATCAGCAGGACTCCATATCCGGCGTCGTGACTGGTCAGGCTTCCCCGGATCTAGGGAAGCTATACATCGAGTCTTCGGTAGTAAGAGGAACGGGAGAGATCTCCGTCAAAGATGACTTTAATGACAATGCAATGGGCTACAACGACTGGATGAAGGGGAGCGGGTCTATAAACATGGAGTCCCAGCGCAGCATTGACAAGAACCGCCCTATGGTGAACTTCACCCAGAGAAGCGATCTGGTCTTCGAGGGACAACTTAAGGGCGAGAAGAGCCTGGAATCTCCTGCATTTTACGGTGGCATTGGTGCAAGCGTCACAGAGAGGTTCAACCTGAGCCACGTGGACAAGAGCGAGACAGACATGATCAGATCCATCAACAGTTCGGATAACACTCTGGCCTTCAATGCAGATCAGGCCTTCAACGGTACCTGGAACATAAAGACCCAGTACGCCCAGATGTTCAAGAAGATGAAGGGGGACCAGCAGTACTCTGGCTCCTTCCAGACCCAGAAGAATATCAAGTTCCAGGATTTGGGGAAAAATTAAGCTGAAATGGCACTAAGGCACTGAAGTTGATGCTGATTTGGGCGTATGGTTATGTCGAAAATAATCGGGCCGAAGATCAGGATCTTCCGGCCTGGACAGCTTTTTTCCAGATCTCGTCTGAACCATCAATGGCTTCTATCTGGGCCCGGATGTCCAGTCTGCGCTTGATCTCTCCGGCCCTAATAGTATTCTCGACCGACATTCTCAGCATCTCTTTGCTCTCGTCCAGGAGACGCTCGGCCTCCAGCCAGATCAGCTCTGCGTCTTCTGGATCCGATTGCCTTGTATCAATCGACTCTCTGCGCAGCTCCTCAATCTTCTGTTGGGCCGCATCGTACTCGGCTCTAAGCTTGGAAGCCTCAACATGTAGGCTTTCTATCTCCTGTCGCATATCCTCAAGGCTTTTGGTAACCAATCCCTCATCGGAGAACATATCACTTCACTCCTACAGTTTCCAGGAACAACTGATGGAACCTCAAATCTTCGGTCAGCTCTGGGTGGAATGCCAGGCAAAGCACATTCTTCTGCCGGGCAGCCACAGCGTTTTCTTCCACCCTTGCCAGGACTTGAACGCCTTTTCCGACGCTCACTATTGCGGGAGCCCTGATGAAGACTGCCCGGAAGGGCCGGTCGAACCCCTCAACATCTAGGTCAGCCTCAAAGGACTCTCTCTGGGAGCCGAAGACATTTCTGCCGATGGTCGAGTCCATCAGCCCTAGAGGATGGACCTTAGAGTCTCCCTGGATTACTCGGGAGACCAGCACCAATCCAGCACATGTGGCGAGCACAGGAATCCCGGATGCTGCGGCCCTCTTTATCTCCTGGTCGATCCCGGCATTGGCCAGCTGGCGGGATAGGGTTGTGCTCTCGCCCCCCGGAAGCACCAGCCCGTCGCAATCAGGGACGATACCGGCTCGCCTTACCTGGACTACAGATCCCCGGCCGCACAGGGCCTTTTCCATGGCAGCAACGTGCTCGGAGACGTCCCCTTGAAGGGCAATGACTCCTATTTTAAACTCTACCATCCCCTGGTCTGGAGAATCTCGCCCTCAGGTATAGTGCTCGCGTCCAGCCCTTTCATAGCTGCACCAAGGCCCTTTGACACCTGGGCCAAAAGCTGGGGGTTGTCGAAGTTGTGCACCGCCTGGACTATGGCCGATGCCATGGCCTGGGGATTCTCAGACTTGAAGATCCCCGAGCCCACGAAAACGCCATCAGCTCCTAGCTGCATCATCAGTGCCGCATCTGCTGGTGTGGCCACGCCGCCAGCAGCGAAGTTCACTACGGGCAACCTTTGCAGCCTTGCGCACTCCGTCACAAGATCACAGTTAGCCTCAATGTCCCTGGCCACCTTCATGAGCTGCTGTTCATCCATGCCTTTCAGGCTTCTTATCTGGCCCAAGATCAGCCTCATGTGCAAAACGGCCTGGCTCACATCGCCCGTGCCTGCCTCGCCCTTGGTCCTGATCATGGCCGCTCCCTCCGCTATTCGCCGGAGGGCCTCGCCAAGATTCCTGGCTCCGCAGACGAAGGGTATAGTGAACTTGGTCTTGTCTATGTGGAACTGGTCAGCCGGCGTCAATACTTCCGACTCGTCCACCATGTCCACGCCTAGAGCTTCCAGGATCTGGGCCTCCACGAAGTGTCCGATTCTGGCCTTTGCCATGACCGGTATGGTTACAGCCTTTATGATCTCCTCAATTATGACCGGATCGGCCATCCTGGCCACTCCGCCCATCTTTCTTATGTCAGCGGGAACAGCGTGAAGCGCCATCACAGCCACCGCTCCAGCCTCCTCGGCTATGATCGCCTGCTCGGCGGTGGTGACGTCCATGATGACACCGCCCTTCTGCATCTTTGCAAAACCGCGTTTAAGCAGCTCCGTGCCAAATCTGAGATTTTCAAGCTCCATGAATAGCCCCAATGTTCTTAAGTGCCCTCCTAATGTGTTCGGCTTTAATAAACTTTGCCTAGCGGCAGCTCGATATCATCACGAAATTTTTAGACAAAAAAGACAAAAGATGATGAGACGGCCGTATGCCGCCTCGTCCTCTAAGACACATAGTTCTCGTAGATGTAGATGTCCTTGTTCTCGCCCAAACTGTCCCGTCCAGACGATCTTTCCAGCCCCGATCCGAGGTTCGGTCTGATCGCCCGCTGCTTTGCAGATGATCTTCTCTTTGTTCGTGTTGAGATCATAGGCGCATATATCCCAGTTGCCGTTGCGCTTTATCCTGCCAGACGATCACTCCGTTCTCCACGTCCGGATTGGTGCGTTCTGCAGGACCCTCGGATCCAGAGTTTTTCCGGCTTTGGGTGACACTCCAGGCAGCTTTTTAAGCATTGAAGACTGTAAGTTTGGAGTATGGATTGCAATCCGCGCTACGCGATCACCTCATCGAGTAGCAGGTGTATTCACAATTGATCGCCTTCAATAAATTCTGTGTTATCGAACACCAACCATAAAAGGAGATAACATACATGATGAGATTTGATGGCTTACTCGAAGAAGCTGTTTCAGGCTATGAAGGAAAGTTCAGCGACCTCATCCATGAGGCTCCTGCATTTTACAGGCTGATGGTGCGGCTGGTTGATGATCCAAATCTTCCAAAAGATTTATCCCCGCTAGTGATTGCAGCAATAGCATACTTCATTATTCCCGAGGAGAAAGACGCCATTCCCGAACAGGGTCCCCTCGGCTACGTTGACGATATCTTTTTGTGTGCCTTTGTCGCGGACCGCGTGATGAATGAGTCTGGATCGAAAGATATACTGATCAGGAATTGGGTCGGTGAAAGGGCTATTGTTCCTTTAGTAAAGGAGATCCTCGATCGTGAAAAAGAACTGATTGGGGACAAGAGGAGCCTAATAATGAAGTACGTCGAAGAGGAGTAGCCTGATTAGCAGGTTAGCTTACCTTTAGATCATCGCGATCGAATCTTGAGCTATCGGATAAATATGCCAACTAGGATAACCACGAAGAGCATTATTAAGAACCAACCCATTATAATTTCCAACATCGCCAACTGCCTGCTAAAACCCACTGGATAATAGTTAACAGGTCCCTCCGCTGACTTGAACTGAGCGACGCTAAAGTACATGGCGTCGACAAAGGAAACATGCTGTTCCTGGATATCTTCTGTACTGCCAGGATTTTCTCCGGTCCGCTCGAACCTCTTCATTCCGTTGGTCCCCCAGTAAACAACACCGAAGAAGAGGACTGTGAAGATGCACCAGAAAGCAGCGTAGCTCACGCGCACGCCGTAGCCACAGGAGAGCCAGGCGACCACATCTGCCAGCTTTGCCCAGCCCAGTGGCTCGTTTGCCCGGCTGATCTGACGGTACTGATAGTAACAGTCGTCTGCATCATTGAACCACTCAAGATTCTTGTAGTTTTTGACCAAGGCCAGGTAGGCGGCACCATTGAACTCCAATCTGTCCTTTATGGTTGACCAGGGTACGACCAACCGTGTGAAGTCCGCATCCTTTAGACTAATTGTCGAATTCTTCCCGAAGGTAGCATTTTCGAGCTGCATGTTGTAGATCCTGGCGCTCTCAAGGACAAGGTCTTTATTGAATTTCGCGTCAAGGAAGTGAGCATTATCATCGAACTTTGTAACGGCGAAGAACGCAGTGTTTTCAAAAGTCACGTTGGCAAAGTCAGCAAATCCGCCGAAGCTGGCAAGGCCGAAGCTGGACCCTCCGTAAAAATGCGACGATCGGAAAATGGCGTCTCTGACGAACTGAGTTCCCGCAAAGTCGGCATCCCCCTTGAAATTGGAGTTCATGAAGATGGTAGTTCCACTGAATTGGGAGTTGGTAATGCTCGCATCTCCGGAGAAGATGGCACCCATGAAGGTTACGGGCCGGGAGAACTGGACCAGGTCGAATTTGGCTTCTGAATCAAATTTTGAGCCTTCGAAGACGGCATTTCCATCGAACTGGGAGTTGGCAAAGCTGACCACACCATCGAACCTCGCTCGGCTGAAGGAGACTGCACTGTCGAACCTGGCAAACCTGAAATCCGTATTGCCATAAAATCTCGCACCACCAAAGTTCACATCTCCCTGGAACTGGGCTTTAGCAAAGCTTGCATTGCTCTGGAAAGTCGTTCCCCAGAAGTCAATAAGGTCCCCAAAGGTTACCCTCTCGAAGTTCGCAGGTCCTTGGATTGTGGAGTTGGTTATCGTTACCGACTGGCGGACCGGCCCTGTTAGTTTGCTCAGATCCAGGTTCCCTGAGATGTAGACGTTATCATAAGACACCGCCTGGTTGGCTTCGATCTCGGTCAGGATCTGGGCTGCTTCGACCTCTTGCTGGTGGCTGATGCTATCCTTCGTCCCTTTACTTGGATCCTGCAAGCTCGATGCCTCAGCAGCAGAGGCCAAAAGCAGGAACACAAATAACGCAACAATCCACCTAGCTGATCCGAACATGCCCATCTCCCGGGTAGACACTTAAGGATATGGTATTTTTGTTCTGCTATTTGATCAATGCTGATGACGAACTCCACTGATCATCTCTTGCTGGTCATGTTTCCGAGAGGCTCGCCAGATGCGGACGTGACGTTCTCCAGCCCCACTTTGACCAGCCAGGCGTCCTCAGCTCCTGCACCAAAGGAATTTGTTATGCCCGCCATGACGTATCCACCATCGATGCTCTCAACAACTGAGGTGCCAATATTATCTCCAGGTCCGCCCAGTGGCATTATCCACTGTTCGTTCCCGGAGGGATCCGTCTTTATCAGCATGGCATCTTTTCCTGCAGCTGGCGAATTCATGCTTCCTGCAATGATGAATCCTCCGTCGTCCGTTTGCTGCAGCGATATGCCGGAGCCATTCTGGCCGTAATATCTCTCCCACAGCTCCTTTCCGTAGAAGTCTGTCTTCATGAGAAACGCCTTCCTGCCGCCAGAGTCGGCAGACTCCGTCCTGCCTGTGAGGGCATAGCCGTCCTTGAGCTCGATCACCTGGAGGGCCACATCATCCTTCTGCCCGCCGAAGGTCCTGTTCCATTGCTCGCGACCCTTGGGGTTGACTTTCAACAGCCAGATATCGTCGCCTCCTGAGCCAAAAGATGCCGTTCTGCCAGCCACGATGTAGCCTCCGTCTCGTGTCTGGACCACGGACATGCCCACATCGTCTTTAGGTCCTCCGAAGGTTTTGTCCCACTGCTTATTGCCGACTGAATCGGTCTTTATCAACCAGAGATCCTTTCCTCCCGCACCATAGGATTTGGTGTAGCCGGTAACGATGTATCCGCCGTCCGTTGTCTGGTCTACAGCCCATCCACCATCCCCTGATGAGGAGACAAAGCCTCCGAATGTGTGATCCCACTCTTTGCTCCCATTTGAGTCGGTCTTCAAGAGCCACAGGCGCTCCTCACCGATGCCGTACGACCTGGTGCTGCCGGTTACGATATAGCCTTGGTCCCTGGTCTGTTTGACGAAATACCCCACATCTTCTTGCGATCCGCCAAAGGTTCTGTTCCACAGTTCGATGCCGCTGGAATCAGTCTTTATCAGCCAGAGATCGCTACCTTCGCCCCTTGAACTGGTGTAGCCTGCAACTATGTAGCCACCATCATCAGTCGCTTGAAGAGACCAAGCGCCGTCATCGTGGGGACCTCCGAAAGTCCTGCTCCACTCTGCACGAGGCAACTGGGACCCGTTGGCTGAGGTCGGTAAAAAGGCGATGGCGAGCAGTAGAATCAGCCCACAGGACAATCTATTAATGCGCATAATCAGTATTCATCTGCATCGTTACCAATTTGTAGTTATCGACTAGCATCTGAGATCTGTCTGATGGTGGAACTGTCATCGCTCCAAACCTACATATATGGAGATTTGTCCGACATCTGGTTGAGGCGATCAGGATAAAGACTGCTGTCATGATCAGAATTGAGATGCTGGACTGAAACATCAATTTGTAATCTAGCCCTTGATGTTCCGACAAGCTGATCCGCATAGGCATCAATATATGACGGTGAGGTCGATCGATTGATGTTGAATATGAAAAGCTCGTTAAATTCGAGAATTAGACTGATTGTGCTTATTTTGACAGGCATTGTTCTTATATCGGGCTGCATTCAACCCAAGACGGCGTCATCCAATTTTACCGAACATAAGATCTCTCAACCCTGGAATCCTGATGGCGTCATCTCCGATGGCGAGTATTCCCGCAACCTGACAATGACTGAGGTGGGAGGATCCGGCAGATCCTTCGAAGTTTACTGGAAGAACGATGCACAATATCTGTACATGGCCATGAAAGCTAAGACAACCGGCTGGATTGCCGTGGGTTTCGAGCCTTCCGAATGGATGAAGGATGCAGAAATAGTAATGGGCTACGTCCATGATGGAAATGTCACTGTCCAGGACCAATACTCTACAGGTAACTACGGGCCGCACGTCCCGGTCACAGAGCTTGGGGGAACAAATGACATACTGGAATACGGTGGAAAGCAGGAGAACGGTTATACCATCATCGAGTTTAAGAGAAAGATGGACACCGGCGATAGATTCAACAAAGCTTTCTCGTCGGGACAGGTGGTGCCCATAATCTGGAGCTTCTCTGATTCAGATTCTATCGAGGTCAAGCATGTTGCTGATGGAAAAGGGAAATTGTATCTTGAATAATCTTTTTTCTTCTTCGAATATAGGTATAATTTTCTCCAGGCGAAAACATCTCCGTGATCGCTCGTGGACCGAAAAAAATGATTATTGGGAATCCGCCATTTTCGCCAAGTAGGTAAAAAAATTTCAATTGACTTTGGGTAGATTCAAATCGATATCCTGATATCGTTTATAGTGACCGTCGAGAAAGGATACTGAGTAGCCAAATAGATCCTGTCTCCAGCATCGTAAATAGCCCATCCGCCGTTGTTTATATTCCCGTTTGCATTGTAAAAAGCGAGCTTTCCGGGAAGAATCGTTGTAGGCTTGCCGCTGTCCAGATCCGAATCCCTCACCCTGCTACCAGCTTCATACCCCATATAGCTGGTCAGTCTGATGTCTCCGGAAGTCACTGTGCCAGGATTGGTATTCAGATAGACTGGATCGTCGAGACTGTAGCCCTTGTTCCCGTTCACGTCAAAGTACCGCACCTCAGCACTGGGGGAACCGCTACTTCCAAAATGAGATAACGGATACCCGAGATCCGGGTCGCCTATATTTACTTGGCTACCAGCCAGGAAGCTACCGAAGGGTGTGAGACGAACATCGTTTTCGTTGACTACTGGTTCATTCGGGTTTATGTGTATGTAAGCCGGATCACCAGGTTCGAACAGCCCTCTGCTATTCCCATCATAAAAGGCGAACTCAGGATCTACACAAAACAGACTGAGTGATTTGCTCTCGTCTGTGTCATGCGGCTCTACCTTGGAGCCAAACCTTAACACGTCTTGAGCAATAGCCGAAAATGAAAGCAAAATAAGGACCACTGCCAGCAGAGCTAACCGGTGATTTGAAAGGTACACCACTTTTACCCCCATCAATACTGTAACATAATCTACTTGGAGTGATTTATACTTTTCTCAATGCTTGGAATCTAGCCTGAAAGGAACGGATGACGACGATGTTTCTCCGTACATCCCAATTAGGTCGATCTCGATCTGGTATTTTCCGGGCTTCCAAAAGCTGGTTTCCCAGGGAGCTGAGAAAATTCCGTTGCCATCGAAGTCAGCAAGTGGGATCTCCATTGTCTTGTCCGGACCTATGATCCGGCTGTTGACCTCTTTTACATCCCCGGAAACCTTGGCCTCAATCATAACAGAATCACCCACGGTAGTATTGTACCGGCTGAGATCAACGCTCATCAGCTTTGCACCAGCTAACCAGTCAGGTTTGACACCTAAGTCTGTTAATGCGGAGGTGAGGTTCATGGCCCCATAGCCGTAAGTGTCATCAGGTCCGAGATCGCCAAGATCGTCAGCGGTCTTCAGCAGGATTCTCTTTACATCCGATGGCTTCAGGTCTGTCTTGGCCTCCAGAAGCAAAGCTGCTGCGCCTGAAACCTGGGGGACGGCCATTGAGGTGCCGCTCATGGGGCTGTATTGATCCCTGGTCCCTGATAGTGCTGAAACCACGTCCACGCCCAAAGTCACAATGTCCGGCTTTATATCTCCGTTAGGGGCTGGGCCGCGCGATGATTGTTCGAAGATGGTTCCCCGGTTGTCGATGGCCCCTACTGTAATCACCTTCTCCGCATCACCAGGTATGACTATGGACCTGGGAGCAGGCCCTGAGTTGCCAGCAGCCACGCACGTTACAAATCCTTTATCCACCATGTTGTTGCAAGCAAGGTCCAAAAGAGAGGTTCCATCCGCTGGACCCTCGCCCCCCACACTAAAGGATATCACTTTTATCCCGTAGCGGTCCTTGTTCTCCAGGCACCAGTCCAGTGCCCTGACGGCATCCGAGATATAACAAGCCCCATCTCTATCCATGACCTTCACGACCACCAATTTGGCATCCGGGGCCACACCGCCCTGGTCGCCATCACCGGCTATGAGGTCAGCGCAATGAGTGCCGTGGCCATTGTCGTCGTAAGGCCTGGTTTGGTTGTTCACGAAGTCTTTAAAGGCTATAATTTTCTGGCCCTTGAGAGACTCGTGCTGAGGATCGGCACCTGTGTCCAGTAGGGCAACGGTCACTCCGTCACCCTTCAGGCTATGCCCTTTCCTGGGGTCGTCTATGCCTTTGGATGGCTGCGAATAATTCCCAGGTGATGCCAGAACCTGAAGCTTCTTGTCCTCATAGATGCCCTTCACTCCTTTGAGATGAGCAAGCTCGTCCAGCTTGCTGCCGGGGACGGTCGCCGAACTTGCCGGGAGTATGTTGAACCTGTCCCCACCAGGTATCGAAAGGTTAGCATCGTGAAGAACTATCACCCGAAGGTCCTCATTCATACGGTTCTCAAGGCTGTTCTCGATATGGTTAGCGTTAAGGCTGGGATCGAGGATGGTCAGGTTGGTGGCCGATTGGGCCTGTGCAGCATTACCAGCTCTATCTATGGCGACAATAGTTACCCTGTAGGTCCCCGGCGGGAGGTTCGATCCGCAGTAGCCTGTGTATTGGTTTGTTCTCATGAGGTCCAGCATTAGGTTCATGCGATTATCTACCAGGGCATAGACAGTCCTTATGCCTGCAGGATCGTACACGTTGGCGGTGATCTCGGCCGTGGGATCGCCCACCTTCAGAAAAGATGGCACTACGGTCGCCAAGGTAATGGTAGGTGGAGTAGTATAATTTAAATTGGGTTTGAAGAAATTGGCGTACTCAGAGTGGAACCACTCTAGCGCTCTGTCCTCCTGGCCATTTACATGAAGAGCCATGCTGCTGATTACCAGGCATACCAGAACGAGATAAGGGAGAACATTACGGAAGTTCACGATCTACTCCATATTGAGTTCACATCTTTCTATATAAATAGTGCAGGGAGTGATATTAGCCGGGTGTTTTGAAGCTCATGTCCCTTCCTAAGTAGGCGCAGAGCATACAACTTCGGAATGAGTCCATTCATCCAATCGTTCAAGGTTGTAAATGCACCCGACAAGACACTTTATGTGACTGACACTTTTGATCCTTCTAACCATTTTGGTAACATCAGCCTTGATCGCCAAGCCAGATCGAGAACGAAACTAATCGGAACATAACTCGGCCGTCGGAGAGCAATGAGACATGTGCTTTAGCGTATCAGACAAAACATGGCTACCTCAGTCGGGGAAAGCAAGGGTGGATACGTATTCGAGGCATGACAAACGCTCATGGAGCTGGAACTTAAGGAAGCTGGCTAGCCAAAGTTAAGAGAAAATTGTCACATTTGTTGCAAGCTTATTGGAAATTGGAAAGCAAGAATACGGATTCAGTTTAGCATCAGGAAATGCCACTCTGGACTATAAGCAAAATACAATAAAATTGGACTGAAAAGATTAGGGCGGCATCAGCCGCCATCCCTTCTCAGGACACATAGTTTTCATAGATGTAGATGTCCTTGTTCCCGCTTCTGCTGTCCGTCCAGACGATCTTTCCTGCGCCAATCCGAGGTTCTGTCTGGTCTCCTGGAGCCTTGCAGATGACCTTCTCTTTGTTCGTGTTGAGATCATAGGCGTATATGTCCCAGTTGCCGTTGCGCTTATCCTGCCAGACGATCACTCCGTTCTCCACATCCGGATTGGTGTGCGCGGCTGGCCCTTTGGTTATCCGCATCTCCTTGCTTGTATTGAGATCGTAGGCGTATATGTCCCAGTTGCCGTTGCGGTTGTCCTGCCAGACCACGGTGCTGCCGTCTGTGGCCGGATTGATGTGGTCTCCCGAGCCTTGGGTGAGCTGGGTCTTCTCCTGGCCGTTCCACATAAACACGTTCCAGTTTCCGCTGGTCTTGTCCTTTTCCTGGAAGACTACTTTATTCTTCCCTGCCCGGGGGTTGACTCCAGCCGGAGGTATGACCTCCCTGGTCTCCATGCCGAATAGGAGCTTCTTGTATACCGACCATCCGAAGTCGGCAAAAGTATCGGCCCATGTCAGATAAGTGTCGCTAATGGACGGCGCTGACGGCGAGTTCAGCGCCGATACCAGCTCTGAACGGTTGTCATTGGAGGTGTCGAAGGTCCTTATGGCCCAGGATTTCTTGGAAGGATCAGCTTTGTCCGGAGTCTGAGCCATCCAGGCTATTACAGTGCCAGAGATGGCCGGATACATGTTGTCATACGGCCCCGCGGCCAGAGGCAGCTCGATCTCCTGACCTAAGCTGTAAACGTACACTTCGGGCTGACCGCTGCGGTTGTCCATCCAGGTCGCGTAGTAGCCCACCAGGTCGTTGCCTCCAACGGAGGGATGGCTCTTGTCTCCAGGTGCTTTACAGATTATGCTTATCTGGCCAGAGTCCAATGGCTGATACCTGGGCTTGCCCGTCAGGTAATCGAGCCACACCAGCTTCTTGTCCATGCTGGGCTTAACCTGGCCTGGACCGTCAGCCACCAGCGTGTCCTTCCATGTGCTTGTATCCAGTTTTCGTATGGACGAGCCTTGTGCGGAGTTATCCACGTAAGCGATATACTTTCCGGAGACTACCGGACTGGTCTGAACTCCCGGTCGGGGATAGGTCCTTCCCCATTTCTTATCCCACATATAATATGAGATGTCTCCGGTCTTCCTGTCCTCCCAGGCTATTATGTTCCCGGATACATCCGGGTAAACCTGATCACCAGGACCTGTAAGCTTTGTCTCCGAGCTGTTCTTGAGATCGTAGGCATAGATATCCCAGTCTCCGTTGCGATTGTCCTGCCAGACCACGAGATTGCCGCTTATGACAGGATACATCTGCTGGCCTGAACCCTCCTTCAAAGGCTTGGATGAATTCTGGTTCAAAGTGTACAGACTGACCTGCCATTTCCCGGATGAGTTGTCCATCCAGACCACTCTGTTTCCGGATATGGATGGCCATAGCTGGTCTCCCTTGCTCGAAGATAATGCTGACTCCTTGCCTGTGGCCAAGTCCTTCATGTAGACCTCAGCATGGCCACTCCGATAATCGGACCACACGACTCTACCGCCTGATGCCTTTGGGTATAGTTGATCCGCATCCGAACGGCTTATGGGTATCTCCGATCTATTGAAGAAATCGAATCCGTAGATGTTCCAGATGCCACGCCGGTTGTCGCTCCACACCATCAGGCTTCCGTTGGTGCTGGGGAAGTCTTGTTGCAAGAGGAGCAACGGGTCTGCGATGATGTACCTCATCATTATCTGAGGGTAGCCCTGGCTGCTGTCCATCCAGACCACCTTGTCCTTGCTCAGGATCTTGGAGGACGAAGTAGGTTTTGTCTTGAAGGGGTCCCCCTTCCCATCGTTGGGAGCCTGGATCAATGGACGGGTGGCCACAGGAACTTCTTTTGCCTTAACTAAGTCGTAAAGATAGATGTCAGGGTCTCCGCCACGTTCATCCAGCCAGGCCACATAATTGCCGTAGACACAAGGATAGCCCTGATTGGCAGCATCGGTAACCACTGCTATCTCTTTCTTGGTGGTCATGTTGTAAGAATAGATATCCCAGTTGCGAGCATTCTTATCGTTCCTATCGACGTTCCTGCCATCGGCCCAGACTATAGTATCTTTGTAGATCCATGGCTCGATCTGATTGGCATGGACGGGAGATATAGGGCTCTCGATGTTGGAAGTCAAATTAAATCCATATATCTGCCATTGGCCAGATCTCTTATCCGCCCAGACGATGATGTTTCCACCGATCACCGGGGAAAGCTTTCCTCCTTTTTGAGAAGTTATCTGCCTCTCGGAACTCTTGTTTATGTCGTAAAGATAGACCTGATCGTCTCCTGTTCGTGCATCTAACCAGACCACATGGTTGCCATCGATCATGGAGTACCTATGGTCGGACTTGTCTTTCGATATCTGCTTCTCCTTTCCGGTGGTCAGATCGTAGAGGAAAATATCCAGATTGCCGTTTCGCTTGTCTGTATAGATAACGCGGTTACCGCTCACGTCCGGACTGCTGTGGTCTATTTTGTCGTTGGTTATGTTCTTCTCTTTGAGGGTTGTTGTGTTGTAAAGGTAGACGTTGTAATGCCCGTTCCGGTTGTCTGTCCAGACGATGTTGTCCTCGGAGATGGACGGATTGGTGTGGTTGTAGGGTCCAGAGGTTATCTGTGCATCCGATAGTATCTTGAAGTCGTACATGTAGATGTCAGGATCCTTGGGCCCTCTTCTGAAGTCAGTCCACACCACACCTCGTTCGCCTATGGCTGGCTCCATCTTTATGGACCCTTGGACCAGTTGAAAGTCTTTCTTGGTCTTGATGTCATAAAGCCATACTTCGGTGCCGTTGTTCTCGTAGGCCACGTAGTCGCCGTAGATCGCTGGCGCTGTCTGGGCCCCTGGCTTGGTCAGGTGGTTGAGGCTCTTAGTAGAAAGGTCGTAGATGGCGATATTAGGATGCCCGGAGCTGTTGTCTGACCAGGCAACGGTATTGCCATTGATGGATGGGAAAGACTGGTCTGTCGGGCTAGCTGATAATGGCGTCTCTGTGCCGCTGGAAGCATCGTACATGTAGATGTTCCAGCGTCCTGATCGCTGGTCCATCCAGACGATTTTATCTCCGCTTATCCTTGGTCCTAGCTGATCCTTTAGCCCTGAGGAGACGCGCGTCTCCTTCTTGGTCGCCAGATCGTACATGTAGATGTTAGAATTACCATTCCGGTCATCCGCCCAGACCACCCGGTCACCGCTAATAGATGGCTGGGTTTTGTTGCCCTTCCCGTTGGCAACTATGCTCTCCGTTCTGCTAACCGCATCATACATGTAAATGTCAGCCTTACCTGAACGCATGTCCTGCCAGACTATGCGCTCTCCGGAGACCGAAGGATGCACCTGAATGAAGGGATTAACGCAGACCCATCTCTCTAGGCCGGTCTCTAGATCGTACATGAATATGTCGTAGTTGCCGCTGCGGTTGTCGGCCCAGGTCACGATGTGGCCGTCGATCGCTGGCTGCTCCTGGGCGGACCCGGCGACTATGGCTACAGGCCGCTCCTTCCCCCAATCAGCCCCGCTGGCTGCCCCTGCAAAAAGCATGGCCGCCATCAATATCAGAATTAGCCTTGACATCCTACCTCTATCTGATCAAGCATTCCTTATTATGCAAACTATTATCCATCGAGCAGATTTTGCGACCCAGTATAAGGAGTTTTCTCGACATTTGACGTGATTTGCATTTATGAGATATTATTTTGTTGATTAAGACGAGACGATTGGGACATGACCACAGGATATCACTTATGAATCGTGGTTAAACTAGGCCAGGGAATGCCAAGCATACCAACCGGACTAAACCTGATTTAGCATTATTCTCGCCAATTAACAATGCCTATATAGCCCTTGTGTCAACCCTTACTATACCGATACCTGGAGGGAAACGCGAGTTGAAGGATTATCTCGTAATGGATGATATCATACTCGATAATAAAAGGGTCCTGGTGAGGGTTGACTTCAACTCACCGATGGACCCAGCCGGAAACATTCTAGATGATAAGCGAATAAAGAGTCACCTGGAGACACTGCGGGCCTTAGAGGACTGCCGGGTGGTCCTCATGGCTCACCAGAGCAGAGCGGGCAAGAAGGACTTCACCACTATGGAGGCCCATGCGAAACTTGCAACCAAACTCGTCCGCAGAGAGGTGACCTACGTTGATGACATCTTCGGCTCCCATGCGCTCGACATGATCAAATCGCTGGAGCCGGGAGGGGTTCTCCTCCTGGAGAACACCCGGTTCTACTCCGAAGAGAACATGAACAGATCCCCCGCCGACCACGCGAAGAGCATCATGGTGAGGCGGTTAGCACCCCTCTTCGACCTGTTCATCAACGATGCTTTTGCCGTCTCCCACAGGTCTCATCTGTCTGTTGTGGGCTTTACAGAATTACTCCCGAGCGTTGCCGGCATTCTAATGGACAAGGAGATCACGGCCCTCGACAAAGGCCTCAAGGGTCACGAGCATCCGACGGTCTTCGCTTTAGGAGGCACAAAGGCGGATGACTCCATCAAGGTCACTCAGAACGTCCTGAGCCGAGGTGGGGCAGACAGAGTTCTGACCTCGGGGGTTGTTGCCACAGTCTTCATGATGGCTTCTGGACTGGACGTAGGCGAAGCAAACCGAAAGTTCGTCGAAGACCAGGAGTATCTGGATCTGATACCCATTGCTGCCAAACTTCTGAAAGAGTACCCAGACAAGATTGCTCTTCCAAAGGATGTAGCTCTGAACAAGAACGGTGAGAGGGTCGAGGTCAGCGTAAACAAGATTCCGACCGACCTGCCTATAGCCGATATCGGTCTAGAAACCATTGTCGAGTTCTCCAAGGCGCTAAGAGAGTCCAAGGTTGCTGTACTGAACGGGCCCACCGGCATCTTCGAGAACGAGTCGTTCAAGCTTGGCACTACTGAGCTACTCAAGGCTGCCACAGAGTCGGGATACTCGATAGCCGGCGGAGGTCACACTGTAGCTGCTATTGAGAAACTTGGCCTTGAGCCCAAGTTCTCCCACGTGAGCATCGGCGGTGGAGCCAGCATCACCTACCTGTCGGGCGATCCTCTGCCCGGTATCGAGACACTGAAGAAGGCTGCCGAAAAGTACAGAAAGACTTAAACTTGTTTTGACTGGAGGATCTCAGCCACCTTTTTCCTGCACTCGGCCAGAAGTTCAGCAGGCTCTCCAGAGGCCTCCATAGCGGCAGCAGCGCGGTGACCTCCTCCTTCGCCACCATAGGCCTTGGCTACCCGACGCATCACGCCAGCCAGGTCGAGACCCGCTCTGGCAACCTCTCGGCTGGCTCTACCGCTTACCCGTGAGGAACTGCCATGCTTTCCTGCAGCCAGAGCCACATCGGCCCCGATGTCCACCAGGCCCATGGCAGCCGAGCCCTCGAAGGCATTTATCTCCGTTGTGACAATCAGCCAGTCGTCCTGACGTACCACCACTACCCTGGACGCAGCCTTCAGAACTGCAATCCTCTGAGATATCTCAGTAGGCATCCTGGACAGCACGGCTACAGCTTCATCGTACTCGACTAGACCAGTCTCAAGAAGCTCCGCCGCAGTCCTGAAAGACTGTGGGTTTGCGCGTCTGAACCTCCCTGAGTCTGAGATCATCCCCACCAGCAGGCCCAAGACCATCTCCCTTGTCGGCACAATCTTGCTATCTCTTATGATGCTCCAAACGATCTCTGCTGTCGAACTGGTCGGCCTCTGGATATGGAACTCTGCGCTTGCCAGCAGTCCGTCATCCAGGTGGTGATCAACTACTGCATAGCTCTTCAGCTGGACCGCTCCTAGCTGAAGTCGGACAGAGGCATCGACGACGACCACGAAATCGTAGTTCTCGACCCGAGGGTTCAGTATGATCTCCGCGCTTATGGCCTTGGAGAGGGTGCTGCCAGCCCTGCTCAAGTCTTCAGCGACACCCAGAGATCCGCCGAAGGCCTGCTGGAGGGCAAAACCGCTTCCTATGGCATCGGGATCGGCATTTCGATGGCACAGGTATAGAACATTGTTGTATTTGCGGATGCAGGATTTGAACTCTGAGTCGCGAATCTCCATGCTAAGCGAAATGCCATTGGAGTAGAAATAGATTGGTCTGCTACCTTTGGGAGACGAGAATGTAACTGTGTTGCACCTCCAGGATGTAAAAAAATGCGTACCAACTGGAAGATTATGGATGAGGGTGGATTGATCTCAACCTTGAATCCAAGGGTTCTGAAGGCGGAGGAAGAAATCAAGCGAGCCACCCTCACTTTTTGAGGGTGCTAGCGTAGATTTCGACTAGCCGACCCTTGTTCTGAAGATAGCTCCCCGATCATTTAAAATCATGATGAATTGATGGTAAAGGTGGTAATAATATAGATAATGAGACAATAGATAATAATATTAATTATTCTAAATTTGATAACTTGAAGTATGTACAGGATTGAGTATGCGATGTACTGACAGTATGTAAGGATTCCGGTAATATGTAATATGGTTTAAAATTCAGGTAGAATTTGCAATTTATTGCAGGTTTGGATTAAATGCTACTCACATGATATTGATTTTGAGAAATTCATGGATCTTGAGGAGAGGATCAGGGTACTTGAAGAGGGCAAACAATGAAAGTAACACAATAGAGTGGAAATTATGATGCTTGAATTGCGAACGAAAGAATATCCAAATTTAGTAATGGATGTACTTGGAAAAATGGCAGATTCTGAACTTGATCTGATGGAAGAATATGTGAGGACCAGGGACGCAGGCTTCAATGACGAGCAGATCCAGGAATTCATGGGCGAAAAATGGAAACCTTTTCAGAAGGCAGCAGCCCATTTTGAGGATGAATATCAGGAATTGGTGAAACATGGAAGAGAATTATTAAAGCCAAGTAAAGTCAGGCGAATAAAAAGTTAAACAAATGCTGGAAGAGTCGTACATATACCCATATTTAGATATTTTGATTTAGCACAGGTCACACTTTGATGAAAATACCGGATATAAAGAAGAGAAAGATGGCAGAGCGTGCTGATTTTGATGAATGCAGTAAGATAACTGGCTTCTTTAAAAGATTTTGTTTGAATCTCAAAACTAGAAATGTTTTAGATCCACCGGTGGTTGTCTCATTTATCAAATCTATTTTTTTTAAATCATAACAATGTATGCTTTGGTTGAGTAACACTAGGGAGATCAAAACCGATATCTGGGTGATAGATATGCATTGGCCTATTCTGTGGCAAAAGTGCTTCTGACATACTTTCTACCCTCAATCCTCGGGAGTCTGGAGTATAAGGTTTGCGTATTCATATAGTCTCTGTTTGGGACGGGTTGGCAAAAGACAGATTTTAGCAGCTTTTAACTTCCTAAGGATTTCTTAGAATATGTAATACTCATGACATACTAACATCGAATATCGTGATACTAAACTATAGTATTTATAAATTTAAATATAAAAAATATCGAATAAGAAAGTCTGATGATCTGATTTAATATGCTTATGATGTGTATATGAAATGAGGTCTAATTTAGGGGGAGTAGGAATATTCTTAAATAAGTCATTGGAAAAGGAGGAGATGACTATCTATGGAAACAAGAATATGGATAAGTAAGATCGAATTTAATGATAATCAAAAAATAAATTTCGATAAAAATGATATCACAGTTTTTGTTGGACCTAATAACGCTGGCAAAAGTGCATCTTTAAAGGAGGCGGCAAAACTTCTTCGTACAAAAAAATGAAAAGACAATAGTATTAAAATCCATTACAATTGAGAAAGAAGGAGATGAAGCCGACTTATTTTCATTTATCGATTCACACTCAAAGAAAAGGTTTGGTGGTAATCCTGAGCCTAATTATGAAGGTTACCAATTCAATATGTACTGTACTTTCCAACTTTTTCGTATATTTATAATATCATCAGATTAAATTAGAATATAAATTTAATAAAAAAAATAAAAAGTAAGGGTTTTATACTAGGATCAAATTCTCTCTTTTGGGAGTAGAATGATCAAAATAATAAAGGTACCATTACAATTAGAGCCGTTCTTGAATGAATTTCAGGATCTTTTTACGAAACCGAGTTATGGATCGTTTCGAGATTTGTGTGGAGCGTTAAGCGTGTGTGATAAATCCAAGACCGTTTCCAACCTTTGTGATACTATGGCCGAATGTAGGAAAGGAAAAAAAGCACGCTCTTCGTACAATTGGTTCTTTAGCGATGCGAATTGGGACGAGGATGAAGTTGCTCAACGCAAAGTGGACCTTTTTATTGAGAAATTATGTTTAAAAGAAAATGATAGAATGTTGTTAATAATTGATGACACATACAATGAGAAGGAAGGAACTCAAACGGAAGGTGTAGGAAAATTTTATGATCATAGTAAAGAAACCTACATTTGGGGTAACAATTTTGTTACCTCTGTTATCCAATCCAAAGGATTATTCATACCACATAAAGCTAAGAT